>CAYQLE010000001.1:0-23086 GCA_964418265.1 uncultured Candidatus Saccharibacteria bacterium
ATTTATAAATCAACACGCTAATTATAGAAAAACAGACTAAAGGAATCTTAAAGAAAATATCAACAATTTATTAAATTAAAATTTGAATCAAAAGAAGAGTATAAACTGTTTAAGTTTTTGCAGTTTTTTGCCTCTACACGTTCATTAATTACAGTTTCAAAGCGAGCCTGAGCATACGTTAAATTCCAAATATAATATTGTGTTAAATACATACTAAAAAGTAGATAGGAGCTCATGGTTACTACAACAATAAGGGATATAAATCCATTTCTATTCTCAGTAATTTTATTCTTCATATATGAATTCTTCATGAATTTTAATTGTTCGAGCTTGCAAATCAGTGTTACGCTTCATTAGGTTTATAAAAGTAGGTGTGATGATAGTAAGCAAAAAAGATAGCAGAGCAACATACACAATAAGTTCTATTAAGGTAAAGCCTTTGGTTGTATTCATGGTGAGAAGGTAATGAAGGTAATACGCGGACCTAACTCAACGACCGCAAACACATTTTTATCGCAAGAGAGTGCTATTGGGTTAGTCAAAAAACTAATCAGATTATGTGATATGTTTTGCGGAGTGCTCGATGATATATCAAATATTTGAAAAGCATTGCTTGTTTTATTTAATAGCGCAAACATTAATTTCCCATACACTTCTAATCCATGTACGCTTACTCCTGTTGTAAAATAGAATAATGATTTTAGTTTCTCGTCTTCAATGTTTAGACCATACACCTCTCTCTGCCCCACTGTCCTTCCCAAGAAAATTTTTCCGAGAAAATACACTAAGCGCTTACCATTGCTTGTGTTACCAAAAGCATCAAATTTATCTAATAGATTAAATGTGGAGCCGGATAAAAGAAATATTTGAACCTCACTATCATCAGGAGAGGCAATATATACCATATTTCTAAAAACTATTAAGTCATTTACAGCGGTGCCTAACTCGCGTGAAGCAATTCTTATAGGATTTAATGGATTGAGTACCAAGATTGCATGTAATTCTTCAATTTGACTTTTTTGTGTACCAAGAAAAATAAGTCCTTTTTTGTAGAATAGACTGTTTCCTATAGTAGTATTATCATTGTAAATTCCAGGGATCTTGTACTGAGATACTAATTCTAATGAGTTGCCGTTAACTCGAATAATCTGCAACTGGCCATTAATGCTTGTGTTTGCCGCATAAATATAATCCCCCACTACTGCTAGATCAGCTACCCCAGGACCGGTATTAATCGAAGAAATAAAAGTTAGCTCACGAGTGTCATGATTAATTTTAAATATATATACATCGGGGGCAGAAGCAACTGAACTATCAGACCCGATAAACACCCGTCCCTCTCTAAGCACCACACTAGTTGGTTGAATATTTTGATAATTATTTAATTGTTTTGTATAAGATTCTAGATTTATCCACTTTTTCTTATCTTGTGAAGGTCGGCATGACGACTGCCCTTCGCTTTCTTGAGTATCAACAACATACTGAGATAAAGAGAAAGGAATATTTCTTTGTCTAATTTTATACCAAGCAGTTACAGCTACTTCTTTAGTATAATTATCAATATCCTTTATTTCAGAAACAAGTACTAAATTTTTTTCCTCTATAGTAGAAGTGGACACAGTTTGTTCTGTTTCCTCAAAATTATTCTCTACAGCATCAACGATTGATAGTAATTGTTGTTCTACTAATTCAATAGCCTGTATTCTTGTTGATCCACCCACCAATGTATCTTCATACCGAAAGAGTAGAAACGTAACAATGCTCACCACACTCAAAAAAACCGCTATGGCAATGATAAGTTCCACTAACTTCATATTTTTGTAAGACTATACATAGGCACAATCAAAGACAGGGCAACAAAACCTACAGCAAAACCAAGTACTATCATAAGAGCAGGTTCAATAAGTAGGAAAATTGTTTTTTGAAGATTGTGTAGCTCTTCTTCATGAATATTTGCTGACTGCTGAAGCGACGAAGATAGCGTTCCCGACTCTTCTCCTACACAAACTAGTTGAATTAGCTCTGCAGAGAATGTCTTTTCAAGAAGAGCAGATGAGAAACGTTTTCCGTACCGTACTTGATGTGTAAGATTTTTGTATGTTTCTTTAAAGACATGATGTGTCTCGTGCTCATACAGGTGAGACAGAGCCTCAACCAAAGTATTCCCTGTTTCAAGAAAAAGAGAAAGGGATCGAGAAAAAATAATATTTTTGTTCACATAAATAATCTTCCTGATGAAAGGAATTTTTAGGGAAAAAACTTGTATGTAGTTTTTTATAGAAGTAAATCGCTTATATGAATATATACCCAGAGCTACAACAATTGTGCAAGAAATAATAAACAACAAACCGTATTGTGCAAAAAAATTAAAAGACACAAGTAAAAGACGTGTATATATCGGGAGTTCACTTCCACTTGAAACTATCAGGGGAAGAATCTGAGGAAATACAAATCCGTACAAGAATACAGCAAGAAAAATTGCACAAAGTACAACAACAAAAGGATATATAAGCATTCCCACAACTCTTCGACGATTCTCAAGTCTTGACGATAATTCTTTGCTGATGAGTAAGAAACTTTTTGTAAGTGTTCCGGATAATTCAGCATTGCGTACTACATTTATTAAATACACATCAAGAATGCGTGGCTTCAAGTCAAAGCCTGAAGAAATACTTTGCCCGCGTAAAACCACTGACAAAATAGCCTGTATATGCTTATTCTTCCACAGAACTACTTCCCTTTCTTTCATTAATGAAAGTGAGTGCACAAATGGAATTCCAGCAGAAAGAAGCGATGAGAGTCTTCTAAAGAAGCTAACTTTGTATGAAAGTGAAAATTTGTGTCCAAACATTTCACTTATTTTTCTCTGCACTTCCATATAATATGCACCCGCTTTGTAGTACTCGACCTTTACCAGAGTGAGTACTTGGAACTAATTTGGTAGACACTGCTAAGCGAAGTGTAGATTCAATAAGATAATTAGGGATACCCATTTGCCTAAGTCGAATCTCAACCCCATCCGCAGAAGATGCGTGAAGAGTAGTGAGTACTAAATGACCTGTCAAAGCGCTTTGCAACGCGAGTTCAGCACTTTCTTTGTCACGCACCTCTCCAATCATAAGAACATCAGGATCCTGCCGAAGTACTGAACGCAACACACTTGGAAAAGTCAGCAGGGTGTTGCCACCTATCTCAATCTGACGAATACCTGTAATTCTGCGCTCTACAGGATCTTCAATCGTAATAATATTTCTCTTACCATTATTAAGACGAGCAAGCATGGCATATAAAGCGGTAGTCTTTCCAGAACCTGTAGGACCTGTAACTATAATAAGCCCCGAAGAAAAAGCTAAAGCTTGTTCGATTGAATCCCTATGTTCAGAAGAAAAACCAAGCTCTTCAAGAGTTAGAAAAGCTAGGTTTGGGTCAAATAGACGAAGTACTGCATTCTCACCAAAAACAGTAGGCATCATCGATACGCGTACCTCCACTGAAGATACTGCAGAAGGGTTTGTCCACCTGAACCGGCCATCTTTAGGTAGACGACGTTCATCAATAGGGAGACGTGCAAGCACTTTTATACGAGCAATGATTCCCTCATGTGTTGATAGGTTGAACTTATCATATAGCGTAACCATACCGTCAATTCTGAAGTAAATAAAAAGCCACAGTGCTCCAGGGTCAATATGGATATCCGACGCATGTGCATGCACTGCATTTTCCATAATGACATCAAAAAAGTTTATTTCCATACCAACACGATACAAAATATCCCCTGAAGGGATCATAAAGAAAACCTAAACTATTTCTAAAGAAGTTTTCCTTTAATACACCCCATTACTCGTATCTTAAAGCTTCAATAGGACTCTTTTTAGCAGCTTGTCTCGCAGGATACACACCAAACACGAGACCTATCAAGGTCGAAACTCCGATTCCAAGGATTGCCCCACCAACTGGGGAATACGAACTCAAAACCAAACCCCACCAACTTAGCAAGTACAAGTGAAGCAGCGAAAGAAATAGTGGTACCTAAGAAAATACCAATAAATCCCCCCACCATAGTAAGCAGCACAGATTCAAAAAGAAATTGAAGCAAAATATTTTGAGTAGTAGCTCCGACGGCTTTGCGTAAACCAATCTCTCGTGTTCGCTCGGTTACTGATACAAGCATGATGTTCATAATTCCAATACCTCCCACAAGAAGAGAAATCGCCGCAACGGCTGCGAGAAAATAAGTGAGTGCTGTTGTGATAACACCAACTCGGTCCGCAATATCTTTCTGGTTTACAATATCAAAATCATACTTCTCGGGATCGTCTATATTATGTGAGTTCGCCATTGTGCGAGTAACATCTTCTACAGTTGCATCAATATTGGCTTCGGTGTTTACATCAACAAGTAAACGATCAAAATGTTTAGTTCCAAACAAATAATTCTGTGCAGTAGTATATGGCACCACTACCCCATCGTCGAAGTTAATTAGAGAGGTTGATCCTTTTGAAGGAAGTACTCCGACAATCTTAAGCGTTCGGTCTTTTACTTTGATCCGCTTTCCTAGAACATCACCTCCATTTGGAAAAAGCTCTTCATACACTTTTGAACCAATTACAACCACACTCGCCGCACCTTTCACATCATCTTCACTGAAGAAAACACCTTGAGTAGGATCAACGTCAAAAATAATAGGCATTTCTTCCGAAGAGCCGTAAATTTGAACACGTAAGTTTTCACTATCAACACTAGCAACATCTCCTCCGAAAATAAGAGGGATAACTGCTGCCGCATGCGGAACGTTATATGTACTCAAAAGAGCATCTAAATCTTTTTTCTTTAGAGAATCAAGACCAACAGTGGTTGGAGGACCGTTAAGCTGACGACCAGGAACCACAATCACCGACTTCCCTCCTAATCCTTGAATTTGAGACACAATAAGCTTCTGAGCTCCACCCCCAAGAGACATGATAACAATAATAGAAGCTATACCAATCACAATACCAAGAATAGTAAGAATCGAACGCGAACGGTTTCTCATAAGTGCTGATGCTGATATAGAAAAATATTCTTTTATTGTCATATTATTTTTGATACATTTCTCCTGACTTTCGGCGATTAACCACCTTCTCATCTTTTGCAATCTCTCCGTCCTGAATTCGAATGATGCGCTCCGCATGTTCGGCTGTTGCCGTCTCGTGTGTGATAAGAAGAATAGTATAACCCTTCTCTTCATGAAGTTTTTGAATAAAATCCATTACAGCTCCCCCAGACTTTGAGTCGAGGTTTCCTGTTGGCTCGTCAGCAAAGATAACCTGCGGATCGTTAACGAGAGCGCGAGCAATAGCTACGCGCTGTTTCTCTCCTCCAGAAAGCTCATTTGATTCATGATTGAGACGATGTGTGAGACCCACCATTTCAATAACTGCCATAGCCTTCTCATGCCACTTATCTTTTGGAACATCAGAATACAAAAGCGGAAGCTTCACGTTCTCAAGAACAGTGGTCTTCGGAAGAAGGTTGAATGCCTGAAAAATAAAACCTATCTTACTGTTACGCATTTTTGAAAGGTTGTCTTCGCTGAAAGATGAAAGTTCGCGACCATCAAACGTATATTTTCCAGAAGTCGGTTCGTCGAGAAAACCAAGCACATGAAGAAGTGTAGACTTACCTGATCCAGATGGTCCCATGATTGCTACAAATTCTCCTTCATTCACTTCGAAAGAAACATTTTTAAGAACCCGAGTTTCTGTATCTCCTTCTACATATGTTTTAACTAGATCATTTACCTCTATAAGTGCCATTGTGGTCACCATGATACCAAAAAAACGACACAGGGGCTATGAAGCTTCCTTTTTTTAACATTTTGTGTTTTAATGACTCACCTATGTCAAATCAAACTAACCCCCCAAAAGAAATCCGCAACATTGCCATTATTGCCCACGTGGACCACGGAAAGACCACTCTCACCGATTCACTTATGCGTCAGACTGGAATGGTAGAAGAAGGCTTCTCTATGGACTCAAATGCTCTCGAACTAGAGCGAGGTATTACTATTTATGCCAAGAACACTTCCCTTTTCTATAAAGACACCAAAATCAACATCGTAGATACCCCAGGTCACGCCGACTTCGGATCAGAAGTAGAACGAGTACTTCGTTCAATCGACTGTGTGCTTCTTGTGGTAGACGCGCAGGAAGGACCTATGCCTCAGACTCGTTTCGTACTCAAGAAGTCACTTGAGCTTGGAATCAAACCTATCGTAGTTATCAACAAAGTAGACAAGCCAGCAGCCGACGCTGACCGCGTACATGAAGAAGTTTTTGAACTCTTTCTTGATCTTGGAGCAACTGACGAGCAACTCGACTTCACTACAGTATATGCTGTTGGGCGCGATGGTACTGCAAAACGAAAGATGGAAGATGAACTTGTTAACCTCAATCCCCTTCTTGATGTTATTCTTGAAAAAGTTCCCGCTGCAGCAAACGATGCATCTCTCCCTCTTCGCGCACAGCCTTTCAACCTTGCATACGACAACTTCCTCGGACGTATGTCAGTAGTTCGTATCTATGAAGGAACACTAAAGATGAGCGCGACTCTCAACATCAAGAATCCTACAGGTGAAACTCGTTCAGGACGAGTAACAAAGCTTTACACATTCGAAGGAATGAGTAAAAAAGAAGTTACGGAAGCATACGCTGGAGATATCGTCATGGTGGCAGGTTTTCCCGACATTTTTATCGGAGAAACTTTTACAGACAATCTTGCAACAGAACCTCTTCCTGCAATTGCTATCGATGAGCCAACAATCTCCCTCAATTTCGTTGTGAATGACTCACCTTTTGCAGGACGAGAAGGTAAATATGTAACAAGCCGACAAATTCGCGATCGTCTTGAGAAAGAACTTGAAGTAAACGTGGGACTCAAAGTGGATTTTGATAATGCAGAAGCATACAAAGTATACGGACGAGGGGAACTTCACATCGCTGTTCTTCTTGAAAACATGCGTCGAGAAGGTTTTGAGCTCCAAGTATCACAACCTGAAGTAATTGTAAAAGTTGTAGAGGGTAAGAAAGTAGAGCCTTATGAAGAAGCTGTGATTGAAGTTCCTGAAACCGCCTCAGGAACAGTTATTGAAAAGCTAGGAAAGCGAAAAGGAATCATGCAAAACATGAAGCAAGATAGAGGTATCGTTCGAATGATTTTTGAAATCCCTACCCGTGGACTTCTTGGATACCGAAACCAGTTCGTGATTGATACCAAAGGAGAAGGAATCCTTTCTTCACGATTCGTAGATTTCAAAGAATATGCAGGTGTTATCGAAAAGCATGATCTTGGATCCATGATCTCTATGGAAGCCGGAAAATGTCTCGCCTTTTCTCTTGGGAACCTTCAGGATCGCGGAGTTCTATATATCAAACCAGGAGATGAGATTTATGTTGGGCAAGTTGTTGGAAACGTAACAAAAGGAGATGAAATGGATGTGAACCCAACCAAAGGAAAACAGCTCACCAATATGCGTGCTTCTGGTTCTGACGGTATGACATTCCTTAACCCATCCCTTGAAGTAACAATCGAACGTGGCCTTGAAATAATGAACGGCGACGAATATCTCGAAATCACTCCACAAAGCACTCGTATCCGAAAGAAGCTTCTTACTAAAACCGACCGTTCAAAAGGAGGGAAGAAATAAAAAAGGACAGACAACCTGTTAATTCATATCCCTTATAATATTGAAGTCAATACTTTATAAAAATAGACAAACAAAAACCGCGCCGTAAGGCGCGGTTTTTGTTTGCTTACCTCTCCAAGGAGAAGTTAGAATGAACGTCGTGGTCCCATCTCGTTTCGAGGAACCATTGGACGAGCTTCGTTAACAGTAAGAGCACGGCCTCCCATGTCTTTGCCGTTGAACATGTCGACTGCTTTTGCAGCATCAGCATCTTCAATTTCGACAAATCCGAAACCACGGCTTTTTCCTGTCATCTTGTCAGTAATGATGCTTGTAGAAACAACAGTTCCAGCCTTTGAGAATTCCTCTTTTAGGCTTTCTTGTGTTGCTGTCCAAGGAAGATTACCAACGTATAGCTTTGTTGCCATTTTTGATTTTTTTCTTTTTTCTATTATCTGATTACGTGAGCCGACCTCTCGCAATGCTTGGCTTTCGCTACGCCCGGAGAATTACTACGAATCAGTTAGAATTGTACCCCATAAAATAAAAAAACACAAGCTTGTCGAAAAAGGCCTCTGTTGAGGCATTTAAACGGATATTTTAGTTCTTTTGATACTCCAAGCAATTGCTGGCACACCAATCTGTTTTCCCATATTCTCTGCAAGTGTTCTCATGTATGTTCCTGATGAGCATGACACTTTTATTTTTATTCCTTCAAATTTTTCATTTCTCTTTTCTTTCAAAAATTCTTTCCATGATTCCATTATTTCTTGCTGACGAAAATCTCCATTCACTTTTGCAATTCTTCTTTGAACTTGCTCAAACAATTCTCTTCTCTTCAAACTAAAAATACCAAGTTTCTCAATACTATAAACCTCCACTTCTTTAGTAGGAATTTCAATCTCTTTTAACCTCCCTTCCCTCGCCCACTGAAACAATGGTTTTCCTTGAACTGTTTTTGACGAGTAGTTTGGGTACGACTGCTCAAACCGACCCACAAAATTATTAAGTTTGGGAATTATCTTCTCGTCTGAAATAACCCCCAACACATCACCGGTATCCGTCCCAACTCCAAACAACACCTCCACTTCATACTCCTTGTCGAGACCAAGATACTGTTCACGATTCTTGTTTTCTTCACCAACCAAAACCAAAAGCACTCCTTCTGCCATCGGATCGAGCCGTCCAGCATAACTCAAAGCAACATGTGCAAATTCTGGGCGCTCAACTCTAAAACGGTCGAGGCATCCAAGAGGTGTCTCGCCTTCATTTTTATATACTTCAATAGTGTTTGGTAGTTCGGCCATTTTCGTTTAGAATGTACACAACAATGAGCAACAACACAAACAAGCTTAGTTTTGAACCCTACAAAGGGGTTCGTGACTTTTACCCCGAAGATATGCGCGTCCTCAACTACATTTTTTCTGTATGGACCAAGACTCTGGAAAGCTACGGATACGAGGAATATAATGCATCAATACTTGAACCTTCGGAGCTTTACGAAGCGAAATCTGGCGAAGAGATTGTAACTGAGCAAACATATTCTTTCATCGACCGCGGTGATCGTCGAGTAACTCTTCGCCCTGAGATGACCCCGACAGTTGCTCGTATGGTTGCGGGTCGCCGTCGAGAGCTTCCTTTTCCCCTTCGTCTCTATTCAATTCCCAACTTATTCCGTTATGAACGTCCTCAAAAAGGTCGTCTTCGGGAGCACTTCCAACTCAATGCAGATATCTTTGGACTCCCAAATTCTTACGCAGAAATAGAACTCATTTCAATCGCGTCTGATATTATGAAGAATTTTGGTATTACTGAAGAAAATTTTGAAATTAAGATCTCATCTCGTAGGCTTATCAATGCGGTAATGTCTGACTGGTATGAGCTTGATGCAGAAGATTCTCGAAATCTTCAGAAACTTATTGATCGTAAGAACAAAATGTCATCTGAAGAATTTACCGTCAAAGCACGAGAGATCACTGATAATGCTTTTGAATTTCTTTCTCTTCGTCACACCAGCGAAGGATATGAGGAGGCAATGGCTATTCCTTCGATTCGAGACGCAAAAGCAGAGCTTGATGAAGTTATTAAAACTTTGAACAAGCGAGGTATCACTAATATTGTATTTGATGACGAGCTTATCCGCGGTTTTGACTATTACACCGGAATAATCTTCGAGGTATTCGACAAGCACCCTGATAACAACCGAGCACTCTTCGGAGGAGGTCGCTATGATGAACTTCTTTCTCTCTTCGGTGAAGAAAATATTCCCGCGTGTGGTTTCGGGATGGGAGACGTAACAATCCTCGAGGCACTCAAAGCATATGACCTCCTTCCAAAAGAAATCTCTCATTCAACCACAGACCTTGCTATTCTTTGTCTCAATGAAGAAGTAGTTGAGTATGCCGAAAAAGTTGCTAATACTCTTCGTGAAGAAGGAAAGAAAGTAATCGTAAACAATACCTTCAAGAAAATTGGCGACCAAATTAAGCATGCAGAGAAACTTCACATTCCTCAAGTCATCGTACTTGGTGAGAACGAAATGAAAACCGACAGTTATTTAATCAAAAATCTTAACCGTTAGACCATATGAAAAAAGTAGTATTCGATATTGAAACAAAAAATATTTTCCAAGATGTAGGTAGGGCTGACCCGACACTTCTCGATATTTCTCTTGTTGGTATTTATGATTATGAGACAGACCAATACCTTACTTTTCTTCAGGAAGAATTCCCAAATCTCTGGCCCTACATTGAGAAAGCGGATGTTCTTATCGGTTTCAATAGTGATCACTTCGATGTGCCTCTTCTTAATAAATATTACCCTGGTGATATTACCAAAATAAAAAGCCTCGATCTCATGGCTGAAGTGAGGAAATCTCTCGGACGACGTATTGGTCTCGGTGCTCTTGCAGAAGCAACTCTTGGAATTGGTAAAAGCGGAAACGGTCTTGAAGCGGTTGAGTGGTGGAAAAACGGTGAGATAGACAAGATTCGTAAATACTGTATTGATGATGTAAAAGTTACAAAAGACCTTTACGAATACATACTTAGCAGAAAAACTGTTCGCTACAAAGACGGCAACGACCTAAAGACTATTAATATCAGTACCAACGACTGGGACAAAACTATCGACACAGGAATGAATTTTAGTCTTGGTTTTTAGTATAGATGGGCACCATCTATACAGTTTACAATGCTGTCCATTGTAAGTTACAATAGACAGCATGGAAAAAACACAACAATTTTTAATACCAATTTCAATAGTAGTAGCAGGCGCATTAATAGCAGTAGGAATTTTCTTTGGAGGTGGAGCAGGTAGTTCAAAAGACCTTTCCAACGAGAACCAGAAGGCTCCTGAAATACAAGTACGAGATATTACTTCAAATGACCACATTCTTGGAAATCCTAAAGCAAAAATTATTGCTATCGAATATTCCGACACTGAATGCCCATTTTGTAAGCAGTTCCACAACACTCTTCATCAGATGATCAATGAATACGGACAAAGTGGTGATGTCGCATGGGTATACCGTCATTTCCCTATCGACCAACTTCACTCAAAAGCTCGTAAGGAAGCTGAAGCGACCGAATGTGCCGCAGACCAAGGAGGTAATGATGCTTTCTGGAAATATATCGATCAAGTATACAGCCGAACACCATCTAATGACGGGTTAGACCTTGCTGAACTTCCAAAGATAGCGAGTGATATCGGACTTGATGTGACCAAATTCAACGAATGTCTTACAAGTGGAAAGATGGCTGAGAAAGTTGAAGCTGATTACCAAGATGCAGTTGCAGCTGGAGGACAAGGAACTCCTTATGTGGTTTTCATTAAGGGAAAAGAAAAGATTCCTATGAGTCAAGGTGCGGTGCCTTATGCAACCCTCAAGTCAATGATTGATCAGTTGTTGAGTAAGTAAGTTAATAAGAACTTTCAAACATCAAAAAAACCTCCCAATTGGGAGGTTTTTTTGTTCCTTATTTAAGCATTTTCGAGAAGGCGCACCACTCACACTTCTCTTCTTCACAATATGAGTTGATGATTTTTCCAGACCAAATACTTTCAACTAGTTCATCAATGTTTTTCTTTAGACTTTCGATATCGTTTGGAATAATTTCCAAACTCTGAATATGACACATTCCTTTGTCGTCGGGAGTAAGGAAAATAAGAGACGGAATGATGTGTGTCTTCCTGTCGACAAGAAGCATGTTGTAGAACACCAGCTGACGAAAGTACCCTCCATCTGAATTCTTGGTCTCCCCCTTGATTTCATTCTCAGACATTTTCTTCTTAGTCTTGTAATCGAATACGAGAGTTGCTTCGCCTTGGTCGATTACAGCATCAAGCTTTCCGTGTAGGCGCACAAGCACTTTAGTTCCCTCATAACTCGAAATATACTCGCACTCACTCCAATTTTCCGAACTCACTTTCCCTGTAGTATGAAAATGTGGAGTAAGACTCTTAGCCACTGCTGGCGCATTCTTGTTTAGTTCTTTAATCACTAATTCTTTTTCAAATTTAGGAAGAAGTGAAGCACTTACCGAATCCACAATCGCTTGGTGAATAGTTTCGAGGATTTTCTTTTCACTTCGCTCGTCTTCGGGGGTTTTCCAAATTCTATCACACGCCAAGTGCATCGCGTTTCCCTTCTCAGCGCTTGGATGTGGAGCTTGAGGAAGCTTTAAAATACTTTGAAACAAGAATGTTTGAGGACATGAAAGAAAATGATTGAGTGCGGTCACCGACAAACCTTTCTCACTAATTACTTCTTTGGCATAATCAACGAGTTTAGTATCAGCTATTTCAGGAACATGCTGGAGAGCCTCGATTTCGTCAGCAATAGGGGCAACGTTTCGGACCACAAATCGTGCATCAATCTCTTCAAGAAAACGAAGTGGTTCGAGAGTTTCTCCTCCAGCATCACCTGTTGGTACAATCACCGTAGCGTGCTTCTTGGCACGAGTAAGAGCAACATAGAAGAGTCGTCGAGCATCGCGGATTTCGTCATCTTCACTCACCTTTCCGACAACAGGCAGAATGAAAGAACTTCCTTTCTTACCTGACAACCAAGACTCTTCAGTTGCATACGGAATAAAAACATAATCGAACTCAAGACCTTTCGAACCATGAGCGGTCATGACACGGATATTTCCTTCACCTCCTCCGACAGTCATCTTGATGAATTTCTTTTCTGCAGATAATCGATAATCTTTGAGCACTTTGCAGAGCGCATCCATATTCACAATATCTCCTTGTTTTATAATCTTCTGTACTAGATCAACTATTCCTCGCCATACTTCTACATACAACGGATCCTTAACTAAAAGTTTGTGAAAGCCCGACACCTGAGCAAGGTTAATAACAAAAGAAAGAGGGCTGTCTGACAATTTATCTCTCTGCAATTTCGAAAGTGTTTTATACAAACTATGTAGAAGACGGTCTTCTACATTTCCTTTTTTGAGTTCTTTGAGTGCGGCAACCGCAGTTTTAAAATCAAAATCCCACAAACCTGACACAATAGTTTTACCAAGAGCTTCGGTATCAAGCGGATCTTGCACTACATCAAGAAGTGAGAAGAAGAGTGCTCCGATAGGATGAGAGAAAATATCAACACTTCGCTCTGCCACGAGTGGCACACCGAGTCGTTCTGCCATTGCAACCAGACGATCCACTTCCTTGTTCTTCTTCACAATCACCGCTACTGTATAATGGTCATCTTTGTACACTTGTAGTTTCTTAATCTCTTCAAAAAGAAAATGTTCTGCGTCAGTCACACTCGTGGCGTTCGTAATTTGAATTGGTTTCTTTATATGCTTTGCTCCAGACACCAGTGGGGTGCGAAGATGACTGTATTCTTCTTCAGAATAATTGTTTTCAATCATACTGAAACTCGCATCAAGAATTGCCTGATGTGAACGATAGTTATGGGTGAGTGAAATAGTTTTCATTCCACTCCATACTTTCTCAAACTTCAAAAAGTTCTCCACTGATGCGCCCTGAAAACGGAAGATAGCTTGCTTCTCGTCACCCACAATAAATACATTCGGGCTTTCAAAGAAGTCCGCGATGAGTTTGATAATAAGGTTCTGTGCGTCGTTGGTATCTTGATGCTCGTCGATGAGTAAATATAAAAACTTTTCTTGAATAAGACGAAGCAGAAGCTCGTCGCGACCAAATGCAAGCACAAGCTCAAAGATAATATCATCATAGTCCATTACTTTGGCTTCACGCTTCTCCTCTTCATATTGTCCGTACACTTTTGAAAAAAGAATAGTCTTCTCGAACTTCTCAATCTTCTTTTTTGCATCTGCTTTAAGTTCGCCTTTGCTTGCACCACGATTCGAAATAGAATCTTCGTCTTTCTTGATACGTTCGATTTCCTTTTTAGCAAAATCTCCAATCTCAACAGGAGACAATGCTTCGCGCTTTGCATTGCTAATAGTGTAAATAATTGAAGAGAGATAAAAGTCAGGTGCACCGATAGGTCGAATAGGAGAAAATTCCTGCGCTTCGATGAGTTTCCTAATAAGGGCTTCGCTTTCTACATCACTGATCGGCTTGAAATTATCAAGATGAGCAAAGTGCTCGTGGAACTCCGCAATTACCGACGAGGCAAAACCATGGAAAGTGTGGATCCGTACCTCGTTGGCACGAGCACCAATAACCTCCCGAAGCTTGGCTCGCATGTGCTTTGCTCCTTGTTCCGTGAAGGTAATGGCCAGAATGCCCGAAGCGGGGGTATCCGTCGTTTGGAGGATATTTGCTATACGGAGCGTCAAAATGGTCGTCTTGCCTGTCCCAGGACCCGCAATCACCATCACAGGACCTTCTATAGTGTCTACAGCCTCTTTTTGCTTGGGGTTTAATTGCGCGTAACGTTCTTCGAAGATGGTCATGTGGCTAGTTTAGCACAGAGATTATGTTAAAATCTCAGACATCACATGAAAGAAGTCAAAAACATTGCATACATAGACGGACAGAATCTCTATTTCGGAACAAGAGAGGCTAAATGGGCCATTGATCACAAAAAATTAAGAACCTACCTCAAGGAAAAATACCATGTTGTAGAGGCCTATTATTTTATGGGTTTCGTATCGCCTGACCAGCAAGATCTCTATGACAATCTACAGAAGGCGGGATACATTCTTACATTCAGGGAACATTCGTCGGCATTAAAAGGAAACAAGAAAGGCAACGTTGATTCGGATATTATTTTTGGAATAATGAGGAAACTAGTTGAACAAGAAGAATTCAACAAGGTGTTTATTCTTTCGGGTGATGGAGATTACATAAGGCTGGTTGACTTCTTGATTAGGAAAGAAAAGTTTGGAAAGATGTTATTTCCTAATAACAAATTTGCTTCATCTCTGTACAAAAAGCTAGGAGGAGAATACTTCAGTTCTCTGGAAGAAAAAGGCGTTAAATCAAAGATTGAATATACTCATCATAAATGAAAAAGGCCCCTTAGGTATTGCTCCTTTCGGGTCCTCTCTCGTATTGATACAGAGCTAATATAGCTAATTTTCTACCATAAATCAAGTGCCGGTGCCGACACCTGACTTTTCTTGATAATCTCGTGAGCTTGAACAAGAAAATCTTTTAACAAAATTATTAAATTAACATCATCTAATATTTGTGGTATTTTAACCATTCGAGCTTTTTTTGGAATAGATAAATTAGCAAAAGCATTCGATTCGAGATAGCTAATATTACTTATATCAACAACACCAAGAACGGAGCCGTGCTCAGTTTGATATTCCAGTAATATTTTATTTAATTCAAATTCAAATTTATTAGAGTAAAGTTTAATATATCTTTTGTGTGGCTAAGTTATAATTGCCAATCAAAAGCTGTCTTTCAAGACCGTAGTAATACAAAAATACATAACTCAGGTTTGTTGGCTGGGTTATATCTCTAAGCCAACTAAGATACTGATACCTATTCTTAGGGAACAAGCGTGGATAAGAGGGATAATACATCGGATCTTGTTCTAATTCATTATTTTTCTTTACAGGCAACTTTTTCCAAATAAGACTAGGTTCTGCATAATAGTCATCACCTTTTTCAGTATCGCGTGTTACCGTGTTTGATGAAAAAGAGATAGTTATCTTAAGAGAACCAGCTTCAGATATCTTGGAGGTGTCCTCATCCGTAATCCACAACAAAGACTTGGTTGGTTCTGGAATAGAAAAACTTGAATCTAAACTATTGTTTATTAGGGCTGGCAGAGTGTTTCTAAAAATTTTATTTAACCATTTCATAAATAGCTCCTGACCCCATTTACCACCCCTTCTTCTCCAATCCCTTTCTCGCAGCGTCCTGCTCAGCATCTTGCTTTGATTTTCCTTTTCCTTCGGAGATGAGTGTGTCACTTAGGTAGAGACCGACAGTGAAATACTTGTCGTGGTCGGGACCGGTTTGATTGAGAATGCGATATGACGGAGTGGTACTCAAAAGCTCTTGAGACTTTTCTTGAAATTTGCTTTTTGCATCAACATGAAGATCTCCTTCGATAATATTTTCAGTGAGCACGAGAACAAAACGAGTGATGAATGCATCAGCAACGCCATAACCCTGATCAAGATAAATGGCACCAATGAGTGCTTCGATGGTGTTAGCAAGAATGTATTGTCGAGCGCGCCCTGTGTCCTTTGCTTCCCCTTTTGAAAGAAGAAGAAAGTCGTTGAGACCAATAGTATTGGCAACTTCAGAAAGTGTAATTGCATTCACGAGTGCAGAACGAAGAGCGGTAAGCTCACCTTCTGGTTTGTCGGAAAACTGTTTGTATAAATAGTCGGTGACTGAAAGTTCGAGAACTGCATCTCCCAAGAATTCGAGTCGCTCATTGTGACCGAGTTTGAGGTCGCGGTTTTCATTGAGATATGAACGATGTGTAAACGCTTGTTTTAGAAGCGCCTTGTCTTTGAAATGTATTTCTATTTTGTTTTCGAATGCTGCGAAGTCGCTCATGTCAGTATATGTATTAAATTACTTTGCTAATTTCTCGATAGCCTTCGTTACAATTGGAAGGATATCGTTATAAAAATTAAGATTAGGAAGTTCAGCGAGTTGAAACCATTCTGCTTTGTCGAGGCCTCCCGTCTTCTCAAGAGTAAGGGGCTCATATGAAGCTTCTGCGAGGAAATATACAACTTGCTTACGAACCTTTCCTCGTTCAGGGTGAGTGGCAATGTATTCGTTGCGAGCGAGCTCTTCTTTGATTTCGATATCAATACCTATTTCCTCTTTGAGCTTTCGTTTTGTTTCTACAATTTCGTCGAGGTTTCCGTCTTCAGTGAGAGTAGTGGCACCTTCATATAGCTTTCCTTTTGATAGAGTCCAATGACCGAAAACATCATGAACGAGAGCAAGCATGATCTGTCCTCCGTTCTTCGCATAAACCACCGCACCCCCAAGCTTATCAATAGGCATTTTCTCAAGAGGAATGTTCTTGAACTTATATGAACGAGATTCTGATGTTTCGTCTTTACCCGGTTCACCCATTTCCTTGTAGACCGCACCAAGTACTCCGTTTACAAACTTTCCTGAAGTGTCTCCACCAAATGATTTAGCAAGCTCGATAGCTTCATTGATTGCAACCTTAGCAGGAACTTCTTTTTTATCAGCAAAAAGGAGTTCATACAGACCAAGACGAAGAATGTTTCTATCAACGTTTCCGATTTTGTGAATAGGCCATTCTGGAGCTGCCTTCTCAATAATCTTGTCGATATCTTGAGACTTGGCAAGAACATTAATAAGAAGTGTTTTCATAAAAGGAAAATCACCCATGCCAGGAGCAAATTCTTCAGTGTTGCGTAGCAAAGCTTCCTCGGTAGCACTTTTGTCGAGATGACGAAAGTCCCATTCGAAGAGTGTTTGCATAACTATTGATCTGGAAAGGTGCCTGTTTGCCATAATTGTGGCTAATACTAACTAAATTGTTTTATTTTTTACCTTTTTTCTTCTCTTCCTTCTTGGCTATCTTCTTATCGATTTTCTTAGTAATGTCGACGATTACTTTCCCCTTGTAACGTCCGCAGTTGGCACACATGATGTGCTTGGCTTTGGGCATTCCGCAATCTTTGCAGAGAGTTACACTTGGAGATTTAAGCGCGTGGTGACTTCGTCTATTGGCCGTGTGAGCACGGGTATGTCGCATGTGGTTTACCATATACACAGAATATAGCCTAAAGTATGGTTTTTGTAAAGTAATAAAAAAGCCGACCCTGGGAAGGGTCGGCAATGATCTGATATGCACTGTTGGTGGTTACCTGCAGTGCTCTCGATCTTGGTAGAAGCGGGGTACGTAGTAGATGATGACAGGCGGACAATAGTCCCGCCGGTATTCAGGGTAGTAAGACCGGCGATCGTTGTATCTGTTGTCCCCAGAGTAACCGCCGGAGTAACCGCCGGAGTAATACGCATCACTCCAGTAGTTGGCGTACCGACTATAGCGACGATCGGAATCATAGCTACAATCACGGGAGTTATATCGCCGTTCACCTGCCTCAGTTTTGCTTGGTAAAAATACCAAGCCCAATATTACGGCACAAAGTGCCATCAGCGTTTTTTTCATAATTAAAGAACTATAAAACTTTATACCACAGAATATGATTTACAAAAAGTCTTTCGGTGAATAGGAGATAGGCCCCATTTCTTGATAACTGACCGGTGAAAAAGAGTTCCGTACCCCTTATGGATTTCGAGTTTGTAGGCGGGATATTTCTTGGCGAGCTTTTTCATATGGTGATCACGGGTGACTTTGGCAACAATCGAGGCGCAGGCAATGAGTACCTCCTTTTCGTCGCCTTTTATGATGGTTTTTTGGTGCAAAAAACGTTCAGGAGCACGCAGAGAGCCATCGAGAAGCATGCGGGAATTGCCTCCGGCAATTCCCGCATGCTCCATCTTCTTTAAACAATCGTCCATCCCCTTCCGTATCGAACCCACAATACCTTTCACATCAATCATGTTCGCCGACGGTAATGCAACTTCATAAAACACATTTCCCTTTTTCTTTTCTTCTTTAAATACAGCAAACCATTTCTCACGCTCCGATTCACTCATCTTTTTCGAATCTCTCCCCTTCGGAAACATGTCAAAGGTGCCCTTTGACATGTTTGACCTTGCTTTTAGTTTGAAACCTGCTCGCACACCAAACACTGCAACAGCCACTGGACCTGCAAGTGGTCCGCGTCCTGCTTCGTCGATGCCGAAAGTGTTGATTTTCATTATTTGGTATATTATACACCCATGCCCTTCTCCCACCTCCACAACCACTCCCACTATTCCCTCCTCCAGGCACTTCCAAAGATTCCAGAAATGGTGAAGTACGCCAAGAAGCTCAACATGACGGCGCTTGCTCTCACTGATGCCGGCAACCTCTACGGAGCTATTGAGTTCTACAAGGAATGCAAGAAGAAAGAGATCAAGCCGATTCTCGGAGTAGATTTCTTCACCGCAGTGCGTACTCGACACGACCGCGAGTCTCGTATCGACAACAAGCGAAACCGCCTTATCCTTCTCGCGAAGAACGAAGACGGATACCGCAACCTCATCAAACTCGTAACACTTTCAAATTTCGAAGGGTTCTACTATAAACCTCGTATCGACGATGAACTTATTGAACGTCACAAAGACAACCTTGTGTGCATTATGCCGTCATTTTCTGGAACCGTCGCACTCGCTCTCAAAAATAACGATAAAGAGAAAGCTCTTGTTGAACTTACGAAATACAAAAAATGGTTTGGTGATGATTTCTATCTCGAACTCACTCATCATCCTGAAATTGAAAATCACGAAGAGATTATGACGAAGCTGATTGCGCTCGCAAAAGAAACCAATACCCCACTTATCGCTGCACACGATGTGTACTATTTGGAACCTGAAGACAAGCAAGCGCGAGACACTCTCGTTTCAATCCAGAACGAATACGGAAGCCGACAAGGAAACGATCCGAGCGATTGGTCATTTATCTCTCAAGAGAAGGCTGAAGAACTTTTTAAAGATACTCCCGAAGCAATCCAGAACATCGACGAGATTATTGTAAAATGCGACCTACAACTTACTCTTGGAAAGTGGTTATTCCCCAGTGTTCCAGTTACCAGCGGACGAACACATGATGAGGAACTCAAGCATCTTGTATATGAAGGAATCAAACGACGAGGAGTAGAGGCAACACCTGAACTTATCGAACGTGCAGAATACGAGCTTGATGTTATTAAAACAAAAGGATACGCACCGTACTTCCTTGTAGTAGCTGATCTACTTCGCGAAGCACACTCACGCGGAATCCTTACCACTATTCGTGGATCAGTGGCGGGTTCTTTGGTGACCTATCTTGCTCATATTACCAACGTGAATCCTCTTGAATACAATCTTCCTTTCGAGCGTTTCCTCAACCCCGAACGACCATCTGCTCCCGATATCGATATGGACTATGCCGATATTCGACGTGATGAAATCATTACCTATGCACGACAGAAATACGGAACAGACAAGGTGGCACAGATTGGAACATTCGGAACAATGATGGCACGAGGAGCTGTGCGAGATGTTGCGCGCGCACTTGGTTTTGAATACTCGGTCGGAGACCGTATCGCCAAAATGATTCCGATGGGTTCGCAAGGTTTCCCTATGACTATCGAACATGCCATGGAAATCACTCCCGAACTAAAAGAAGCATATGATGCGGAAGACGAAATCCGAGAGACAATCGACTTGGCAAAAAAGATTGAAGGCTGTGCTCGACACATTTCTGTGCACGCCGCGGGTGTGGTTATCTCTCCTATTCCATTGAACGAAATTGTGCCTGTGCAGTTCGACCCAAAAGGAGAAGGAAAAATAATCACGCAGTATGATATGCACTCTGTGGACGAGAACAACGCAGGACTTTTGAAATTTGACTTCCTCGGAATTCGAAACCTTTCTATTCTTGCCGATGCGGTGAAGCTAGCAAAAATAAAAACAGGAATCGTTGTGGATATTGAAAACGTTCCTGTCGATGATCCGGTAACTTTCCAAATGCTTGCCAAAGGAGAAACCCAAGCACTCTTCCAGCTCAACGGTGACGGTATGACGAAGTTTTTGGTGGAACTAAAGCCATCTACTATTCACGACATCAACGCCATGGTGGCACTCTACCGCCCAGGACCGATGGAATACATTCCTAAGTATATTGAGAGAAAGCATAATCCAAAGCTCGTGCGGTACCTCGACCCGCGCATGGAAGAAATCCTCAAGCGTTCGTTTGGAGTTATTACGTATCAAGATGACGTGATGATGATTGCCATCAAGCTTGCTGGATACTCTTGGCTAGAAGCCGATGTGCTTCGAAAAGCGATGGGAAAGAAAATTCCTGCGCTCATGGAAGAACAGAAAGTTAAGCTCCGTGAAGGACTTCTTGCAAATGGTATGTCTGAAAAGAAAGCAGATGAACTCTGGAAGCTCATTGAACCTTTCGCTGCATACGGGTTTAATAAAGCCCATGCTGCAAGCTACGGAAAAGTGGCATACCAAACTGCGTACATGAAAGCAAACTTCCCCGCTATCTATATGGCGTCTGCTCTTTCAGCGGAATCCGGCGTAATGGAAACGGTTGCCGACTATATTAAAGAGAGTAAACGTATGGGACTCGAAGTGCTTCCTCCTGATGTGAATGAGAGCTTCAAAGGGTTCACTGTGGTGGGAGATACTATTATTCGTTTCGGATTAGTTACCATCAAGAACTTCGGAGAAGGAATTGCGGAGGCTATCATCAAAGAGCGCGAAGAACACGGAAAGTTTACCACCCTTGAAGAATTTCTCATCCGTATCAAAGACAAAAATCTTAATAAAAAAAGTCTCGAAGCACTTATTAAAGTAGGAGCGATGGATGCATTCGGCGACCGTGGGGTGATGCTTTCAAATCTCGAAACTATTCTTCATTTCAACAAAGAAACATCTTCACTTCCTTCACACGCCGACACATTGTTTGGAGGTCTCGATGAAGAAGACTTCTCTGCCAAGCTTCGACTCGATGAGACTGCACCAAAGGCAACACCTGATGAGAAACTAATTTGGGAAAAGGAATTGCTTGGATTGTATATTTCAGGTCATCCCCTCGACAAGCACAGAGAAAAGTTTGAGAAACATGATATCAATATTGCCAAACTCCGCGAACTTGCTGTTCCACTATTCTTTGAAATTCCTGAAAAGACAGACAAGAAAAAACTCAAGAAAGAACGCGAAAGAGAGTATGTGTTGGCAGGAATGGTTATTGAGGCACGTGAGATCATCACCAAGAGCAACACACGTATGATGTTCCTCACTATTATGGATCATTCAGGAGAAATAGAATGTGTAGTGTTTCCTAAAACTTACGCCCTCATAAAAGACATGCTCACCATCGATAGTTGTCTCGCAGTTAAAGGAACCCTCAATGAGCGCAACAATGAATTATCGTTTGTAATTGAGAAAGTAAAAAAGTTATAACAAAAAGTGTAAAGTAAAAAAACCGTTCGATTACACTTAGTTATTTTTGGAGGGGCTCTCGGAATGCTTGAGAGCGAGCAAATTTTCAGCAGAAAATTATGCGTACCCGAAAGAAATAACTAATGTGTAGAGAACGGTTTTATATACCAACTACTTAAGTGTCACTGGTAATCCAAGTGTGTCTGGTGTCTGCTCTCCGGAAGGATCATCCTCTGTGAAGATTACTTTAAACTCATATCCTGAAGGAAGCTGTTCGATTGAGTTATCAAAATCCAAAGTCACACTAAAGGCAGTAGAAGTACTCATCCAATTCTCAACAGGGATTGGTTGTGTATCGACAGGAAGTGACCATCCGTCTTTTGTTTGATAATGAAGAGTCGCAACTCCCGCCTGACCTTCAAACATGATCCAAGAGCAATCTGCCCCTTCTGGGTTATTTACTGTTCCTGTAAGAGTAAGCGGGAACTCAACTTCTCCGTTTGCTGCTACATTTTCAATTGTAAGACCACACTTTGACGCATACGAAGGGGTATTGTCTACTGGGTTTTCCTTACTTGGAGCCACCGCAAGCTTACTATAAATAAAAGTTCCTCCAACAATAATTAGAATTAAAACTGCTACTACTGCCACAATTGGCATTTTATTTTGATTTGTTTCCATGTTGCTATTATACCACTTTTCTGGGCATACAAAGTCAAAATATGCTATATTTTGCACATGTCTAATTTAGAACAACTTTCATACAAGCGTCACACTTTGGCGCATCTTTTGGCCGCAGCAGTACTTGAACTCTTTCCTGATACCAAACCAACCCTCGGACCCGCTATCGATACAGGCTTTTATTACGATTTTGAGTTTTCTGCTCCAGTGGGAGATAAAGAAATAAAAGATATCGAAAAGAAGATGCGAAAACTCCTTCCAAGCTGGAAGGAGATTTAACACAAAGAAGTA
>CAYQLE010000001.1:23096-39814 GCA_964418265.1 uncultured Candidatus Saccharibacteria bacterium
GAAGTAACAAAAGAAGAAGCAAAGGAAGTCTTCAAAGGAAACCCGTACAAGCTTGAGATTATTGAAGAAATCTCTGTTAAGAAAGAAAAAATTACTCTCTATACTTGTGGCAACTTCACAGATCTTTGTCGTGGTGGCCATTCTGAGAACCCATCTAAAGAAATTAATTCTGACTCATTCAAAATTTCTCACACAGCCGGAGCATACTGGCGTGGAGACGAGAAGAATAGAATGCTTACTCGTATTTATGGACTTGCATTTGATTCTAAGGAGGAACTTGAGGCATACCTTCTTCAACAAGAAGAGGCGGCAAAGCGTGACCATCGAAAACTAGGACAAGAACTCGACCTATTTCATTTCGATGAATCAATTGGAAAAGGACTTCCAATTTGGCTTCCAAAAGGAAACATCATTAAGGAAGAGCTCGAAAAATGGGCAAAGGAAACTGAGGAGAAGTGGGGATATCAGCGAGTAACAACCCCCATCATTACCAAAGAAAACCTATTCTACACATCAGGACACTTGCCTCTCTACAAGGAATCAATGTATGCGCCTATTGTTATCGAAGATGAGAACTATTACATCAAACCTATGAACTGCCCCTTCCATCACAAGACGTTCGCGGCTCGCCCAAAGAGCTACAAAGATCTCCCTGTTCGACTTGCTGAATACGGATGGTGTCACCGCTACGAAGATTCCGGAAGTCTGTTTGGAATGATGCGTGTTCGAGGAATGCAGATGAATGATGCTCACATTTATGTTCAAAAAGAAAAAGCTGTTGAGGAATTTGTTGATGTGATCAAGCTACATGAACTGTACTACAAAGTTCTTGGTATAACCGACTACCAAATGGAACTCGCTCTTCGCGATCCAAACAACATGGCAAAATATCATGGAGACGAACAAGACTGGAAAGACGCAGAGCAGATGACCATCGACGCTATGGAAAAATCTGGAGTTCCTTACACCGTTGTAAACGAAGGAGCAGCATTCTACGGTCCAAAGATGGATTTTCAGATCAAGTCATCAATCGGGCGAATGTTCACTGCCTCTACCAATCAGCTTGACCTCTTTATGGGAAAGCAATTTGATCTTGAATATACTGATTCAGACGGAAAGAAAAAAGTTCCCGCTATTATTCATCGAGCCCCCCTTGGTACCCACGAACGTTTTGTAGGTTTCCTCATCGAACACTTCGCAGGAGCATTCCCTCTTTGGCTTTCCCCTGTTCAAGTAAAAATTATTCCTATTGCTGAAGCCCACCAAGATTGTGCTCGTAATGCAGTAAAAAAACTAAAAGCAGCTGGTCTTCGAGTTGAGATTGATGATTCAAACGAGAGTCTTGGTAAACGCATTCGCGAAACTAAAATGGCAAAGATTCCCTACACTATTATCATCGGAGACAAAGATATTGAAGCAGACATGGTAACACTTGAAAGTCGCAAAGAAAGTATTGGTCAGAAGTCTATTGAAGAGGTGGTGGCACGACTTGTTGAGGAACGAGATTCTCGAAGTTTATAAAAATAAAATAACCAACTATTTTGTAGTGGTTATCCGATGGTTATTTTATTTTTTATTTACTTTAGAGAGTTGAGGATTTCTTGCTCTCGCTTCTTTTCATTTCGTCGAGATACATAAAGGTATCCAAGGAAGGCTGACCACAGTACTACACCAGTAGCAAAGAGTCCGGTCTTCATACTTGGGCTAATACCCGTTGCAGGAACGGAGCTTAGATAGATTCCATCTTTTACAACAGTATCACCACTAATATTCACATTACATCGAACAGTTACTCGATCACTTCCAGAACGAACTTCAACCTCAGCATTTTTTCGTCCTGTTGATTGATAAGTTTTAGAAACTGACTTGCTGGTGCCCCTAAGATTGTCGTCACCCTCCCAGTCATATCGGTAGCTCGAAGATCCTCCTGATGGGTATACGGTCCAAGTAATTCGATCACCAACTCGTCCACTTGAAGGGTTTGCTCGACAATATGCTTCGAGGTCATTGTTATTATTTTCATCTTCATTTACTCGTGTAGTACAAGTAGCAGTTTGAGAACGTCCCCCAGAAGTCACACGAACAGTTCCTCTTTTTGTACCATCAGTATCATACGATTTATTTACAATTCGAGACGAACCACGGAGATTATCTGTTCCAGACCAAGAGTATGAGTATGAACCACTTCCACCAGAAGCAGATGCAGTCCATGTCACTTCTTCATCAATATCAACAGAAGAAGGGTTTGCTCGACATAAAATTGAAAGGTTATCTTGCTGTTCTTCCTCATCATCTTCAATAATTACAGAACAGGTTCGAGTAATAGTATTTCCATAAGAAGTAATTTCAACAGTTGCAGTCTTTGTACCAGCACTAGAATAAGTCTTATATACACCAGGTTCAGTACTTCTAAGACCATCAGTTCCTGACCAATAGAATGAATAGAAATCATTACCCCCAGAAACTGTAGCGCGCCATGTTACTTCCTGACCGATATCTGTTCGAGATACGTTTGCATAACAGTTACCCTGAACAGGAGGAAAACACTCATCAGTGTTACCAGAACAAGGTGAAGCAGAGGTTAAGCTAATAAAGCTTGTAAAGGCTATAAAAAGACCAAAAACAAGCGAAAAAACGCTAATTGATAATTTGGTGTGTGAATTCATAATGTTTATATAATATACTAAAAATTAGCACATGTCAATAGACACCTAAAGCGCTCGAGAATAAGCAAAGTCTGCCTCAACTACATATCGATCGCTTTTTTTACCAAAACTGTCACAAGTAGAAAGAGTGAGGGTGTTTATACCTGGAGTGAAGCTTACAAAAGTTACGTCTTTATCCACTAATTCTACTTCCCTTACCTTATACACATACATTTTATCATCTCCGTACACAGTTATTTCATCTCCTTCTTTCAGAAGTTTTATATTGTTAAAAATCTGAAAAGCCTTGTTTTGCACGATCTGATAGCTTGTACTATGACCAAAAATAAACATGTTACCGTTACCGGCAAGACCAGAACCAGGATAGTACACTGGACCTCTTCCTAAAGCATTATCGAGTGTTACAAAGTCAGAAGAAGCAGGAAGCTGAATAACCGTATCAAGAGAAATAGAAGATGCTACAACACGATACGGTAACTCACCTCTTTCTTTTGAAAGTGGTTGCTCTACCCCACTTCCCTCATTAATCAGTCCTATATTCTTTAAAGCTTCACTCTCAAGGCGATATATTATTGTTTCATCGGGAGATTGGTGCAGTTCCTTCGGAGTAAGTCCAATTACATACAAAAGAGCTATTGTTGCAACCAAAACAACAACAAATACTGCTAAAAAATGTAAGAAATCTTCTTTAAAACGCTTCATATGGATAAATTATACCATTAAAATATTAATTGACAATGGTTTCCTTAAGGGGTACATTGATGACATGAGTACTAAGACCAATCCCCCAATCCAAACAGGTATCAAGATTGCTATTATTATCGTTATTATCATTGTTTTGCTACTTGTTAGCTTTGCTATGATAAAACTTATTCCGAATATTTTTTCTTCAATTTCAAACTTTAGAAACACTCTTTATTTCTTCGGTAACAAAGAAAAGATAGTTCTTACCGCTAACAAGAAAGTCATAATGAGTGAAGATACATTTGTGCTTTCATGGAAGCAACAACGAGGAAACGGTGAAGGAGAACATATATTCAACTTCCCTTGTGTGGACCTCGACGAGAATACACACCTACAACTTACTGAAGCAGACGGCGATAGTCTCGATGTCTTTTGTGAGGAAGACATATCTCTTGGTAAAGCTGGAGAAAGTGATTACCGAAAGATTACTTTCACAGGATATTCTGAAGCAGAAGAAGATCAAATTCTAAAACTAAACGTGAGTCACATAAGCGCAACTTCTACGTCTGCATCTTCAACTGTGCTTCTAACAATCAAAAAGGATGCGACTAAAGAAAACAATAACGACACGAAAGATGAAAATAATATTGAGGAAGAAGATAAGGTAAGCACATCACCCCCTGTGATTAAGACTGCCCCAAGAGTAGTGACCACACCGTACCTAAGACCAACAGATCTTGGTGTTGTATTTACCAGATCTGAAATCAAAAGCAACAATGATGGCATTGTTGAATTTCAAGTGATCAATTACGGACAACTTGCAAGTGGAAAATGGCGTTTTCGCGCTACTATTCCTCAAAATGGAGATGATGTCGTTTACAACTCCCCTTACCAAAGCTCAATCCCTGGAGGTAAAACAAGCATCATGACACTTCGATTTGAGAATGCGGATACTGGAACCGTCGAGGTAACCGCCGACTACTACAATGAAATTTCAGAGAGTAACAATAACAACAATACAGCGACAGTTCGAATTAAATAATTAACTACACCTTAGCTGACCATAACCACAAATTCTCCTCTTTCTTTTTCTTGATTGGTTGTAAAATATTCAATGAGTTCTGTGGGCGTACCCGAGACAATTTCTTCAAACATCTTAGTAAGCTCTCTTCCAATAACCACCTTCTTTTCTGGAGCATGTTCAGCAAGTGATTCAAGTGTCTTCATGATTCGATGGGGAGACTCGTAAAAAGTAGAGATCACATCTGATGCGGCAATTTGCTTAAAGATTGTTTCTCTTCCTTTTTTGTGTGGTAAAAATCCATAAAAAATAAAAGATCCGCCAGTGAGACCGCTCGCAGAAAGAGCCGATATAAGAGCTGAGGGGCCAGGAATTGGTGAAATCACTACTTTGCTACCGAGCGCTTTGCGTACTTTTGAGATAAGCAGGCTTCCGGGATCAGAAATAGCAGGGGTTCCTGCATCAGACACAAGAGCAATATTCTTCCCTTCTTTGAGCATTTCAATAACATCATCAATTTTAGAAAGAGAACTCTGCGCATGATAGCTCTGAGTCGGAGTTTTTATCTCATACTTTGAAAGAAGTACTCGGGTGGTGCGAGTATCTTCACAAAGAATCAGATCAGCTTCCTTAAGAATACGAATAGCTCGAAGAGTGATATCCTCGAGATTTCCTATAGGTGTTGCAACAATATATAAATAAGACATAACTGTGACCTTATAGTATTAACTTTTCTTCTGCAAGCTTCAGGTCCTCTGGGGTATTTATCTTGATCCACTTTTTTGTAACTACCACTTTTATCTGCTTCTCGCGTGCATGAGCTTGGAGAGTTTGTGGGATACCTACTTCTTTGCTAAATGCTGCTAATTCAGGTTGCCAATCAAAGTATTCAGGTTGGAGAATATATGCACCAGTACAGACTAAATTTTGAGACTGTTTACCTTTTCCGTCATCAATAATATTTTGTAGATTTCCCTGTTCATCAAGAATGATTTTACCTTCATTCTTAGGATTATCGGAATCAAAGACCAGCATTCCCCATTCATTTTGTGTAAGCTTTTCAATGTCTTCATTTTTATAAATATCATCACCCATAAGAACAAGAAACGAGCTATCTCCAATGAAATCTCGCGCTTCGTTTAGAGCACTTGCTGTGCCGTTTAACTCCTTCTGCAAACAATAAGTAATAGGAACTCCCTTCCAGCTATCCCCCACTGTGTCTATTATTTTTTCCGACATGTGTGAAATAATGATACAAATAGAGCTACTTATGTTTGCTACAATATCAAGCTTGTGAGCGAGAAGTGTTTTACCCCCAACAACAAGAAGAGGTTTGGGAATATCTTTTACAATATCACGCATACGACTTCCTTTTCCCGCACAAAGGATGACTGTTTTCATTATTTTAGTATACACAAAAAAGCCACACCTTGAAGTGTGGCTGCTATAGTGGCAAAAGTTCTAAACTCTCAGCTGAAACATCCTTACCCGCGAGTAATAGTTTACAAATCTCAGGAAAGTTTTTGAAGAAATAAAAAACAGCACTTTGTCCTTTCTCGAACTTAGGTAGTCTTGTAACTTCTTCAAATGAAAACCATTCTGCTGCGTCCCCCTCATAGAAAGCAAAGTGTCCCTTTTCCTCAGGGTTAATGCAAGCTACAAAATAAGCCGTACCTCGAATAGTTTGACCCAGAGCTGTGAAGCGATTGTAATGCAAAGAAACTCCCGTCTCCTCTTCAACTTCCCTCACTGCCGCAGCGATGATGGATACATCAGTTTCATCGACACCCCCTCCATGCTGAGACCATGTATCAGGAAGAGAAGGAGCATCATTGTCTCGATGCATCAGGAAAATCTCTTCACTACTACTGTCTACTATAAAGACAGCGACCCCGCTTATTGGTTTTTTCAATTACATATACCTCCTTTGCCAAATCTACAAGAAACTCGCCTGTCTCGCAAGCACAATCAATAACAAACTAATAATCAGCCTCAATACTAATAAACCCTTCTTTGGTAACCACTACATGATCAAGAAGATTAATACCGACAATCTTACCCGCTTGAATAATTTGTTTAGTGATTTCAATATCTGAAAGACTTGGAGTCGCTACACCTGAGGGGTGGTTGTGCACAAGAATCATAGCTGCCGCATTGTAAGCAATTGCTGGTTTGAATACTTCGCGAGGATGTACAATGTTTGAGTTGATGGTGCCAATAGAAATTACTTCATCATGGATAACGCGATTGTGAGTGTCGAGGTATATTCCACGGAGATGTTCTCTCGGAAGGTCTCGCATGTCTTTGGTGTACTCATACACTTCTTCAGGAAGACGAATGACAGCAAGGCCTGTCTGACTTCGTGAGAAGAAACGTCGTCCAAGCTCACCACACGCCACAATCTGCATTGCTTTAACTATTGGAATATCAAGATCTTTGGAAATTTTCTTAGGATCAGTCATCATGGTTAGACTTCTCTCTCCATACTCTTTAAGTATACGTTCTGCCATCGCCATCACGTCTTCTTTTTTTGTTCCAGTACCAAGTACTACAGCCAAAAGTTCTTTAGTTGAAAGTTTACCTGGACCATAGTCGAGCATTTTTTCACGAGGTCTGTCAGTCTGAGGAAGGTCACGAAATTTAAGTATGTATTGTTTTTTAGACGTAGTTGAAGCCGAGGTCAAAACCAAGTCATTATCCCGAAGTGTATATGGTGAAATTTGGGTCATGTATCAATTATATGCGAAACCTCCCAGAGTTCAAAGAGAAACTTCATGTAAATTTTAGTGTCGACGGGAGGGATCGAACCTCCGACCTTGGGCTTATGAGTCCCACGCTCTAACCAACTGAGCTACGTCGACATGTGCCCTAATATACCAATAAATTAGCCTTAAAAGCAAGAAAGGCTTGACCCCCTACTGTTTTGTGGGTTATCATGCTTCTTACACCTTATAGCGGGGTAGAGTAACGGCAATTCGTGAGGCTCATAACCTCAAGATCCCGGTTCGAATCCGGGCCCCGCAACAATTTTGTTCCAGTCTAAATATAGTAAAACTCACGAAACACTTCTTCAAAGAGCGAAATAACTCGCTTTGCTTCGCCGTGGTTGAGCGGATAACTTGAACCCTCATGCGCGATTGAGTTACGCATCTTATGTGCCTCCCATGCTTGATTGATAGTAGTAAAATCAGAACGCTCGACTGATTTGAGCTTCTCTCCTATACTCTCTCCTTTGTACCCCGCTTTCTCAAGCACCTCTCCAAGAAGTATATCTGCTTCAAGTACTGCTAAACGCCAATCAGATGGATTGTCAGAGGTAACATGCTCCACCACTCTTTTCCACTTCTTGTTTTCAGTTTCTTCTGCGTGTTGAGCTTTCTGTATTGTCGCCTCTTGGACCTTTGTTTTTAATTTTAATTCACGCTTTACCTGCCCTGTACGAAATTTTGCATAAATAATACCAATAACAAAAATAAGTGAAACAAAAACCGACAACGCCTGCAAAGATGATATGAGAGAAACTCCTAAGTACTTTAATGAGTCAATAAATTCAGGATCAAACACATTGCCATTACTATCCCCAGCTACACCAAAGACTTTTGCAAGATATGGGATAAGAACTGATAAAAAGAAAATAAATAAAAGAAGAAGGATGATTGGACCATAAGAAGGACCTTCTACTTCCGGATTCTTTTCAGGTTTTTTTTCCGGCTTTTTATCACCTTCCTTTTTTTCAGGTTTCTTATCTGCCATTATTCTCTTATTGTCTCAATAACTTTACCAAGCGTAAAGAGCACTTGTTCGTTATGGTGTGTTGCCATGATTTGGATACCAAGAGGAAGTGATGGTTGTGTATCGGTTTGTGCAGTTTTTCCAGATGGAACACTGAGCGCAGGAATACCTGCCAAGTTTGCAGGCACAGTGAAGATGTCTTCGAGATACATAGAGAGAGGGTCTGCGCTCTTTGCTCCAATCTTGAATGCAGGAGATGGAGCGGTCGGTGTTATGATTGCGTCAACCTCACAAAAAGCTTTCATGTAATCCGCGGTAATGAGGTTACGGACCTTGTTTGCCTTTGCATAGTACGCATCATAGTAACCTGAGGAAAGCACGTATGTTCCAAGCATAATACGTCGACGTACTTCTTTTCCAAGTCCTTGTTCGCGGGTATGAATATAGTCATCGAGAAGAGTCTTTCCTTCTACACGCTTTCCGTATTTCATTCCATCAAAACGCGCCATATTTGAAGATACTTCAGCAGGCATGATGACGTAATAAGCGGCAAGCGAGTATGAAATATATGGAAGTTCAACTTCAACAATAGTGTGTCCTTGCCTTTTTAGTTTCTCAATTATATCTTCAAAATTCTTTTTTACTTCAGCATCGATTCCTCCTTGATCAATAATTCCTTTTGGTACCCCGATGTGTAGAAGACGGTCTTCTACACTCTTTTGTAGAAGACCGTCTTCTACAGGAACAAATGAAGTCGCGTCGTATTTATCAGAACCCTTGATAGCATCAAAAACTATTTCAACATCTTCAACACACTTTCCAAGAGGACCTATCACATCAAGTGATGAACCCATCGCAATAAGACCATGACGTGACACTGAACCGTAAGTAGGCTTGAGTCCGACCACTCCACAAAAAGATGCAGGTTGCCGGACAGAACCTCCCGTATCCGAACCAAGTGACACGAGTGCACCATTCATCGCTATAGAAGCGGCAGAGCCCCCAGAAGAGCCTCCAGACACCGTAGTAATGTCATAAGGATTCTTTGTTGCTCCATATGCAGAATTTTCGGTAGAGCCTCCCATAGCAAATTCATCCATGTTCACGCGACCAATAAATACTACACCCTTCTCTTTTAGTTTAGCGATTACTGTCGCATCGTATGGTGCGACGTACCCCTCAAGAATCTTTGAAGATGCTCCAGCAGATCGTCCATCGATAAGAATATTATCTTTGATTGAAAACGGGATTCCAATGAGTGGATTAATATTTTCCTTCTTGGAAATCATTTCGTCTGCATATTTTGCTTGTTCGAGTACGTCGGCGAATACTTCGCGATAGGCATTGATATCACCATCTTTCTTTTTTATTTCTTCGAGATATGCAGTTGCAAGCTGAACTGCACTAAAAGATCCAGACATCAGTCCTTCATTAGCTTTTACAACAGTGAGAGTAGTGAGGTCAATCATAAAATATTACAAGATTTTTTTAACCTTCAGGAAATTGTCTTCAGAATCGGGCATGTTTGCAACCAATTTTTCTGTATATTCTCCAGACACATTTGGCTTCTCATCGCTTCTGAATACGTTCCTACGAGCGTGTAGAAGACCGTCTTCTACACTATTTTCAAGCGGAGCAGTGTTGATTTCCTCTATATATTTTAGGATAGATTCCATGTCACCACGAAGTGATTCCACCTCTTCGTCAGACACAGCAATACGCGAAAGTGACGCCAACTTCTTTACTTCTTCAGTAGTTATAGCCATATGGTTAGTGTACTTATTTAGCCCTATTTGAGCAAATTATTAAATTCTTCCTCTGTCAAAATCTTCACACTAATCTTCTTTGCTTCATCATACTTTGAACCGGAATTTTCTCCTGCCACAACATAGTCAGTATTCTTAGAAACCGTACTCGACACCTTACCTCCCGCCTTCTTAATAAGGGCCTTGACGTCATCACGAGACATTGTTTCGAGAGTTCCCGTAAGGACAAATATTTTACCAGCAATATTGTTATTAAAATAAATGGCTCCTGACCCCATTTTTTGCACTTTGCAGAGAGAGAGAAGCTTACCAAGTTCTATAATATTCTTTTTGTCAAAAAACCAATCAACAATTGCCTGTGCAACAACTTCCCCAACACCATCAATGGCTTCAAGTTCTTTGTATGTAGCTTTCTGTATTTTTTGGATGCTTCCAAAATGTTCGGCAAGGTCGTATGCAGTTTCTTCTCCAACCTGCGAAACAGACAGTGCGAATACAAAACGAGGAAGTGTCACGCTTTTAGCTGTTTCAATTCCCCTCATTAGATTATCGGCCGACTTCTCGCCAAAACGCGGGAGTGCAAGCAGATCGCCTTTCTCAAGAGTAAAAATATCACTCGCTGTTGAAATGAGATTGTTGTCGAGAAGTGTATCAATAACTTTCGGACCGCAGTCATTGATATCGAATGCGTGCTTTGAAACAAAATGATACAACTTGCGGCGAAGTTGAGCAGAAGAGTCCTTAAATACACATCGCCATGCGGCTTGACCTTCGATACGCTCGATACTTCCGTCACCCCCACACTCAGGAACATGTGTTGGGAATTTGTATGCTTTTTCTTTACCTATATTATTTTTATGACGCATCTCAACAAGTACTTTCACAATATCAGGAATCACATCTCCCGCTTTCTGAAGAATCACCGTATCGCCTACCCGCACATCAAGCCTTTTTATTTCATCTTCATTGTGAAGCGTCGCACGAGACACAATCGAACCTGCCACTAAAACAGGCCTAAGGTGTGCTACCGGAGTGAGCACACCGGTGCGCCCCACTTGAAGAACAATATCTTCTACCACAGTGGTCACCTGCTCTGCGGGGAATTTGAAAGCAATAGCAAAACGCGGTGCCTTACCAGTATACCCAAGAGCTTCCTGATACTCTCTTTCATTTACCTTTATCACCACGCCATCAATCCAATAATCTTCCTTCTTTGCTTTCACTTGCCATGTTTTCCAAAAATTAATTACCTGTTCAATATTTTTGCAGTGTGTAAAGTGCGCATTCACTTTGAAGCCGAGCTCGTGTAAAGTTTCGAGCTCTCCAGTCTGCGTATCAGGAGTGTCCTTAAACTGAGCAACATCATAGGTAAAGACTCGGAGCTTGCGGTCTGCCACCATCTTCGAGTCGAGCTGACGGATTGATCCTGCAGTCACGTTACGAGGGTTCATATACAAAGGAAGACCTGCTTTCTTCTGACGTTTATTCAAGTCTTTAAAATCGCTCTTCGCCATCCACGCTTCGCCTTCGACGATGATGTCAACAGGTTTATTGAGCACGAGTGGCACCGACTCGATAGTGCGCACATTCTGTGTCACATTCTCACCCACGCTTCCATCTCCGCGAGTTGCGGCGGTAACTAAAACCCCTTTTTGATATTCAAATACAATCTTTAGTCCATCAATCTTAAGTTCGCAAGCGTATGTCGGAGAAATATCTTTTCCTAATTGATCTTTGAGAATTCGCTTCACCCGTGCATCAAATTTGCGAACATCTTCTTCAGAAAAAGCATCATTGAAAGACCATTGGGCGACCTTGTGAGGAACTTTTACAAACACATCGAGAGGCTTACCCGCCACCCGCTGAGACGGAGAATCTGCAGTAACAAGATCAGGATACTCCGTCTCAATCTGCACCAACTCGTTTTTGAGTGAGTCGAGTGCCTCATCGGAAATATCCTGCTGATCAAGCACGTGATAGTTATAGCGATGCTTTTCGATTGTCTTCTTCAAAAGAGTTAATCGATCTTTTATTTTGGTAATGGATGTTTGTGTATCTTTCATAGACATAACATGTCAAAGGTGCCCTTCGACATTATAAATTTAACATCTTAACAGCAAGCTCTTTTGTTATTGCTGGGTTAGCAGAACCCTTTGAAGCCTTCATTACTTGTCCCACAAAAAACATAACAGCAATTTCCTTTCCCGCCTTGTAGTCAGCAACAACATTTGGGTTCGCCTCAATAATGGATTTAAGCATGGTTTCAATTTCTCCCGTATCGCTCTTTTGGAAAAGACCTTTAGTTTCGGCAATCTCCTCTGGAGTTTTTAGTCGTCGTTCCGAATACAACTCTCTAAGAATATCTTTTGCACCTCTTGAAGAAATTTTTTGTTCCTCAACCAGTCTTACTAATCTAGAAAAATAATCTGGGTTAACAACAGCAATATTCAAACTTTGCGTTGCTTTGAGATTTTCATTAACCAAAAATACATAATCATTAGTAAAGTAATTAACTGCAATTTTAATATTTACTCCATCTTCTTTTACTTTACCAATCACCTCATCAAAATATGTGTACCATTCAGGTGAGCTGGTAATAGTTTCAGCTTCTTTTTGCGGTACCCCCATATCTACATATCTCTTCAATCTATTCCAAGGTAATTCAGGAAGGGTTGCCTTGATAGTTTCAAAATAAAATTCAGGAACTTCTGACAACTTCATTTTAGGAAGATCAGGATCAGGGAAATAGCGATAATCGTTAGAGTTTTCTTTATTTCGCTGAGAAAAAGTACTTTGCTTATTTTCGTCCCACCCACGAGTTTCCTGGATAATCTTTTCACCTTTCTCAAGCATTTTAATATGTCGAGCTACTTCATAGTCGATAGCGCGCTCTACTGCACGAAATGAGTTCAAGTTTTTTACTTCCACCTTTGTTCCAAACACCCCTTCTTCTTTTGAAACAGAAATATTTGCTTCTACGCGCATTTCTCCTTTCTCCATGTTTGCTTCAGCAATGCCAAGAGTCTTGAAGAGAAGCTGAAGTTCACGGGCAAAATCCCCCGCTTGCTTTGCAGAGTGAATCACTGGTTCGGTTACCAGCTCAAGGAGAGGAAGTCCTGCACGATTGAAATCAACAAGACTATAGTCCCCTGCATCATGAGAAGACTTAGCAGTGTCTTCTTCAAGATGAATACGGGTGAGCTTCACACCATGCAGTTCCCCACCCGACACCAACGGATACTTATACTGACTGATCTGATATCCCTTTGGAATATCTGGATAAAAATAATTCTTTCGGTCAAACTCAGTAAAATCGGCAATACTAGCACCGACAGCAACTCCTACTTTTAAAAGATTTTTAATTGCTTGTTTGTTTGGAAACGGAAGAGTTCCTGGGTGACCAAGGCAGATGGGACAAATATTTACATTTGGCTCTTTCTCGTCGGGGTTGTTGAGGCACGCACAAAACATCTTTGTTTTAGTGTTGAGTTCTGCGTGTATTTCGAGGCCGACTGTTGTCTTATACTCTGACATAGAGCCATATTACCAGAAAAACAGTTTAGTTACTATTTCTTAAAAGTTTTAAAATATCCCCACTAAGCTTCTTAATTGACTCATTGTCATAGACACTAATTTCAAAGTAATTCTTTAATTTCTTAGCTTTTACGAATGATTCAATCTTTGATTGAGCCTCCTCTTTTGAGAGAACATCTGTCTTAGTAAAAATAATATATTCTTCCTTTTTAGCTACTTCAACATCAAAAGCTTCAAGCTCTCCACGAATAGTGTCGTATGTTGCAATCAAATTTTCGTTTTCAAGAGACAGACAATGAAAAATAATTTTAGTTCTTTTGATATGTCTGAGAAACTTATGACCAAGACCTTTTCCGTCTGATGCACCAGCAATAAGTCCTGGAATATCAGCAAGGATAAACTCATAAAGAGCTCCGAGGTTTGGCTCGAGGGTTGTAAACTGATAGTCACCCACCTTTGCTTCTGCTCGTGTAAGTGAGTTTAAGAGACTCGACTTTCCTGCATTTGGGAGACCCACAAAAGAAGCGGAAGCAGAGAGTTGAAGTTCGATAAAGAAATTACTTTCTTCACCATCCTTGCCGGGAGTAGATTGCTCTGGAGCAACATTAGTAGATGCTTTGAAGTACTCATTTCCAAGACCTCCGCGCCCCCCTTTAAGCAAGAGAGGCTTTTGACCCACTTCAGTCACATCAAACTGCTTGCTGTTATCAAGATTTGTTATGAGCGTTCCAACAGGAACTTCAATAATGAGATCGTCTCCGTTCTTGCCATGCCTGCTTCGAGACTCTCCGTCCCCTCCACGCTCTGCGACAAACTCCTTTTTGTGACGATACTGAGAAAGACGTGATAAATCACTCACACCAATAGCATACACATCACCCCCTTTTCCTCCGTTTCCTCCTGCAGGACCCATGAATTCACGGCCTTTTTCGTGAAGCCAACGCACCACACCGTGTCCTCCGTTCCCTGATTTCAGACTTACTTTTAGTTCATCAATAAATGCCATATAGAGGCACTATAGCACGATTTTTATAATTACTTTAGGTTTTATTTATCAAAATTTAATAAATTTTTTATATGATTAAAGCAGAAAATATGAAATTAAAATATTTATACCTTGTTTACATTATCTTATTTACCAGAAGAAAAATTAATGAAAAGAAGCCACGGAGCGCTTGGCTTCGTGGTTTTGAATTCAACACTGATTAAACTAAGCTTCCACTGCAAGGCGCGCTAACTCAAGCGCGCCTTTTTTTGAATTCGCAACCACAATAAATCGCCCATTATGGCAAAAGCTTGCATCAGATACGCCAGTAACCTCAGCAAGATCTGTACCCTTTTTGCCTGCCCAACTTTCAGGAAAAAGCTTTCTGCTCTGGAAAGACACACCGTCTTTTCGAATAGCAGATACTGCCCATGTGGTTTGTTTACCATCATTCATGATAGTAAACAAAGGCTCGGGGTATTTCGCAAGAACATCTCTCCATGAATAAGTATTGTCCAGTACAATTATTCGCTTGTCGTCTGCATTTTGATACGCTTTCTCAACCTCGTTTTCACCTTCGATAAAAGCAGTCGCCTTAGCAATTTCACGCTGTAGTACAACTTGGGCAAAAGTTACAGCTTTAGCAAATGCATCATCAACACTCTTGTCTTTCTCCAACCATGTAGGTAAGAAAGATATAAGAGCCCCCTCGAGAAGATAGGGTTTGAAATGCTTATTAGCCTTCTGAAAAGTGTCCACTCCATTATCCCCAGCATCAATTGTGAAGACTAATTTTTCTTCAATCGTATCAGCAGCTCTTTTTGATCCGGCAATCTGCTCACCAAATTTCTTCCAAATTAAACCAAAAGAAGCGTACGGAATACTATTTTCTCTCTTGCCTGCTCCACCTTCTTGATGATGATCAAATAGATTATTGGTTTCATCATATACGAGTCCGACATCAAGTACCACATCTTCAGGAGATTTTGATTTTATGATTGATTCATCGCGAGTACGTACAATCTCAACATCATTTCCAAAAACGATACGAAGCGCTGCTATACCCAAGACCTCATCAGGGTGAAAGTTTCCACTGTGAGTAATTATCTTCATGTTATTGTTTAATTTCAGCTTCTTGCTTATCACGCATCATAAGACGATAAATTTCAAGAAGCACCACCATAAGCGATACCACAAGTGGACCAAGAATGAATCCAGAAGGACCAAAAAAGGCTATACCTCCAAGAATAGCAAAAAGAATTACCAATGGATGAATCTGAAGTTTGTCTCCGATAAGATACGGTGAGAGGAAATTATCAATAAATCCTATGAAAAAGATACCAGTAACGGCAAGACCTATTGCTCCGAACATGTTTCCTGTTATGAATAAATAGAGAACCGCTGGACCAATAACTACCCCCGTACCAAGCATTGGAACAAGAGAAGCAAGACCAGAAATGGTTCCCCAGAAAGCTGGGCTGGGCACACCAAAGAAAAAGAGAGCTATTCCCGTAGCGATTCCTTGTAAGATGGCAACTATTATTTTACCTCCAATTATAGACTGAATTGAAATACGAATCTTTCGAATAAGGAGATCCGCGTACTCTGGAAGTAGTAAACCATTCTTCTCAAACAAACTTACAAAACTTCTTCCATCACGAAGAAAATAAAATAGAGCAAAAATTCCAAGTACTAAATGAAGCCCCACACTTAGTGTTCCTGAAAAGAAAGAACCTATATTCTTCAAAACAAACTGAGATCCTTTGGTTATATAGTTACGAACATCGACAGTTAATCCAGGGACGAAACCCTCAATAAAAGTATTAAGTGTGCCTTGAACATTGTCCAGTAGTAGAGATATATTATCCGTACCTGAAGTCAAACTATAGTAGGTGCTTGTAGTTTCGTTAAAAATCTGTGCTGCTATCAAAAAAGTAGGGATAATTACAACCAGTATAAGAGCAACAATCATTAACAAGGAAGCAAGAGTCTTATTACCCTTACAAAACTTGAGAAGTTTTTTATAAGCCGGGTATACCACCACAGCAACTGTCATTGACAGGATAACAGTGATCAAAAAAGGCAAGAAAATAAGATATGTGAGAATACCCACAAATCCTATTACGCCTAAAAAGAAGTATGTTTCTGGCTTTGCATAAGGAGCATTTATGTGTTTCATAGCCCTATTATATACAGCAATATAAAATACGCTAGCAAAGATTAACGAGCACCAAAAAACCCCGCCATAAGGTGGGGTTTTTTGGTAAGTGGGAAGAAATAAATTATTTCTTCTTCTTTGCAACTTTCTTCTTAGCAACTTTCTTCTTAGC
>CAYQLE010000002.1:0-7864 GCA_964418265.1 uncultured Candidatus Saccharibacteria bacterium
CCAATGAGGTTAGCATTGATATCACCAAGACGGCCCTTTGAAAGGTTCACGAGCAGAATCTTCTTTCCGTCCATCACATCTCGAAAATTGAACGATGACTTCTCCTGAGCAATGAGAGGACGCATGATGTCGTTGGCAAGAAACACGTCGAACTTTGAAGTAATGTATGGAACGATATTTGCCAATGATGCTTCCCCTCCTGCTTTGGTGGCAACTTCAGTCCAAAACTGCGTTACGATAGGGTTCTTACAACGAGAGATCTTCAAGTCTCGAAAAGCTTTGTTTGAAAGTACTCGCGACACGTCCACGAGAGTGTTCCCAGAATCTGGGTCTTCGAGTACAAGCATGGTAGCGTTTCGGAAATACTGCTCGAACATAGGACCTCCCGCAGTCTTCATGTCGAAGAGTTTGTCGAAGATAGAGAAGAGCTCATTCACCACAAAAATCTTCTGCTCTGGAAAACGCACATCATACTCGAGCATGTTCATACCCATTGGTCGCTCAATGTTTGCAGGATCGAAATAAATCACGTCCTCATACCGATGTTTCGGCACCCTCGCAAGAATATCTTGCACATCAGAACCGTGAGGGTCAATAAAACAACACCCTTCTCCGTTCTCAATGTCTTGAATAATCATGTTACGAAGAAGTGTTGTCTTACCTGTTCCTGTCTGACCAATTACATAGAAATGACGGAGACGATCTTCAGAAGACATATACACCGGAGTCTCGTGGTTGCGATGTTTGTTCACCCCAAGATACAAACCAGAGAATGGCATATCAAGTGGCGCCGGCGCAGTTCCTGATTTTGAGTGTTTGAGCTGTCCTCCTTCTGACACGCTTGAGCCAGGAAAATGAAGAATGGTAGTAAGCTCAGCAATACTCAAAGGAAGAGTGTGGGTTTCATCAAATACTCTGAAAGAGAAATTCCTCGCTTCCATTGGAACTTTCTTGTCATGGGCACGCTTCCATACAATAGAATTACCAAGAGTATTTTCAAACTGATTAAATGATGCTTCAAGCTCACCCATCACTTCCTCTGCCCGAGACTTATCTCCAGCAGACACCACTAGTCGCATGTTCACATTAAGAACAGGAGAAGATATTTTGTGTTTGATATTCTCTACAGCACTTTCGTCAATCGGTTTTAGTTTGTCATCTTTCTTCTTATCATCTTCAACAATATCCTTGAGAGTATCCGTTGCGAACTCTTTAAAACCCTTACTAATTTCACCAAAAACGGTATGTTGAATGTCGATAGCTTTTTTTAATGGCATTCCTTTATGAATATCATTGAGTGCGTTTTTGTATTTCTTTACATAATAGTCTCCCTTTGGTTGGATAATAAGCTGAAGTGCTGCACCTTCCCCTTCTTTGTCTATCTTAGAAAATGCGTTAAGCACCACATTGAGTGGGTCGTGATCAAACTTCTCGTAGGTCTTAATAGGAAAGATAGGGTTCTTGCTTTGGGTAGCCACAGAAACCACAGACGCGCCGGATGTATTAAAAATATTATAATCATCCTTTTTTTCAATGATTTTGGCGTGATGAAAAACAGAAAGAATTTGTTTTTCGAAAAGACTACGCTTCGAGTCGGGCACTGACACATAAAATATAAACTCATCAGTATCATGAGCAAGTGCAAGCTCGATAGTAAAATAATTTTCTTTGTCTCCTGCATCCGCCACACTCATCATTCCTGAGTAGAACTGTTCCATTCCTGATACGAGTTCTTTGAGAGCTCTCTCTTTTTCTCCTTTCTCTGCATGAGGAAATGACACTTCAAAAAGAGTATGACGAAGAGCCCGGCCGAGCTTTGGGCGCTCTTTCATATCAAGAGCTGGTAGCTGTTTCTTAAGAAACTCAACCAAGTAGCGATGAAAATCGTCTTCGATATGTGGGTTCTTCATTGCCTCCACTACACCAAGAGCGTTGATAATCCCCTTCTCCTCGACAAGTGCAATAAGCGCTTCTATCTGATCATCATGTGCTTCTGGAGAAAGGTCGAGAGCGTACTTGTTCACATGGGTGTCAATCATTGCGTGACCTTTGGCAAGAATCTGATGTGTAAGTTGTTCTTTGTGCTGGTGGAGCTGTTCATATATTACTGCATCGCGATCAGGCTTTTCATTCACAGAATGAAGCTCTCGTTCACGTTCCAAAATCTTCCGTTTAAGGTGTTCGATTTCTTCTTGAGGAGTAGAAAATTTTTCCATGCAAAAATTATATCACATATAAAAAAGTAACCCCTCGCGTGCGCACGCGAGGGGTTGTTGTATGTTGTCTGCCGACAAAACTTCATACCAATTACACAAGTATTTATGAGTAGAAAAAATATAACTCTAAAATACTGCAATACATTGGGTGGTTCACGTCACCCTTCCTTTAGCCCTTTCTCTCTTTTGAGCCCTTAACTCGTAGGATAATGTATTCCCGTCAATCACTTCGGGAGCGTCTGTTTTTAATAAGCGTCAGGTAAGCGTACTAAAACCTTACCTTAGGCCTGAAGCCGTTATAATGTACAAAGTCCCAACGACAGTACACCGCTAGTAGGCTACAACATCCGGTCGTCAGCATATACTTTCTTATTCGCGGACATGAACTTAAGGCGGAAAGTCGACCGTTATCTGATTTCTATCAGTCTAGCCTGTACAGAGACTACTTAAACTACCCCCCAAAGTCAACCATTAAAAAAGCCGCTATGAAAGCGGCGTGGTACCTTACTAACCGGTCAGTTTTGACCAATCAGTTTGTTGAACTCTTCAGAAACAGAACTTTCTTCGAGGCAGAGTAGTTCGGTGATAGGTGTTGCAAGCATCACTTCCGGACTAACATGACCGAGGGTCATCCCTAAAAGTTTTCCTTCTGAGGTAAAGAGTGCTGAACCTGACTCACTTCCTGTTTGTATACAGGAATGATCTAAACAATCGAGATGCCGACCTGAAGGCTCTACTGTTCCAAAACTTATTACTTCTGTCTCATTTCGACGTACGCCGATCTGATACACAAAGTCTTCGTTTTTAATTTCGGTTGCAACCTGCAGGATACCCACATGTGGGGCAACAGGAACTTCGTATGTGTGATAGAGGTCCTTCTTATACTTTGAAACTTCGATCGACTTCAAAGGTAAATGGATTTTGCCAACCACTGCTTCATGCGGATGAAAATCATCTGTATGATATCCAATGATTTGATGATGCCCGAGATGAATAGCAGAGGTAAACCCGTTATAGCGGTCCACCAGAGCCATGACCACCTGGCAGGCATTAGACACAATCACACTGAGGTAATCTGAATACGGTTTCGAAACTACAGTTCTTTTCTTGTAGACAATTACGTTATTCATTTTATTCATAAGAGTTAGTATTCTGCGAGAGATACTACTCCTTTGTGAGGATTTCTGCAACACCGTTCACTATAGCCACTGTATGTTCGAAATGAGCGCTTCTTTTGCCATCCGCAGTCTCATAGGTAAAACGGTCTTTTCCAAGCTTAATATCAGGCAGTCCTTCGTTGACCATAGGTTCGATAGCAAACACCATACCGTCTTTAAGAATAACTCCTTCTCCAGACTTACTAAAATTAGGGATGAAGGGGTCTTCATGAATACTCTCCCCTACTCCGTGACCCCCAAGCTCTTCAGGAAGAGAAAAACCATAAGGAATCACCACCTGCTCGACAGCATCACCAATGTCTCCTGTTTTGTTGCCTGCCTTTGATGCATCAATCCCTGCATAGAGTGCTCGCTCGGTAGCCTCTAAAAGCTTTTTAGCTTGTGCGTCACCTTCTCCCGCAATCACACTCACCGCACTGTCCACAATAAGTCCGTCGTGCTTGATACCCATATCAAGAGAAACAATATCACCATCCGCGATGATACGGGGTTGCTCGTTTGGGATACCGTGCACAATCTCGTGGTTAATAGAAACACAAATACTTCCAGGGAATGCCCGCGCTGCACCTTGTGGCCTGTAGTTTAAAAATACCGGAATAACATTGTGTTTTGCACATAATTCATTGGCTAAATCATTGAGCTCATTTGTGGATACCCCAACTACTGTCTTTGTTTTTACATTATACAAAATAGACGCAAGGATTCTTCCTCCTTGTCGCATAGTTTCTATTTGTTCTGAAGTTTTTAGTTTTACCATTATTTGGCTATTGCATAAAAATTACCACTGCACAGCACTCACAATATCAGTATGCACTTTCTCTTTTGGTTGCTCTGCATTAACCTCAATATATTTGTAGCGGGGATTTGTCTTGAAGAATTCGATAGCGGGAACTACCTTATTGTTGAACCATTTCATTTTTGTTTCTACTTCACCAGGAGTAAGATCAAAAGTACGGCCACGAGCCAGAGCATTTTGCTTTATCCAATCAGTGGAAGCATTCATGAAGAATACGTATACCTCTGAACGATTATAGTACTCAAGTGCTGTGTTGAGCATATATGCTTCTTCAGGAGAACGAGCTACTCCATCAAGAACAAGATGTATGTTCTCTTTCATTCCTTCAACAAGCAAGCTACCCCAGTTCAACACAGCAAGGAAGTCGGGCTGACGCCCACCCTGCTTCATGATTTCATTTGAGAGACTATTAGTATATCCCTCTTCAGCAATAAACTTGCGAAAGAGTGCACCCGTTTCAATATACAAAACAGACTGCTTTTCCATGTTTTCCAAGTACTCATTAAGAAGTCGTGCTTGTGTACCTTTTCCAGAAGCAGACTGTCCCATAAAAATAAATGTTTTTGATATCATGCTGAGATTTTAACACACAGGAGTGTCAAAGGGCACCTTTGACACTAGTACCCACGCATTGCGATTTGTGCGTCAATCTTCTTGATGAGATCAACCACCACAGATACCACAATAAGAAGAGCGGTACCTCCGATAGCAAGAGACTGGATACCAGAGAGTCCCTGAAGAACGAGAGGAAGGATGGCGATAAGACCAAGAAAGACTGCTCCTACAAGAGTGATGCGTGTGATGATACGAGACAAGTGCATTGAGGTCGCTTCTCCTGGACGAATACCGGGGATAAATGCTCCACCTTGCTGAAGGTTCTTAGAGATTGAATCTGGGTCGAAAGTAACAGCAGTGTAGAAGAAGGTAAAGAATACCACGAGCACGAAGTACATTACCCCATACACCCATTGATCGTTTACCCAATACAAAAGAGACGATGCCCCAGAGTTAATAAAGCCTCCAAGTACTCCTGGGATAACAGTGTTGGCTAGGAAGTTAAGAATAAGCTGTGGGAAAAGAAGAAGAGAAAGCGCGAAGATGATAGGCATCACTCCAGCTTGGGTAATACGAAGAGGGATGTAGGTAGATACACCTCCGTATGCTTTGTTGCCACGAACTCGTTTAGCATAGGTCACCGATACTGGACGCTCCGCTTCAGTCACGTACACCACTGCGTACACTGTGAAGATAGCAACAGCGATAAACAGCAGGTACATAGGAAGATCTGAAGGGTTGTAAGCAAAGACGTTCTGAGCGATTACTTGAGGGATACGAGCCACGATACCAGCGAAGATAATGAGAGAAACTCCGTTTCCAATACCAAACTCATTGATAAGCTCTCCGATCCACAAAAGGAGAACGGTACCCGCAACAACAATCATAACATTGGTAATAAGAGCAAAGAGAGAAAGTACAGGCACCACTCCCTGTTGCTCAAGAAGAAGCAAGAAACCAAAAGCTGACATGATGGCAAGAGGAACAGTGAGGAGACGAGAGTACTGAGAGAACTTCTTTCGTCCTGCTTCTCCTTCTTCTTGGTACATTTGTTTAAGCTTTGGTGACATCATGGTCAAAAGCTGCATGATAATAGAACCAGTAATATATGGAGACACCCCAAGCATTACAATAGACAAATTAGCGAGACCTCCTCCAGAAAACACATTAAGAAGACCGAGAAACTGGTTGCTTCCAAAGAAAGAAGCGAGGGCGTCTTTGTTTACTCCAGGAATTGGAATGTTTGCAAGAAATTGAGTAAGTACCAGTGCTCCAGCAACAAACAACACTCTTTTACGAAGCGTCGAGTCTCGAAGCACTGTAGCGACTTTTTGGAAAAATATATTCATAGGGCTATTTTACACTACCACCTGCTTTTTCAACTAGTTCCTTTGCTCCTGCAGAAATTGTGCAGTTTGAAATAGTAACCTTCTTAGTGAATTCGGCTTTTCCAAGGATCTTGATGGACTGATTTCGTCCTTTGTATAGAGAAACGATTCCCTTCTCAAGAAGAGTAGATGGGCTCACTTTATCACCATTTGAGAATGCTTTTTCAATAACTTCAAGCTTTACGATAACCGGCTTGGTTTGGATAGATAGGTTTGAGTTCTTTCCTCGTCCACGGAGCTTAGGAATTTTCTTGATGATATCTCGGAGTTCAGGTCGAAGTTTGCGTCCTGATCGAGAGAGCTGTCCTTTAGTTCCACGTCCAGAAGTTTTTCCACGAGTTCCTCCACGACCAACTTGAATTGATTTCTTATTAGGTGTTTTTCGTTTTAGATCGTTGATTTGCATGGCAGTTTAATTATTTAGAATATTATTTGGTTACAGCAACTTTAGTTGCATTAGGCTTTTTGAGAAGAGCAAGAGCCTTCACTGCAACACGCGCGTTGTTAAGTTTGTTCTTACTTCCTGACCGAAGTTTGGCTCCGACTTCTCGAATACCTGCAAGCTCGATAACATCTCGAACCGAACTTCCTGCTGAAACTCCTTTTCCTGGAGCTGGCATGATTTCTACAAGAGATGAGCAGTACTTAGCTGATACAAAGTGAGGAATAGACATCTTGTCATCAAGAGAAACGGTGATCATATTCTTCTTTGCATTCTTTACTGCTTTGTCGATAGCAAGAGAGGTGTCTCCCGCCTTTCCGATTCCAACTCCTACTCGTCCCTTTCGGTTACCAGCAACAAGGGCCACAGAGAAGCTAAATCGTCGTCCTCCTGATGACACTCGAGTCACGCGACGAATGTCGATAATCTTCTGGTCGAACTCAGGCTTTGCGCGAGGCTCTCGGCGAGGTTTTCGGTCGGCACCTCCTCGAGGAGAACGTTCATTGCGGCGGAATGAAGAATTACCACCGGCAATAGGCGCTGTGTTTGGGGTTGTTGTCTCTGGAGTTGTTTTTGTTTCTGGTTCCATAATTGTTTTATTTAAAATACGAGTCCGCCTTCACGAGCTCCATCTGCTAATGCCTGTACGCGACCTGTGTAGATGTATCCTCCTCGGTCAAACACTACTTTAGAGATCTTTTTTGCTGAAGCCTCTTTGGCAAGAGCAACCCCAACTTCCTTAGCAAGTTCTAGTTTAGTCTTCTTTCCTTTAAGTGCAAGCGAAGAAAATGAAGCAAGAGTAACACCGTTCTCGTCGTCGATGAGTTGAGCGTAGATGTATTTCAGAGACTTAAATACTGCAAGACGAGGAAGAGTTGAGGTACCTGAAACCTTCGCTCGGATGCGGTTTCGTCGTCGTTGTCGTTGTTCTGTTTTTGAATTAATTCGTGTCATATATTTTTACTATGCTGATTTCTTACCTTGTTTTCGACGAACAACCTCATCGCTGTATCGAATACCCTTTCCTTTGTAAGGTTCAGGTTTCTTAAGAGCGCGGATCTCTGCTGCAAACTGTCCTACTACTTCCTTGTCGATACCAGAGATAGTAAGAGTTCCCTTCTCGTGCACTACAGTAAGACCTTCAGGAATTACCATAACCACAGGGTGTGAGAAACCAAGAGCAAGATTAATGTTCTTTCCCTGAACATCTGCCTTATATCCGATTCCTTCAATAATAAGCTTCTTTGAAAAGAGGTTGTTCACTCCTTCAATCATGTTTGAGATGTGAG
>CAYQLE010000002.1:7874-9946 GCA_964418265.1 uncultured Candidatus Saccharibacteria bacterium
AGATGAGTAAGTTCCCCAAAGAGCCTTGGTTGCGATGTCGTTTCGCTTTGGAAGAAGAGTAATAGCGCTCTCACCAACAGTAATCTCTACGTTTGCTTTGAAAGTTCGAGAGATTTCTCCTTTTGGACCCTTAGCAGAAAAAACACCATCTTTGAAAGATACTTCTGTTTTTGCTGGGATAGCTATTTCTTTTTTTCCGATTCGTGACATTTTATTATTTAAATTATTACCAAATCTTAAAGAGAACTTCTCCTCCGACCTTTTGCTTCTTGGCTTCCTTGTCTCCAATCACTCCTAAGGGAGTGGTAAGGACAAGAAGACCATATCCGTTGCGAACAGGCTTAAGATCGCTTGAGCCGGCGTATACGCGCTTTGAGAGCTTAGATACGCGCTGCACGTCGGTTACCTTTGCGGTCTTGTCTTCGTTGTAGGCGATATCGATGTCCATAGTCTTTACTACCTTCTTTCCCTTCTTGGTGATTTCACCAACATAACCTTCCTTCTGAAGAAGTTCGACTACTGCAAAGGCCAGCTTTGAGTAAGGGAAAGAAATGCTTGCCTTGTTAGTTCGGCTTGCGTTCTTGATCTTTATAATGAGATTTGAAATTGGGTCGTTCATATAAGTTTAATTACCAAGATGATTTCTTAATACCAGGAATCTTACCTTCGTTAGCAAGCTCTCGGAAGCAGATTCGGCACATATCAAAATCTCGCATGTATCCTCGGCTTCGACCACATCGAAAACATCGTCGAACTACTCGGCTCTTGAATTTAGGGGTCTTTTGGGATCGTGCGATTGCTGATGTTTTTGCCATAATAATTAAAGTTTTGCTATGCTATCACTTTTTGAATAAAAATCCAAGGTGTTCAAGCAAAGCCTTTGTTTCTACCTTATTCTTGCTGTTGGTTACGACCGTTACCGCCATTCCGAAGACGTCTTTCAACTCTTCATCTGAAGTCTCAGGAAATACGCTGTTTTCCTTAATACCTACAGTGTAGTTACCCATAGCGTCGATTCCCTTGTCTTCAAGACCACGGAAGTCACGAGTTCGAGGAAAAGCAATGTGTACGAGCTTGTTAAGGAAATCTGTCATACGAGGACCCCGAAGAGTAACTTGATATCCGACAGGATCACCTTCTCGCACCTTGAAAGTGGCAATAGACTTCTTGGCGGCCTTCTCTGCTGGCTTCTGGCCAGTGATCTTCGCAAGACGGTCACCAATAAGAGTCTTCTTCTTTGCATCCTTTACTGATCCTGTAGTTGCAGAAACAACCACCTTTAGAATCTTAGGGGTCTGCATCACATTAGTATATCCAAAAGTTCCCTTAAGGGTATCAAATGTAGTCTTTGCTTTGTCTTGTACGTAAGTGTTTTTCATAAAGATTATTTAGAGAGTTTTAGATTAGAGATGTGGATAGGGGAAGCAACATCAATAATTTCTCCTTTCTTACCAGTCTGACGAGCACGCATGTGACGCTTGTGCACATTAAACCCAGCAACAATAGCCTTACTCTTCTTTGGGAATACCTTCTCGACTGTGCCAGACTTTCCTTTGTCTTTTCCAGTAGTGATTATTACTTTGTCTCCTTTTTTAATCATAAAATTTATACAATTTCTGGCGCACGAGACGCGATAGTCTGATAACCCATCTCGGCAAGCTCTCGAGGAATTGGTCCGAAGATTCGTCCAGCAAGAGGTTCTTTTTTTCCTTTTTCAAGGATAACCACAGCGTTCTCGTCGAAACGAATGTAGGAACCGTCTTTTCGGCGAGTAGCCTTGCGCTGACGCACAACTACGGCCTGAAGTACATCCTTCTTCTTAACGTTCTTTCGAGGTTCAGCTTTCTGTACAGAAAGAACCACAACATCACCAATCTCTGCATAACGTTTCTTTGAGCTTCCAAGCACTTTGAAAACTCGTCCGATCTTTGCTCCGGAGTTGTCTGCGATATTCACGATGCTTTGTGGTTGTACCATGTTATTTTACTAGTTTAAAATGCTTATCCTTTGAAATTGGGGAACATTCGACGATACTTACCTTGTCTCCTATCTTTACGGTATTTCCTTTGTCA
>CAYQLE010000002.1:9956-28065 GCA_964418265.1 uncultured Candidatus Saccharibacteria bacterium
TGGAACTTACCATACTTAGGGTGTTTTACAAAGCGTACCACCTTCACGACAATAGTGTCGGTCATCTTGTCAGACACCACCACACCGTTAAGCACTCGCGCTTTGGTGGTTTTTGCTACTGGGGTTTCTTCTTTTTTTGTAATTTTTTTGGTTGCCATATAATTATTTTGTCTTTGCGTTAAGGATGGTGAGAGCTTGCGCGATTTCCTTTCGGAGAGCTACACCTTCTTTTACATTCTTCATTTTTCCTCCTGAAATATTAAAACGAAAATCAGCAAGCTTTGCTTTCTTCTCATTCACGAAAGTTTTGATATCTTTTTCGTTCATTTCTTTAATTTTTGCGAGTTTTTTGTTCATGGTAGTGGTATTAGATAAGTATTAGATTTGGTTGCGGCTAATGATCTTCACTTTTACAGGAAGCTTGGTAGCAGCCTTACGAAGAGCTTCACGAGCAACAGCATCGGTAAGACCATCAATCTCGAACAATACTCGACCTGGCTTCACCTGGAAACAGTATCCGGACGGATCTCCTTTTCCCTTACCCATAGGTACTTCTGCAGCCTTCTGAGTGAAAGGACGGTCTGGGAAGATACGGATCCATACACGACCAAGCTTATTTACGTTACGAGCAAGAACCTTTCGGGCGGCCTCGATTTGCTTTGACTCGATTCGATGAGCAGTAACTGCCTTGATTCCGTGAGAACCAAAAGCAAGGGTAATGCCACGAGTTTCTTTGATGTCTTTCTTGGCATTAACTCGCCCTGTTTGCCACTTTCGGTGTTTTACTTTTTTAGGAAGAAGCATGGTAATTATTTAATATCTGAGGCAAAAATGTCTCCCTTGTAAATCCACACCTTGATTCCTAAATCTCCTTGAGGAATTGTAGCTCGACCTGTTGCATAATCAATATCTGCACGAAAAGTCTGAAGAGGAATTCGTCCCTTCTTAAGAACTTCTGCACGGGCCATATCAGCACCTCCAAGACGACCTCCGAGATAAATCTTCACTCCCTGAACCTCTCGATTAGCCATAACTTTCTCTACTGTCTGCTTCATAACTCGACGGAAAGGCATACGCTTCTCGAGACCTTCAGCGATCATCTGGCTCACAATAGCTGCGCTAGATTCTGGTGAACGGATTTCTTCGATATCAAGCTTGATTTCGCTTGATGTGCTGATTCCCATTTTTGAAATCTTCTTTGCAATATCTTCTCGGAGTTTAGTTGCTCCTTCCCCACTTCGACCAATAATCATACCTGGGCGAGATGTCTTAATGATGATTCGGAGAGCCTTTTCATTTCGCTCGATCTCAATACCACCAACATACATACCCTTCAGACGCTTCTCTAGATACTGACGTACGAGAATATCACACTTCAAAAACTCTCGATACTGCTTGTTTATGCTAAACCAGCGAGACTTCCAGTCTCTAATGATTCCAAGGCGGTGTGAAAATGGGTGTACGTTGTGTGACATGGTTTTATTTGGTGGTTGTGACTACTTTCTTAGCTACGGTCTTTCGAACCTTCTTTGCCTTTGGAGCAGGTGCTGGAGCCAAAGTCATCATAATATGGCTTGAACGCTTGTTGATTCGGTTGGCTGTACCACGAGCTCGAGGCATGATGCGCTTGAGAACAATTCCTTTGTCTACTCGAATCTCCTTTACAATAAGGGTGGTTTCGTCTCCTTGTGAGCTATTTTTAGCATTTGCGAGGGCAGATTGCAAAAGTTTGGTGATGGCACCGTCTGCTCTCTTACCCATGAAAGCAAGGTCACGAAGGGCCACGTCTACTTTCTTACCACGAATAGCGTCTGCAACGAGGCGGACTTTGCGGGGAGATTGACGATAGTTCTTAAGGTAAGATTTCATAGCTGTATATATAGATTATTTCTTAGCTGCAGGGGCAGCTTTAGCTGACTTGGCTGCGGTGATCTCGGCTGCCTTCTTGGCAGCTTCTTGATCCTTCTGCATCTTTCCTCCGTGTCGTAGGAACTTCTTAGTTGGAGAAAACTCCCCTAGTCGGTGACCCACCATTTCTTCTGTAACAAGAACTTCTACATGAGACTTGCCGTTATGCACTCCGAAGATAAAACCGAGCATTTCAGGGCTGATCTGGCTTCGTCGTGACCATGTTTTAATAACCCCCGTTTCTCGTGGGTTTTTACCTTCAATCTTTCGAAGAAGTCTTTCTTCAACAAATGGTCCTTTTTTGAGCGATCGCGTCATAGATGTAAAATAAAAGCTCTCTACGAGCTAGTGGAAGTCATACTAGCAAAAGGAAGAATAAAGTCAACTATTTACCCAATAGCAAAGCCAGAAAAGATAGAATACCGGTAAACGACGAAAAGAGTGATGAGAAGAATGATGAAAAAGCTCGAAACCATAGCAGAACGCAGGTGATGATGCTTGATTTCACTAAAGAGAATAAGAATCAAGGAAAGAAGAACGGCTCCTCCCATGACAGAATAGAAGATAGAAACGACCTTCTCAGGATTAGTGAGAACCATGTCCCAAAAAGATGGTTTAGTTGATCGTGTTTCAGCAAAACTTGTCTCAACTCCGGCAACATCAGTGGTATCAACCTCAGCTAAGAAAGTACTGGTGGCTGTGCTCTTAGTTGTCTCTTCATTAATTTCTTCTTCGCTAATTTCTCTCGTGTCCACTTCACCAACCTTAGTACTCTCCACTGCAAACACCTCTGTTGGCGTCACCACCTTCTTCTTAGGAGTTCCAAACGACTGCACCACGAAGACCGCACTACGACCCTGATAAGTTCCCTCTGCAGTAGCAATACCCACCTCAGCAAACTTCCCATTCATGATGTTGGCGCGGTGAGTAGGAGAGTTCATCCATGCTTTTTGCACTTCTTCAGAATCAGAGAAATTAATAGCAAGGTTCTCTCCCGCGTATTCATACTCGTACCCAGCCTTCCTAAACCAATACCAAGGCTCTTCCCCTTCAGGAGTGTTATGTGAGAAATACCCTCGCGTAGCCATATCTTCCGCTTTCATGCGAGCAACTTCTTCGAGAGTAGAGTTGGTCGTAAGTACTCCAAGAGAGCTTGCTTGCCTGTCAGAGTTTGCCAGAGAGACCAACACACGCGGATAAATAGAACCAAGTAAATCTGAATTCTTCAGCACAACAGAGTGAAAGAGTGCTCCGATAAAAAGAAAGACTGCAATGATAGCAAAAAAAACTATTGAGCGAGGATGTGTAATGTGCTCGTGAGGACGCTTTTTCATTTCTATAATCTTAGCACAACTTTTGCGATGATGAGTGCAGTTGCAATACCAAGAACAAACCACATCCAGTGCCGGAGAATATAACTAAAGATATCGAGACTTTTGTTATATACATTCTGTACTACCTCAGGAGATTTAGAAATAAGAGACTGATTAGAAGTATTATTGTTGGATTCACCAAGCACCGAACCCCCTACTTCAGCTTCGGTTTGGTTTTGACTTTGGTTTTCTTCTTGCTTCTGGTTTGTATTTCCACTCTCTGTATTTTCTGTATTTAAAGTCTTCTCGTTTGATGTGTTATTACTCTTCAGACCCTCAAGGGCATTTGCTATATTCTGCGCTACTCCATCAACAACAGTAATGATGCTCTGCGTCACATCTGTAGCCTTCTCGATAGTCGCAGCTACTCCTGCACGCTCACGGACTTTTAGTTCTTGAGCTTCGGTGTCTGTGGAAACTAAATTTGCACCTCCTTCTGTAGAGCTCGTTACAGAACTTACTTCTGCACGAACTTCTTTTGTTCCCTTACTTGCTTTCCATGACGTAGACACCTCAAGAAGATTTTTGGGAGATGAACTAAAAAAGTCTTCGCCAACTTTCATATCATCAACATAGAAACTTACCGTACCAGAGAAAGTTGAACTCGAGTGATTGTAGATTGCGGTATAGATACTAATAGTGTCCTCGTCATAGACTTTCACTTGCGAATACCAGAGACTGGGGATGAGACCGGCATTAATCTTGGTGTCGGCCGAAGCCGAAAATGAAAACATAAAAAAACTAAATAGTGCAAGAAAGGTAAAAAAAAGATGCTTCATTCTCATATTCTACAATGCGATGCTTTATAAACAAAACAAAAACCACCTTGCGGTGGTTTTTGTTTACTAACTATCTGTCAAAGATGCCCTTTGACAGTTATTTGTTGAGCTCTGCTCGAGTAAGTGGTCCAACAAATCCAGTGATGAAAGGAATTCCCTTTGTGAGCAAGTGGGGACAGATAACGGCTTGTAAATAGTACTATTTTACTTCGTCATCACCACCTTCTTCACCAACACCCCTCTTTCGGTCATTTCACCTTTTATGTTTATGTTTGAGTTTTCATTAAAGGTGTCAGGACTACACACTGAGCTTTCGCCACCAAAAGACTAACAAGTGCTCGATGCGGACAGAGGTATAGAATTTGAGAGCTTTTCCGCCAGGGGTGGTTTCAGGGTTACCGAACATTACTCCAATCTGCATACGGATCTGGTTGATGAAGATAACTATGGTCTCTCTGTTTATAAGCATTCGCTACATGATAATGCGCAGAGGCTATAAAATTTTTTCACTTCAGGCTTTGTTTTGTTTTCTCGAAATTTATAACTTAATTATGCATAAAAAAACCCTCAAAATGAGGGTTAGCTGCCTTTGAAGTACTGAGGAATGTCTGGCAGACCACGGTCGATATTCTCGATCTCTGCGAAAGCCTCAGGATTGAAATTACTCCAGAAGTCTCGTGTCGACTTCAGTGCCATCCCGGAATCTCGATTGAATATGATGGTGTCGGTATTGTCACCGTCATCCCCCATAGTCCAATAAGGGAAATCTTCATCCCCCTCAGGAAATGCGTCCACTTTAAGAATAAGCGGAGGAACATCTTTCACAGCGAAATCGCTGTCCATGTATTTTGGTATGCTGTTGAAGGCTGTGACCGTATCAGGTTCTTCAATATCGATAGAGAGCTTCACCCGAGGAAGGTTGCCCCCCTTCAATGAGATAATGCTTCCATCTCTTTTGAGCACCCAGATATATGCTTCCACATTCTTCCTGAAATACTGGACAGCCCTCCTATCAAAAGCCGTCCAGATATTTGCATAAGGTTCAATGATGACTCGGGCGATATTATCACCCGCTTTCTGCTTGGCTTGATTTTTCATTCTAAGGAAAATCTACACCCTTTTTAATTATCTGCCAACTCCAGTACTTTGACTATCACCCCTCTTTCGGTCATTTCACCTTTTATGTTTATGTTTGAGTTTTCATTAAAGGTGTCAGGACTACACACTGAGCTTTCGCCACCAAAAGACTAACAAGTGCTCGATGCGTCAAAAAATAGAGGGACATACTGACCAAGCTCGCCGTTGGCGTCGAACATAAGGTGCCAGTACTCCGAGTTGAAAGGCTTTGGTACATTCTTCAAAAGTGTTCCGTTCATTTCAAATGAGAACTCTCGTGGTGGTGCAAACTCTCCCGGAGAACACTCGATACTGTCTAGATACCACCCGTCTCTAAGAGAATGAAGGGTTACTACTGCTTGCTCAGTGGAAGTTGCAGAACCTCTCGCTGTGACAAGCACTTGAAGCTCACCTCCTTCCGCGTAAACTCTTCTCATACCAATAGAAGAAGGAAGAGGGTGACATAAAACAGAGGTAGTGTCTTCTTTGTTCTTTTTGAGTTCCTTACGCAACTCTCCGCTTAAAAAGCGATAGCTTCCCCGGTCTTGCTGGTATGACTTGGAATAAAGATTGTCGACAATGTCGAGAGGGTCATCTGTAGAAACCTGCTGTCTCCAAGGTAAAACACCACCAAGATAGAAAAACAAACCAACCCCTGCTCCAACAAGAACAAAACCTGCGACAGCACCGATTAAAATATTTTTATTTTTGAACATTGTTTAATTGTACTACGTAATCGAGTATATATTCTTTCATAAAAACAAAAAGCTCCCGAGCGGGAGCTTTTTGTAATCAATATTATTTATGTTTATTCCTTAACTGACCATGGAAACCACCGAAGCCTGCACCCTTTACAAGTTCGAAGGCTCCTCTCTTGTCTCCTGACTTGAGGAGAACATGAGCCTCTACGAGCACGTTAAACTGATCTTCGGATACTTTCCCCTCGCGAGGTGTACCTTCTAATGCTTTAACGAATGCGTCGTAGTCCTCTGCTTCAATTGCAGATCTCACACTTTCTCTGTGCTGATAAAGATCTTTTGTTTTTCTGTAGACATTCTGAGAGTTGGTTGGGTAAGGGCTAAACATTTCTTTGTTAGCAACCCTTCCACTTCCTCCGAAAGCATAGGCACTGCCTCCTCCGAGGACAAGCGCTGCCAAGATCAAACCTGGCATGATGTATTTTGTTGATTTCATATGTAGTAACTATGTAATAACGTGTCAAAGGTGCCCTTTGACACTTAATAATTGACCAGCATGACTTCCTATAGAGGTCGTACGCCCTCACATATTGTCATACGAATGTCTTCAGAATTTCTTTCGTTCGTAGAGGAGCCAATATCCAAAAGTACCCGGATGCGCGGTGACAAGAAATAGCCTTTACCCTGTATCTCAGCATCAACAATCCTACAAGCTATGAACAACTTTCTATCCTTCTCATGAATCATTCCTTTAATACCTATCATGTGACCTTCGCTTACTATGTCACGTTCGTCATCGGTAAGACCTGCTGTAAACAATACATCCCACAAGCCACCTTCAGGGTCTCGCAACACAAACATTTCCTTCTTCTCTTCAGCCTGCAATACTTCCCCGACCAAAAATCCTTGCTCAGGGTTATACCATCGCTCCTTCTGCATCACTTCTATATCCCTATTAAAGGGCACATAGCGTGCTGCCGCCTTGTCGAGAAGGAAGCCGACTCCAACACAATAAAACACAATGCCGAGAATGCCGCTTACTGCAAGCATTAATCCTGCTATCCAGGATAAATGGTATTTGTACCCTTGATTGGTTCGACGTACTTCAAGATAGGTAACATACATGAACAATCCAAACAAAAGCATCCAAAACAAGGGAAACAGATCGAATACATGTCCAAAACGAGGAGAAGAAGGAAAAACCTGAAAGACATTCACCATTCGAAACAGTATTCCTGAAACAGAAAAGGCTCCAAAGAGTATGGAGAACAGAGCGAGTACCCACATCAAAGTGTTACGCAAAACAAAATACGCTTTTGGAGTAGGGATATATTTCCTCATTTCAAGCTTCTGCAAAACAAGAACAGATATCCGTAGTGGCTGAGGGTCGTATTCGTGTTGATTGTTGTTTTCTTTATTATGCATGTGTGTATCCTTTAGTATTCATAATCTTCTTCATCTGCTCCTTCGCTCTGCTCAGGCGTATCGCCACGGTCCCCGGAGGAATCAGGAGAATGTCTGATATTTCTTCATAGCTTTTGTATTCGAAATACTTAAGTACTAAAATGTCTTGATACTTTTTATCAAGACTCTCGAGCGCAAACAAGACAGTGTTTCGTATCTCTTTTAGTTCTACTTCTTTATGAATATCCAAGTCCGAAGCAAGATTGTTGAACTCTTCATCCGTCATATACTCAACATGACCCTCGGGGCGAGAGGTACGGTGACGCATATATGAAATGGTTTCGTTATGAGTAATACGATACACCCACGACGAAAACCTCAACGAGGTATCGAACGCATTAAGATTCTGATACGTTTTTATAAAAATATTTTGCAGAAGGTCATCCTCATCTTCCGTGGAAAATTTACCCAACCGCCTGATGTATCGCCGGAGCTTGGCTTCATACCGATCTACTAACCCAGCAAAACACTGCTTGTCAGTGAGAGACAAGCGAGCTAATTCTTCGTCGGCATAGGCGGTTGTATCCATGTTCCCTACAGTATACTACGTGCCTGAAAACCCCTTCTTTCAACTATTGACAGAAGCACAAAACAAGAGCAATATTCTACCTTAGAATGAAATCAATTGTTCTCCTCAGCATCGGGGCTCTTGCTATCCTTGGGACAGCACAAGCCGAAACCAAACAAACCTCAACCGTATACGCCGTCGAACAAAGGAGTCGTCTTCCCCAAATCAACGTCGGAGATATCTCTGATTTTGACACCTTCGACCAGAAGATGTGCGAGTTGTACATCTATTACTTCAGACTAAAGATGTCGGACAGGCGAGAGTGTTTCATCGCCCAGATTAATCTGGACAGACAGATGGACACAAGAATCAGGAAGAACACTTCCTGGTACCCATACAACCAATCCTTCTGGGAAAAATGGAAGAAGGGGTTTGGTGACAGTGAAGAGAGTTCGATTGCGTTAAAAAAGCTTCGTTCCTCCACACAGTACCAGACCTTGTACAGACTCCCTGAGTTCCAACTTTACCTGATGAGCATCAATGATACGCAGGTATTGTATGCTCGAATCTTGGAGGAGCTCAGGAATGAGTTTCAGTCAAAGATGAGGTTGGCACAGTTGCAACTTCAGGAAAACAGAAACAAAAAAGCACTTACCTCTCGGTAGGTGCTCTTTTTTGTGTCAAAAGTGCCCTTTGACACTTAGTTACCGCTTCTTTCCAACTTTTCGTCTTGAGACGATAAGTTTGTTTGAGTATTTCTTTGGTGTTCGTGATTTCTGACCTTTTCCTGTTGGCTTTCCGTAGATAGAAATTGCGCGTCGTCGTCCTCGTCCCTGTCGTCCTTCTCCTCCTCCGTGTGGGTGGTCTACAGGGTTCATAGCAGTACCTCGAACAGTTGGACGAATACCCTTCCATCGTGAGCGCCCAGCCTTTCCATACTTCACAAGGTGATGATCGTCGTTTGAAAGTTCTCCAACAGTTGCCCATGCAGTTCCAATTATCTTTCGAACTTCAGAAGAGGGAAGCTTAACTTGAGTGTATCCAGCATCCTGTGCGACAACTTCAGCGAAGTTACCAGCAGATCGCGCGATACGTGCTCCACCCTTTGGCTTAGTTTCAATACCATATACAAATGTTCCAACTGGCATGTTTCCAAGAGGAAGCTTGTTTCCAGGAGTAACAGGAGCTTTTTCAGAGGCAATAATCTTGTCGCCAACTTGAAGTGACTTAGGGAAAAGAGAGTATCGTTTCTCTCCGTCAGCATATACCACAAGAGAAATGAAAGCAGATCGGTTTGGGTCGTACTCCACAGTCGCGATTCGTCCTTCAATATTGAGCTTGCTGTAAGTAAAATCAACTTCTCGGAACATTCGCTTGTGCCCCGCTCCTTTGTGACGAGTGGTGATGCGCCCCTGGTTGTTGCGTCCAACAGAACGTCGGAAACCGTGAGTCAAAGACTTCTCTGGAGACGAAGCGGTAAGCACTCCACGATATGTGGTGGTGGTCATGTTTCGACGAGATGGTGATGTGGGATTGTAGTGCTTCATATACGTGGATTAATAATATTATGCGACATTAATGGTGTCTCCTTTCTTGAGGTAGACATACGCCTTCTTGAAAGATGCAGTCTTTCCCATTTTTCCTTTTGAGAAAATACGAGTAGCCTTCACGTTCACCATGTTTACTTTAACAGGTTTAACTTTGTAACGAGCTTCAACTTCTTTGATAACACGAGTCTTAGTAGCAGACTTCTCTACTTCGAAGATATACGCATTGCTTTCAGATGCGATAGCCGCTTTCTCGGTGATGTGTAGCTTCTTTATTGGATTGTCTTTTTTGATATTCATAACGGTAGTATTATTTGCTCATCTTAGCTTCGAGAGTCTTGAAGGCTTCTTCAGGGTTAGTAATCACGAGATACTTGTATCGAAGCACGTCCACAGGGTGAAGGTTTCGAACATCTGAAATCTCGATATTTCCAAAGTTACTGAACACTCGCTTTGCATCCTTCTCAGCTGTTGAAGTAGCGATGTATGCTTTCTTAATCTGCTTAAAGTTCTCAAGGAAAGCTTTTCCATGTTTTGTCTTTGGCTCTGCAAAAGAAAGAGAATCAATAAAAATGACTTCTCCATCTTTAAATTTCTTTGAAAGAATAGTATAGAGAGCTTTTGCTTTCATTTTTCGGTTTACTTTTCGGTTGAAGTTCTTGTCGTTTCGAGGTCCGTGTGCAACTCCTCCTCCTACCCAAATAGGTGATCGAATAGATCCGTGACGAGCGCGTCCGGTTCCCTTCTGTTGCCAAGGCTTCTTTCCTCCTCCGCGAACTTCTCCACGAGTCTTGGTGTGAGCAATTGGATCACGACGAGATGACTCTTCTGAAGTAACCACTTGGTGTACGAGATCGGCGTTCCAAGGCAGAGCGAAGATGCTCTCAGGGAGTGTGAGTTTGCCTTTTTCTTTTCCTTCTTGTGTGTAAAGTTGTGCTTCCATATATTTATCCTTTAATTTCAACAAGAGTTCCCTTTCGTCCAGGAACTGCGCCTCCAATAAATACTTCACTGTCGGTAATCTTCACAACCTTTAGGTTCTTAAGAGTGACTCTATCAGATCCCATTCGTCCTGCCATTCGCATGTTCTTAAACACACGCTGGAATCCTGCTGTTCCAATAGAACCTGGGGCTCGCTCACTGTGTTTCTGACCGTGAGTTCGTGGACCTCCATGGAAACCATGTCGCTTCACTACTCCTTGGAAACCTTTTCCTTTAGAGATTGCTGATACTTCTACCTTGTCACCTTCTGAAAAAGAAGATGCGTCGACAGAGTCACCAATAACCCAATCAGTCTTCCATCCCTTGTCCTTATTCTTAAGGTTGTCGAGACGAACTTCCTGGATGTGCGCGAAGCTCGTACCTTCGGCTACTTTTGCAAGGTGGCCTTTGACAGGTTTTGAAAGATTCTTGATCTTTCGGGCACCAAAACCAATTTGGATAGCTTGGTATCCGTCTGTTTCTTTTGACTTAACCTGTGTGACGATAGAAGGAGTAACTTTGATTGCAGTTACTGGGAAAACGTTCCCTTGTTCATCGAAGAGTTGAGTCATGTATGCTTTTGTTCCTAGAATGAATTTCATGGTGGTGGATTATCGCAAATTACAGCATCTTAACGTCAATGTTGACTCCTGATGGCAAGGTTAGGTTAGTAAGGGCTTCGATAACGCGAGGTGTTGGCGACATGATATCGATCAATCGTTTGTGCACTCGCATTTCGAACTGTTCTCGGGCATTCTTGTATACGAATGAAGCTCTGTTAACAGTGTACTTCTTGATTTCTGTAGGAAGTGGCACAGGACCCAGAATCTTTGCATCGTAGCGGAGTGCTGTGTCCATGATCTGCTTTACAGAGTTATCAAGGATTTTTGATTCATATGCTCGAACTCGAATACGGAGTTTTGGTTCCGCTACTTCTTTCGATACTGTTTTCTTTTTTGCTGGGGTTTTAGTTGCCATTTTTTAATGCTTTCTGATAGAATGTTTGACTGATTATGCTGTTACCTTTGTTACAACTCCAGCTCCTACAGTCTTTCCTCCTTCTCGGATGGCGAAACGTGTCTGATCTTCAAGAGCAACTGGGGCTACGAGCTTAACCTTGAAAGTAACTGTATCTCCAGGCATAACCATCTCTACTCCTTCCTTTAGAGTTACTTCTCCAGTAACGTCTGTTGTTCGAACGTAGAACTGAGGCTTGTATCCTGTGAAGAATGGAGTGTGTCGTCCTCCTTCTTCTTTCTTAAGGATGTATACTTCAGCTTCGAATTCTGTGTGAGGCTTCACTGAACCAACCTTTGCAAGTACCTGACCTCGAGTGATGTCTTCTTTCTTAAGACCTCGAACGAGGATTCCGGCGTTGTCTCCAGCCATTCCTTCCTGAAGTGACTTGTTGAACATTTCAATACCGGTAACAACTGTCTTCTGAGTATCCTTGATTCCGATGATTTCAATTTCTTCACCTACCTTTACGATACCTCGATCGATTCGTCCTGTTACCACTGTTCCTCGTCCTTCAATTGAGAAGATGTCTTCTACCGGCATAAGGAAAGGCTTGTCAGTCTCACGAACTGGAGTTGGAATGTATGAGTCGAGTGCGTCTACTAGTTCCTTAATCTTCATTGCCCATGGGTCGCTTGCGTCCTTTGCTTCAAGAGCTTTAAGGGATGAACCTCGGATAATAGGTGCGTTTTCGTCGAATCCCTGTGCTGCAAGGAGTTCTCGGATTTCAGCTTCAACGAGGTCGAGCATGTCTGCGTCGTCAACCATGTCACACTTGTTAAGGTAAACCATGATCTTTGGCACTCCAACTTGCTTAGCAAGAAGAACGTGTTCACGAGTCTGGGGCATAGCTCCGTCAGTTGCAGCTACCACAAGTACAGCTCCGTCCATTTGAGCGGCTCCTGTAATCATGTTTTTAATGTAGTCGGCGTGACCTGGGGCATCGATATGAGCGTAGTGACGGTTTGGGGTCTCGTACTCTGAGTGGTGGAGAGCAATAGTAATTCCACGAGCCTTTTCTTCAGGAGCGTTATCAATACCATCGATTCCTTCGAAACGAGAGGTGTACCCCTGGTCTTTTAGAAGATTTCCCAAAACATGCAAAATTGCCGCGGTAGTTGTAGTCTTTCCGTGGTCTACGTGTCCAATTGTACCTACGTTAACGTGGGTCTTTGAACGATCAAAAGCATCAGCCATATATTTTTTTAAGTTAAATTAAATTGTGAGAATAGTTCTCTTTCCTCCTATATGGCTCTGTTGAGCTATACTTTGGAAAGTAACCTATACTCGGTTTGATAAGTAAACGAGCCGCAAACAAAACGCAAAGTGCGTTGTAAGAGGCATACTATAGGAAGTCCTGAATGATGTCAAGAATAAATGGGGTCAGGAGCTATTTCTTTTTGCTGACAACAAAAAACCGCCTTTCGGCGGTTTTTTTTATTTACTGAGGTTGAGCTCCTCCGTTAACGTTTACATCGATTGACTCGGGTACGTTGATAGTTGGTCCCTCACTACCTCCTCCATTATTCGCATTGCGAATTGCGGGAAGTCCGTAGATAAAGAAGAGAGCAACAACCACAAGAAGCACCACAACCATAAGAACTGTTCCTACTGCGCTCGAACTATCACCGTTTCCGGGGTTTATGATAGTAGTCATAATAGTTAATGTTAATTTATAAACTAACTAACTATAGTATAGCACAACGCTACTTCCGCTTCTCTGCAATAGTCTCCGCAACGTTTGGGGGGACGATGTCGTAGTGTGAGAATTCCATCATAGCGTTTCCTCGTCCTTCTGACATAGAACGAAGCTGGGTGGTGTATCCGAACATTTCTGAAAGTGGCACCTTGGCCTTCACTACCTTGATATTGGCAGGACGGTCTTCGAATCCTTCAACAATTCCTCGTTTAGATGAAAGTGAACCTGTCACGTCTCCGAAGAATTTCTCAGGAACAGTAACTTCGACTTTCATAATAGGTTCAAGAATAACAGGTCGAGCACGCTTGGCAGCTTCTTGGAATGCTTGAGAGCCAGCGATCTTGTAGGCGATTTCAGATGAGTCCACATCGTGGTATGAACCGAAAGTAAGTTCACAAGACACGTTCACAAGGTTGAACCCCGCAACGATACCTCGTTCCATAGCTTCTCGAACTCCCTTTTCTACAGCTGGGATAAATTCTGCTGGAATAACTCCTCCTTTGATACTATCGATAAACTCGAAGTCATCATAACGTTTCACATTCTTAGGAATCTTCTGACCTTCTACAAGAGGCTCGAGAGGTTTAATAGTAATCTTCACATGTCCGTACTGTCCCTTTCCTCCAGACTGCTTCACGTATTTGTGTTCAGCTTCAGCCTGCATGGTGATGGTTTCTCGGTACGCTACCTGAGGCTGTCCCACGTCTGCATTCACATTGAACTCGCGTTTCATTCGATCAACCATAATTTCAAGGTGAAGCTCTCCCATACCTGCGATGATGGTTTCTCCTGTCTCAACGTTTGAACTGATTTTGAATGTTGGGTCTTCATCAGAAAGCTTCTTAAGCGCCATACCCATTTTCTCTTGGTCGGCTTTAGTCTTAGGCTCTATACGAAGTGATACCACTGGCTCTACAAACTTAATTGGATCAAGAATAATTGGATTTTCTTCGTCACAGAATGTGTGAGAAGTCTTTGCTGACTTAAGTCCTACAGCTGCGGCGATTTCTCCTGCAAACACCTTCTTTACTTCTTCACGCTTATCGGCTTGAAGTCGCACGATACGTCCAAGACGCTCCTTCTCTCCCGTAGTTCCGTTATAAATATATGAGCCCGCTTCGATAGTACCTGAGTACACACGGAAGAAGGTAAGCTGTCCTACAAATGGATCGTTTTGAAGCTTGAAGGCAAGAGCTGCAAAAGGTTGTTCGTCAGAAGCTGTTCGATACATGTCTTCTCCGGTAACTGGATCGAGTCCATGCACGGGGGGGATGTCGAGAGGAGATGGAAGATAGTCCACCACTCCGTCGAGTACAAGCTGAACTCCAGTGTTCTTAAGAGCAGATCCGGTGAATACTGGGATAAGCTTCACTTCAAGGGTTGCTTTTCGAAGAGTTGCTTTAAGCTGGTCGATAGTTGGCTCTTGTCCTTCAAGATACCCCGCCATAAGAGCGTCATCATGCTCGACAATCTTTTCTACGAGGATTCCACGGTACTTCTTGGCTTCTTCGAGGTATTCAGCAGGAATTTCCTCTTCACGAACATCAATACCCATGTTTCCTTCGAAGTAATACGCTTTCATCTTGATAAGGTCGATAACTCCAGCGAAGTCAGCTTCTACCCCCATAGGAAGCTGTACACGAACAGCGTTCTTATTGAGTCGTTCAATAATAGACTGGAATGAGCGTTCGAAACTTGCTCCCATTCGGTCGAGTTTATTGATGAAACAGATACGAGGAACATTTCCGTCGTCGGCATAACGCCAGTTGGTTTCAGATTGAGGTTCCACTCCCGCCACTCCGTCGAATACTACTACAGCTCCGTCGAGAACACGAAGAGAACGCTTCACCTCAGCGGTAAAGTCGATGTGTCCTGGGGTGTCAATCACGTTGAAACGAACCTTACCTGAAACGTCTGTTGGGTTGGCACGAGTAAGGTAGGTAGGGTTCCAAAAACAAGTAATAGCGGCAGCGGTAATGGTGATACCTCGTTCTCGCTCCTGCTCCATCCAGTCGGTAGTAGTCTCTCCTTCATGCACCTCTCCAATCTTGTGGCTCATTCCGGTATAAAAAAGAATACGCTCAGAGGTGGTAGTCTTTCCGGCGTCGATGTGAGCAATGATTCCGAAGTTTCGGACTCGATCTAGGGGGTAATCGCGGTTCATATATATGTAGTAATGATTAAATTAGCTTTTGATTAAATAAAAATACCTGCAGGACAGCAAGTAGGAGAAAAATACCATTAAACGTGTGTTTATGCAATGCAGAATAAATAGGGGTCAGGAGCTATTTTCTTAATATAAAACCAGTAACAAAACAATACTGTCTTGGAAGGGGCTTTGGTTTGCGACGTCAAACCAACCGAGCGGGTTTTCACCAGAAAACTACGCGTACCCTGGAGAAACAGTATTGTTTTATGAGAGGTTTTAGTTGTTAAGTGGAAAATAGCTCCTGACCCCTATTTAATACAATGAATTATGGACAAAAACTAAAAACCATGTTACGGTGCTTGCGGATACACTTATATGGTTACAATCTTAAAATCATCGGAAATAACGAGCGATAATGCTCCGTTATTTGAAAATCACTCAGTTTCAAGAAAGAGCCTACGAGACCCTGGTAAAAAATTTGTTCGTGTGGACACAGTAGTGCCCACACGCAGAAAGATGATCAGTTTTGCTTGTGATGTTGTATACATGACCTACAAAGGTGCGGGGAAACTGATTTTCACCAAACACCCATCGGTGCGACCTGAAGTAGCGGAAGTAACGACTGAAATGATCATCCTGGTCACCGCCGCGACTATGCATCGTTTCGAATCATCCGCAACGACCAATATCATTGCGACACGTACGGAACTTCTTCCAGAAGGTGAACATCTCAGGAAGACGACTCATTTCGTCCTTGAAACATCAAGCTCGATACCCTCATTTTTATGAGGGTTTTTTTTATTTATTTGCTTTTGGGAAAGTTGGCTATCTGCGCCTCCCTGTAAATCTCTTCGAAGGGCCTGTCATGAGGAATGAGCTTAAGATTATAAAGCTGGTTGTCGGCATAGCCGGTGAAGAGTCGTGAGTAGTGGAATGGAATACTTCCCTTCTTTACACGGTTAGCAGAATCGGCAAGCAAGTTGGTACAGTTTGAAGTGACTGTGTTGTAAAACATTGGTTTAGTCTCTAGTTTCTGTGCTTGCTCTGAAACATCAACAAACAATGCTCGTGAAGTGGTGGTTGAGATGAGAAGTGGATATTGGTACAGATCTTCGGTGTTGTACACCAAACGACGATTAATAAAGTCTTGTGCACTGCCGAATGCATACCATCCTTCGTAGTGATTAAGGACTCCGAGTATAACATCATACTTCTCACCCTCCTCTCTTCGCGCCTCTATAGAAACCGATACTGATTTACCATCCTTGAAAGTGAAAACAAAAAAAGAGTGTGCGACTCCTTCCCACTCTCCAAATGGGTTAAATAGTAAATAGGTTTTCTCTATATCAGCAAGATTGAATGTCTCTGAATAATAATCTGCAGAAACAACAACATTCTTTTCATACGTAAAATCTCGGAGATTGTCGATGGTAATAGTAGAGGTGCCAATAGTAAAATGTGGAAGAACTTTGGAATCAATTTCCCAATTACGGTTCAGCTCCGGTTTCTTGAAGGAAGCAATAATGATGAAGATGGTAATAGTAAGCACTGCTAAAATAATTACCACACAAAAAATCTTTAATATAATTTTAAGAAACTTTTTCATGAAATGAATTTTATCACAGCTTTTAATACTCTGTTGTCTCGCACCATGAGAGGATGAGCTATAACAGGAATAGAAATATTTTTTCCCCAAGAAATAACAGAGCTTGATGCGGGGATGATCATAAGGTCGTACGGTGTGCGAAGCGAGAGACACTTACCTTTGTTTGAATTTCCTAAGTAAACATCCTTCATTTTCTTTCCAAGAGAATTCAATAAGTCGCTTCCGGGACGCAACTCTTTACCCAAAACAAGTGGGGAAAGATATGCAATCTTGGTGCCATGATGCGGTGATGAAATAGTAACAAAATAGTTTACCTTCTCTGCTCCCCCAAGCAGAGCTATATAATACGAAGAGACAATTCCTCCCAAACTAAAAGCAACTATGTCGAACTTTTTCAATCCTTTTTCTTTGACTAATGTTTGTATCTGTAGAGCTAGTTCTTCTACCCCTATCCGCCCATCACTTGGATACAGGTCGATAAGAAAAACTTCCCTCCCCGCTTCGCGTAAACCATCAGCAATATACTTCATTTTATGCGAGGTGTCCCAGATACCGTGGACTAAGATAACAGATTTTGCATTCATGAAGATAATGTAACACAAACTAAAACCGCCTTTCGGCGGTTTTAGTTTGAGCACAACTGTATCAAATCGACTACCAAGCAAAGTGAGCAAACGCCTTGTTGGCTTCTGCCATCTTGTGGGTGTTTTCTCGCTTCTTTACGGCTTCTCCTTCGTTCTTTGAAGCTGCGATGATTTCATCAGCAAGCTTGTAGGCGATAGGCTGTCCTTTCTTAAGACGAGCAGATTCGATAATCCACTTCATTGAAAGGAAGTTTCGACGAGTTTCTCGAACTTCTCGAGGAACCTGGTAGTTGGCACCTCCCACTCGTCGTGAACGTACTTCCATTTGAGGAGCAGTGTTCTTGAGCGCGGTGTCGAATACTTCCATAGGATTTTCAACTTTTTCCTTTTCCTTGATGATATCGAGAGCCTGGTATACGGCCTTTCGGGCTACTTCTTTCTTTCCACGTTCCATAACGTAATTGATGAACTTAGCAATCTTGTCTGACTGATACTTCACGTCAGCAGGGATCGCTGGTTTTGTTTTTAGTTTTCTTCGCATGTTAGTTAATTAGAATTGGAAATTATTTCTTAGCCTTTGGACGCTTAGCTCCGTACCGTGAACGGCTCTTCATTCGTTTGTCGACGGCTGTCGCATCGAGTTTTCCTCGAACGATAGTGTAACGAATACCTACGTCTTT
>CAYQLE010000003.1:0-24502 GCA_964418265.1 uncultured Candidatus Saccharibacteria bacterium
ATATGATATGGATTAATATAAATGAAGCAGAAGATTTTTTCAAATTTGAATCTATCAAAAATATTTTAAAAGAAGTTATTGAATATTTAAATAATTTCCCTCTAATAAACAAATATCATGGTCGATCAGGTGAAGATTATATCTTTGAATATTACGAAGCAGATTCGCTTGATCATTTACCAAAAGAACAATTATCACAGGTGGTTATTATGGCTTTTCATAAAGAAAAATTATTGATTGTTAATAATACAGAAAAACCAGGATATTATAGTCCTGTGGGCGGAGGTATTGAGCCAGGTGAAACCCCGGAAGAATGTTTACCTCGTGAACTTCAAGAAGAATCTAATATGAAAGTTATCGAGTCGCAATTAATTGGTTATCAAAAATGCACCAATCTTTCTAATTCAGAAGAAGCTGAAGAATATCAGTTGCGATATTTTGCTCGTGTAGAACCAATCGGGCCATTTACTCCAAACTGTGATCCTGATGGTGATGTAACAGAGTTACTTGAAATTGATCCAAAAGATTACAAAAAATATTTTGATTGGGGAAACACAGGAGATTCTATTATGAAGAAAGCTTTAAAGCTTCTGAAAGAATAGAACAGGTTTTAAGTATTTGTAAAAGTGTCTTATTGTGTCCCATTTTCCAAAATGAGCTATATTCCACATATCCTTTAAAACTGACAATTTCTAAAATAAGACAGAGACCGAGAGAGTCCTAGTCCTCCAACAACCATGTAAAGCAAACTTTACACACTTATGTTAAACATGTATATTGAACATATTAAAATGTATGCAAGAAAAGATTCAAAACGAGGTAAGCACATATCGAGCAGAGAAAAACCTGACTCAAGAAGAGTTGGCGGTGAAAGTTCAAGTAAGTCGACAGACGATCATATCTTTAGAGAAGGGAAACTACACGCCATCAATTTTACTCGCACTCAAGATTGCTGGTTTTTTTAAAACACCAGTAGAAAAACTATTCAAAATTTCCTATGAAAAATAACCTTAAAGAAACAATAGTCACTTTATGTCTTATTGGACTTGCTGTCCTTCTCCTCAACCCTTTTCATTTCTGGATGCCTGACATGGTAGTGATATGTATACTCGCTATCATCCTCGGACTCTTTGCGTTTTTCGCAAGTTTTGTGCTTCGCGAAAACAACACTGACGAACGCGAAGAGAAGCATCGAGCCCTTGCAGGAAGAAATGCTTTTCTTGTGGGTGCGGGCCTCCTTACTTTGGGGATTGTTGTGCAAGGCTACACCCACACGGTGGACCCTTGGCTTGTGGTTACCCTTATTGCAATGATTGTGGTGAAGATGGCTACTCGGGTGTGGAGCGATAAGAATTTATAATGTAAAGTTTGCTTTACATCTATTTTCTTTTTGTTTATACTTACTGTTAGTAAAGGTATTAATATTTAAAGTAATTTTATATGAATCAAAAAATAATTATTGGAGCTGTTGTCGTTGTTATTCTTATTGTTGGTGTAGGTATTTATTCTTCAGGGAATAGTACAAAAACCAATGACGCTATGGTACAGAAAGAACAAATGGAAAAGGAAGAAATGAAAAAAAATGAGGCTATGAAGGACGATACAATGAAAAAGATGGGATCGTACGAAGCTTACTCACCTGAGAAAGTAGCACGTGCTGAAACAGGAGATGTAGTACTGTTCTTCCACGCTTCATGGTGTCCTTCATGTCGTGGTCTTAACTCAGATATCGAAAGCAATAGTAGTGCAATACCAGAAGGTCTAAGTATTCTCAAGCTTGATTATGATCGAGAGACAGAACTAAAGAAGAAGTATGGAGTTACCACTCAGCACACTCTTGTGCAGGTTGATAAAGATGGAAACCTAATTAAGAAATGGAGTGGAGGAGGTACACTAAATAGTGTAGTTTCACAGCTAAATTAGCATGATCTTCTTTGTTATAGCAGTTCTTGCGGGAATATTTACGGTGCTTGCTCCTTGTATTTTACCACTCCTTCCTATAGTTATCGGGGCCTCAGAAGAGGGAAGCAAGGGTGTTTCAAGACGAGCACTCACTGTTATTGGGTCACTTTCGGTATCAGTAATTGTATTCACACTTCTTCTTAAAGCATCGACTCTGCTCATAGATATTCCTCAAATGTTTTGGTCTAGCTTTTCTGGAGTAGTGATTATTCTTGTTGGTATCGCAATATTATTCCCCTCTGTTTGGATGAAGTTACCGTACGTTAACAAACTAAGTCTGTTGAGTAACAAAGCAGTTGGCTCTGGTTACAAGAAGAAAAGCTATAAAGGAGATATGTTGATAGGGCTTGCGCTCGGACCAGTATTTACCACATGCTCACCGACGTATCTCTTCATCATCGCTACTGTATTGCCCGCATCCTTCGTTGTTGGGTTCACTTACCTTATTGGTTTTACTATTGGTCTAGCTTTCTCACTTCTTGTTATTGCATACTTCGGACAAAAGATTGTAAACAATATCACTTCACGCATGCAAACAGCGGGAAGAATAAAGCAGGTGTTTGGGATACTTATTATTCTAGTTGGAGTCGCAGTGCTCACAGAGTATGACAAGAAAATAGAGACCTTTATTTTAGATTCAGGTTATGGTGCGACAATTCAGCTTGAAGACTCACTTATTGAAAGGTTTGCTCCAAAAAATAGTTCTATGAAAGGTGAATTTAAACTATAACACTGGCAGGAGGTTGCTTCTGGTGTACCGAAGCGTATTTTCAAGAAGAGAAAGGAGTTATAGATGTGGTATCTGGTTATGCTGGCGGAGATGAGGGTAATGCATCGTATTTATCGGTTGCAAAAGGGGACACAAAACACCGCGAAGCAATACAAAAAAGGTTCTGGAAGAGAGGGGTTTGTTGAAGAAACATAGGCAAAGGACTCAGCTATTAAATTTCTAGAGACTGAGCAGACGAGGCGTGCATAATTTCACGTCAAGATTTTGTTCAGGAGATACAGCCAACTTGCTCTAACACCCAGTACTCATTTTCCTATTTACCTTAAATAGGTGTATAATTAAAATATGAAAAAATTCTTAAATGTATTCTTTGTTGTTCTTGGTGCGATTTTCTTGGTTGTAATATTATTTAGTATATATTTTTATGTCGCTGACCCGATGGGTTTGAAACCTCTTCTTGAATTAAGGAATGGTACTAATTCGGGGGTGACAAGCGGTCCGGGTTCTACTGAAGGTGCTAGTTCTGGACTTTCAGCAGAGCAAAGTGCTGCTTTACAAAAACTAGGTATTGATCCTTCGACTATTCCAACATCATTTACACCCGCACAAGAAGCATGTGCAAATTCAAAGATAGGTGCTCAAAGAGTAACTGAAATAAAAAACGGAGGCATGCCATCAATCAGTGAGTACAGTGCTGTCAAAGCCTGTTTTTAATTTTTAAGGATTTATTGTGGCATTTTCAGGGGTAGGTTTGCTTGGAAATGAAGCAGAGTATTTTGGTCTTCTCACCAAACAAGTTCTTGTGCGTTTTCAATCGGTAAAGGAAATTTCTCCGGCTATTGGGTATTTTGAATCTATAGTTTTAGTTCTCTTTTGTGTAGCGCTAAGATAGTTTCTCGTGTATAGTACTTTCATGGCAAAACGAATGGCAACAAACACCAAGAATAAGACTTCAAGGTCAAAGAAGACTAAGAAGCGTCTTGATATTAAAAGAGCGGTACGAGCAGCGCGGACACCAAAGCGCAAGTAATCAAAACAGCCTTCCACAAGGAAGGCTGTTTTTTTGTTACCTTTACGTTTATACTAAATACATATGAATACTACAAATAAAATTATTATTTTGTTAGTCGCTCTACCAATTGTTATTCTTGGTTTCAGTTTTCTTTCAATATACAGTCCTCAGCAGGAGACCCAGCAAGAAGTTGTGAATAGCCCTACCATTACCGGAAAGTGGGTATGGAGAGATACTGTCATGCAAAGTGAAGAAGTGGTGAGTCCGGCGGAAGGAAAAGAGGAAGTATTCACTATTGAATTTACCAAAGCGGGGGAGGTGCGTGGAACAACTGATTGCAATAGCTTCAGTGGGTCATATAAAGTAGATGGGCAAAATATTGTCTTCGGTCCAATCGCGTCCACGGAAATGTTTTGTGAAGCTTCTCAACAAGTTTTGTTTGTTGATTTTGTTAGTCGTTCAAACACGTATACTTTCGATGTAACAGGTCATCTGATTCTTGTCTTTAAGGATGATGCTGGTGCAATGATTCTAGAAAAATCTCTCTAATGAAAAAAAAGAAATCTTCTTACTTATTAATAATTGTTCTTGTGCTCGCTCTTTCTGTTGTTGTGTCAGGAGTTTTTGTTATTGAAAAAATTGGTTTGTTTCGCGCGACGTATGATAGTAACAGTGCTAATGTGGAAGAAGGTTTTCTTGATTCGTTAATTGGTAGTAAAAAGGAAATTTCTGAGCTTGATAAAGAAGATTATGACCGTCGTATGCTTTTACTTGCTAACAATCCAACACAAACTCTTGCCACTTCAAGCACTTCGACTCCACCAGTAAAACATTTGTGGCCAGCTGACGGTGTGGTCTACCCCAACACAGGAGCAATTCTTCCGTTCAATCGAATTATTGCGTATTACGGAAATTTCTACTCAAAAAAAATGGGTGTACTTGGTGAATATCCAGAAGATGAGATGTTGGCGAAACTAAAAGCAGAACAAGATAAATGGGAACTCGCAGATCCCAACACACCGACTATCCCAGCAATTCACTATATCGCTATCACTGCGCAAGGCGCGCCAGCACCCCTTGGTAAATATATTATTCGAATGCCTGAGGATCAGATCCAACACGCTGTTGATATTGCGAATAAAGTAAACGGAATTGCATTCCTTGATATGCAGATTGGCTTGAGTAATTTGCAAACAGAACTTCCTCTTCTTGAAAAGTATCTTGCTCTTCCAAACGTGCACCTTGGTCTTGATCCTGAATTTGCGATGCGTCCGGGCGATTTGCCTGGTAAAGTAATTGGTACATACGACGCCGTTGATATCAATTATGCTATCGATACTCTTACTCGTCTTGTAAAAGAAAATAACCTACCTCCAAAAGTTCTTGTTATTCATCGTTTTACTACAAAAATGATGACTAATTATCAAGATATAAAAAGTGTTCCTGAAGTGCAGGTGGTAATTCACATGGATGGGTGGGGGGCTCCTGCTTTGAAATTTGGGACATATCGAACCGTAATAACTCCAGAGCCTGTTGAATTTGCTGGGTTCAAGATTTTTTATAAGAATGACTTGAAACAGTCTCCCAACCGATTGGTGACACCTCAGGAATTACTTGATTTGCGTCCACGACCGATATATATCCAATACCAGTAATTTGTGTAGATGGGCATTTTCTACATATAATAGAGATATGACTAAAAAAGTATTTGTTTCCCGGAAGATTCCTGAGATTGGTATCAGTATGCTGAAAGAAAAAGGCTATGAGGTGGATGTATATATGAAGGACATTGTTCCTGATCAAAAAGAACTTATACACTATCTACGCAAGAAGCCCTATGATGCGGTACTCTCACTTCTTACTGATAAGATCGACAGTGCTGTGTTTAGCGCCTCCCCCTCAACAAAAATTTTTGCAAATTATGCTATGGGTTTTGACAATATGGATGTTGAGGAAGCAAAGAATCGAGGGATTTCATTAACAAATACCCCGGGAGCATTTGCAGATTGTATTGCTGAGCATGCGATTGCCCTTATCTTTGCGCTCACTACTCGCTTAGTAGAAGGTGATAAATATGTGCGTGCAGGAAAGTACAAAGGATGGACTCCTATGAATTTTATTGGTGGCGATGTGTGCGGTAAAACTCTTGGGCTTATCGGAGCAGGAAAGATAGGCTCGAAAGTCGCGTATCATTTGTCGAAGGGGTTTGGACTGAAAGTTGTGTATTACGATATAAAAAGAAACGAAGAAATAGAAATGGGGTCAGGAGCTATTTTCAAAGAAACTATTGAAGAGGTGCTCAAAGAGGCAGATATCATTTCTCTTCATGTTCCTTTGTTTGATGCGACGCATCACTTGATAAACGAAACACGACTAAATATGATGAAGCCAACTGCTTATCTCATCAATACTTCTCGTGGTCCGGTGGTAGATGAAGTTGCACTTGTCGAAGCATTAAAAAACAAAACTATCAAGGGAGCAGGACTCGATGTTTTTGAATTTGAACCAAAGCTTGCAAAAGGGCTCGCAAAACTCGATAATGTCGTCCTCACTCCTCACATTGCTTCTGCTCGTGAGAGTGCTCGAAACGAGATGGCTCGCATGGCTTCACAAAACATCATTGATTTTTTTGAAGGAAAGGAACCCAAAAATATTATTAAATAATTTACAAAAAAAATTTTATGAGCATGGGAAAACTTATTATTGCACGACACCACGAATCTGAATGGAACAAATTAGGAAAATGGACAGGGAACCGAAACGTGCGCATTACTGAATACGGAGCAGAGAAAGCGGGAGACATGGGTCTTCTAATTAATGATTTACATATTGATCAAGCTTTTGCTTCAATGCTTGTGCGTACCATCGAGACACTTTCTTGCATGTTAAACAAATGCGAGAAGCATGATGTACCAACTATTCATGCAAAAGAGCTCAACGAGCGCGACTATGGAGATTATACCGGAAAGAACAAGTGGGAGATGAAAGAGGTTTTAGGAGAAGAGGAGTTTAATAAACTTCGTCGAGAGTGGGACTACCCTGTGCCAAACGGTGAGTCTCTCAAGATGGTATATGAGCGAGCACTTCCATACTACCTGAAACAGATTTTTCCAGTGGTGAAAGAAGGGAAGAATGTTCTTGTTGTATCTCATGGGAATACAATCCGAGCTTTAATAAAATATATTGAGAGTATTCCTGATGAAAAGATGGCAGAAGTTGAAATGCCTTTCGGGGCAGTGCTTATCTATGATGTTGACGATGAAGGTAAGCTTGTAAATAAGGAGGTACGAAATGTTGAATCAAAAGTAAACGCATAATATGAAATACGAGAAAAAATATTTACCAGAGTTTGTGTACGGAGGTATTGATGGTGTAGTCACAACATTTGCAGTAATTGCAGGAGCAGTCGGGGCATCTCTTAGTCCGAGTATTATTCTTATTCTTGGATTCGCAAACTTATTCGCTGATGGTTTTTCTATGGCGGCATCAAACTATCTTTCAAAAGAATCTGAAAATAGTGCAGAGCAAAAGCGAAAACGACCACTCGCTACCTCTCTTGTTACGTTTTTTTCGTTTGTAATTGTTGGATTTATTCCTCTTTTTTCTTTTGTTATTGCTCCATTATTTCCAATCATCGAAGCATATAAATTTCACATCTCAATTATTCTTACTGCCATCACTTTTGCCTTTGTTGGTGCGGTGAAGGGAAGGGTAACCGGAAAACATAAAGGGTATTCTGCTGTTGAGACTTTAGTCATTGGTTCTATTGCCTCAGTTATTGCCTACGCAGTTGGGGTTTTTCTTAAGGGGATAATCTGATAGTATACGCCACATGTTACTAAAAGAATTTCTTACATTTATAAAAGAGTACAATATTGTGTCGCTTGCGACCGCTATTGTTATGGGAACTGCTAGTACTGCGTTGGTGAATTCATTAGTGAAAGACATCTTCATGCCAATGATCGCACCTCTTCTATCTTCTGATTCATGGAGAGACGCGGTGTTTCAATTTGGTCCCATTTCTCTCAAATATGGCTCATTCTTGGCCGAAATGATTAATTTCCTCATTGTGTCTTTGGTGGTGTTTTTTGTGGTTAAAAAATTAATCGGGGAAAAAAAGAAGGATGATGTAAAAATGCTCTAGTATGTCAAAGGGACCCTTTGACATAAAAGCTTGACTTACCTAGTAAAGTAGGCTACTATCTAGTCATAACTTCAATCTCTCCGGTCCTAAAACCTTCGAGACCGAGCCCCGAATTATTACTTAACGGCTTAAGGTTATAGGGTCAGTTTTGGCTCTCGATTTCAAAATGTATAATCAAAATGCAGGTTCTTTCCGACCACGTGCCGGAGGAACCTCTCGGTTTGGTGGTGTGGGTACTGGTTCTAGCCGTTTTAGCGGACGTCCTTCAGGACCTAGTCGGTTTGGTGGTGGAAGCCGTTTTGGCGGTGGACGTTCAGGTGGACGTGGTGGCCGAAGCATCGACGTATCTCGATATATTAATAAAGGCGCAGTACAAGAAGTAACTGCTGCTTTCGTACCTGAACACAAGTTCAGTGACTTCATGGTGGAACCTGCTCTTAAAGCAAACATCATCGAAAAGGGATACGATCTTCCTACTCCAATTCAAGATAAGGCAATTCCTGTGATTCTTAAGGGTTCTGATATTGTCGGAATGGCAAACACAGGAACAGGAAAGACAGCCGCTTTTCTTATTCCTCTTATCAACAAAGTTCTTCTCAACAAAGACGAACAAATTCTAATCATGGCTCCAACCCGTGAGCTTGCTATCCAGATCTACGACGAGCTTGCTACTTTTGGAAAGGGTCTTGGTTTCGGTGGAGCAGTGTGTGTAGGTGGAGCACCAATCAGTAAACAGTTGCGTGAACTTCGCTTCTTTAACAACTTCATCATCGGAACTCCAGGACGTCTCAAAGACCTCATCGAACGACGCGCTCTTAATCTCGCAAAGTTTCAGACTGTTGTTCTCGACGAAGCTGACCGAATGCTAGATATGGGATTCATCAACGACATTAAAACTATTCTTTCAAAAATGGTTCCCGATCGTCACACACTCTTCTTCTCTGCGACACTTTCTCGTGAAATTGAAGGACTTATCAAGGACTTCTTGAAGAATCCTGTATTTATTTCAGTAAAGACCCAGGATACCTCGAAGAATATTGAGCAAGATGTTGTGCATGTTCCTTCGGCTTCAGTGAAGATGAACATTCTTCACGATCTTCTTACCAAAGCAGAATTTGAAAAAGTTCTTATCTTTGGAAAGACGAAACATGGTGTGGAGAAGATTATGGATGCTCTCAAAGCTTTGGGTCACTCTTCTGTGTCTATTCACGGAGACAAGAATCAGACTCAGCGTGAGCGAGCTCTTAATGACTTCAAGGCAAACCGTGCCAAAGTTCTCGTAGCGACTGACGTTGCAGCTCGAGGTCTCGATATTTCTGATATCTCTCATGTTATCAACTACGACATTCCAACTACTCACGAAGACTACATTCACCGAATCGGACGAACTGGTCGTGGTAACAAGAAAGGAAAGGCTCTCACTTTCATTGGATAAAAAGGGACAGATACCTTCGTTTTCTTATTAGAAATAGCTCAACACTCTATTTTTTGGTAAAATATCTCTATGAATAATTTTAAAGGAGATATTGATACAACTAAAGAAACACTGCAAACACACTCCACAGATGCGAGTGTGTTTCGTGTTGTACCGTCAACTGTGTTGTACCCTCGGGATGTTGCTGATATCGTGACGGCGGTATCTGTGGTGGCAGTTGAGAAGAAGACCAATCCTGAAGTGTCTCTCTCTATTCGTGCGGGAGGAACTTGTATGAGCGGAGGGTCACTCAACACAGGCTATATGCTCAACCTCACCAAGTACATGAATAAGATAGAAATTAATCCTGACACTATGACTGCCGTCGTTGAGATGGGTGCATATTTTCGAGACATCGAATCTGAGGCATTGAAAGCGGGGCTCATGTTTGCTCCGTATACTTCGTCGCGCCTTATTTGTGGAATTGGAGGAATGATTGGGAACAATGCGTCAGGAGAGAAGAGTATTCGCTACGGCGCAACTATCGACAACGTGATTGATCTTGAGGTGGTGCTTGCTGATGGGAGTATTATTAAAACATCTCCCAAAAAGCTTAATGAACTTAGTGATGAAAAAGAACTGAAGCTCGCAAGTTTATATAAAGAAGAAGGTGAAAAACTAAAAAACGCAGTAGGACTCGTGACGAAGGTTGCTTCTGGATACCGATTGGAAAGATTAGTGAAAGACGAAGTGTTCGACCCATCAAAGATTTTTATTGGATCACAGGGGACACTAGGAATTATAACCAAAGCAACACTCAAGCTCGTACCAATTCCTGCTCATACGTCACTTCTTATTATCTCTATCGATTCGATTAAAGATCTGCCTTTCATTCTCGATACAATAATGAAACATAACCCTGAAGGAGTAGAGACTTTTGATATCAATACGTACAACTTTGCAAAAATTCACATGACTGAACACACGGATAAGATTGCAAGCTTTATTCACCCAACTACCACAGCTCTTGTTCTCGCACAGTTTTCAGAAGAGACTGAAGAGAAGACGAAACTTCAGGCACAAACATGTAAAGATGAATTAATGGATCACCGAGTGTCAGTAGATGATGCAAAAGACCCATCTGTTGCTGATTCCGCGTGGAAGATCCGACGTTCAGGTTACGGTCTTATGTGTGATCATAACAAGCCTGGGTTTCGTGCTGTGCCATGTATCGAGGATATTATCGTTCCTATTTCTAGGTTCGATGTATTCGTGGAAGGGCTTGTCGACATAATGAAAGAGCATAGAATAGTATACGGTTTTCATGGACACATTGGTGATGGAGCACTACGCATCATTCCTGTCTTTGATTTCAATGACCCGAAAGTTGCCGACAAGATAATTAGTTTTATGCATGATGTGTTTGCACTGGTAAAGAAGGTGAGAGGGAACACTAGTGCCGACCATGGTGACGGAATTATTCGTACTCCATTTCTCAAAGAGTTTTACGGTGAAGAATTATATGGTGTGTTCGAGCAGATTAAAAAAATCTTTGATCCTGAAAACATATTTAATCCGCATAAGAAAATAGGGGGAACAGAGGATCATATAAGAAAGTGGTTGGATAGGTAGGTGATAAGTAAATAAAAAACGCAAAGCCTAAGGGCTTTGCGTGTGGTATTGTGTGCTGTATTTCAACAGTCAGCGAAAGCAATCGGACCTGCTTGGCACTGAATTTGAACGAGCTCCGGGTTTTTGGGAGCAACACCAACAAAACCTTTGCAACAATTGAAGAAGCTGAGCTTCAGGCCGTGGCAGAAGTGACGCGAAGCCAAATCACGAAGCACATCTCCGGCGTGGATACGTGTGAGCATCTTACCAATTGGCGAACTCGGGTCCTCTTGCCACTCCGCGGAGCCTCCGTTTTTTTGTGCTTCGTGTGATGTGCGATGAAGCAGATCGAGAGCGGGCTTGAGGTCGCGACGCATTGCTTCCACAATGACTTCCTCTTGCTGTTCTTTGGTGGTGGGATTATCAAAATTAATCCCCTTTTCCTCTGCGACTATTGCAATTGATGGTAATGACATTTAATGTACTTTTGTTTCTAATCGCATTATGCGACTAGTGTATACGGCTCCTTATAAAGAAGCGGTATATTCTAGCAACATACTTATGGCTCGTTCTGTATCCCTTTCAACTCCATCTTTCTTATTATCAATAATCAAATATTTAATACCCGTAAGGTCAAGTTCTTTTTTAATTTGATCGGCAACACGACTACTTTGTACGGTGGGTTCTCTGACAATCAGTGCCACATCAACTCCAGAAAGAATACCCGTGGCGACAGGGTCAGTACCTGCTCGTTCGTCTATAATGATTATCTCTTTTTCTTTGAGCAGTAGAAAGGGGAGATATATCTTAAGAGGAGCTGCAAGTGAGTGACTACATGACTCTTGTGTTCGTACGCGGTCGGTATGAGGACCTGCCGTAATGAGTCTAAGCCCCTTTTCCACCTCTGTAGATACTTGCAAAGTATAAGAATCAAAAGGTGAGAGTGTAAACTTTGTGTCATTGCTCTCAGCAACTACTCGTGCTTGTTTGTATGAATCATTTTTTGCAGAACCAACATATTCTTTTATGTATTCAGGGTCATTTCCTAAAAATAGAGAAGGCTCAATTCCTAAATTATATGACAGATCTATATTATGGTCGGCATCAATTGCAAGCACATTAAAACAATTTGCGTGAAAATATTTTACAAACGCAGTTGCCATTGTTGATTTTCCTGAACCTCCTTTTCCTAAAAAAGCTATTTTCATGTATGCAATTTAGTTGCATGTAGAAGCATACACTAACCAAATAATAAATGCAAGTAATTTGCATTTAGAAGGTGTCTGTAGTATTGTTTTCATATGGACACAAAGACCGTATTACAACAGAAAGGACTCAAAGCAACACCTGTGCGTATTGCTGTCCTTGAAATGTTTTCTGGGCATTGTCAGCCAATGAATGTGGAGGGGGTCTGTAAGAAAATAAAAGTTAAGGATTTGAATCTCGTGACTGCATATAGAACCCTTAATTCATTTGAGAAAGCAGGGCTTGTTAAGCGTGTAGATTTACATCGAGATTCTGTGTATTACGAGCGGATTGACCACCACCATCACCACCATCACCACCACGTGGTGTGTACAGATTGTGGACTCGTAGAATCTTTGAGTGGTTGTACTGCGGGGAGTTTATTAAAGTCAGCACTAAAGCAGTCTTCAAAATTTAGTTTAATCAAAGACCACTCACTAGAATTTTTTGGATTGTGTAAAAAGTGCGGTTAATTATTATTTAAATTATTTTTATGTTTGTAATTACTATTTCATTCTTGGCGTTTGTTGCTATTCTTATTGGAGGGTTGGTTGCTCTCAAGTTGAAAGACAAGTTTCATTTAGTTCTTGGGTTTAGTGCTGGTGCGGTTCTTGGAGTTGCATTCTTTGATCTTATTCCTGAAGCGTTTGAAATAGGAAGCGAGTTTTTTGATATTCATACTATCGCCCTCTTTATTGCTATTGGGTTTGTCGGTTACTTACTCCTTGATCGTTTAGTATTTTTCCACAGTCATCAGCACTCAGCACACAACACTCCTAATATAGAAGATGCCCCTCTACACGCTGTGCACGGTAATTCTCCACACCCTAAACGTGGAATACTTGGTGCATCTTCTCTCATCTTACATACTTTTTTTGACGGTATGGCAATTGGTCTTGCGTTTCAGGTATCAGTAGAAATTGGAATTATTGTGTCTGTTGGTATTATCATCCACGGTTTCTCCGATGGTCTTAACACTGTTGGAATTATTCTCAAAAACCAAGGATCAAGAAAGACTGCCATTAAGTTTCTTGCGCTCGATGCAGTTGCTCCCGTGCTTGGTGCATTCTCAACTTTATTCTTTACTATTCCAGAACAGAATTTGGGTATTATGTTGGCGGTTTTTGGAGGGTTCTTCTTGTATATCGGTGCGAGCGATTTGATTCCAGAAAGCCATCATGCTCATCCGAAGTTTCTTACTACCGCAATGACCATTGTTGGTATGGCAGTTATCTTCATTGCAATTAGTATTGCACACGCTTAGTTTCCACTGTAGGGTGTATATATGAAGAAATTTCTACTTTTATCTGTACTTAGCGTGGTCCTCGGTGGGGGGTTGCTCGTGGGGTCTATGTCTCATGTGAGCGCTGATGAAATTGTTCCCGACAAAATCGAGCACGTTCTTGCAAAGGTTATTGAAATTACTGATTCTCGAGAAGGAGTTGTTCCGGGAACCGATGTTGCTACGCAATATCAAACTATTACAGCTACAGTTCTTGAAGGTAAACAGAAAGGACTTGAGGTGGTGGTGCAGAATGACTATATCAATCTAGAAGTTGGTGAGACGTTTTACCTGCGACACGTTTCTAGTTCTCTTGATGGTTCAAATTATTATCATGTGTCTGACCCGTATCGTTTGCCATGGCTTGTATTTTTTGGAGTGTTGTTTGTTGCTGTGGTGCTCTTCTTTGGAGGCAAGCAAGGGTTACGGGGCTTGCTTTCTCTTTTTGGAAGTTTGTTTGTGATAGCTTACGTTCTTATCCCAGGTATTCTTCAAGGGGTCCCCCCGATACTTTTAAGTATCGGGGTTTCCTCTCTTATTATTATTCTTGGTTCATATATCACCCATGGTTTCAACAAAACCACATCATCTGCGGTTATCGGTATGGTTATCACCATTGTATTTACTGGTTTTCTTGCGTGGGTAGCTATCGGACTTACTCGGCTTACAGGATTTGCGAGTGAAGAGGCGATCTATTTGAATCTCAATACTAACGGAGGGATTGATTTAGCAGGCCTTCTTCTTGGGGGAGTACTTATTGGACTTCTTGGTGTTTTGTATGACGCTGGAATTGGACAAGCTGTGTCTGTAGAAGAACTACACCGTGCTGGGCCTCATCTTTCTAAATTTACTATTTACGAACGAGCTGTCCGTATCGGACGCGAGCATATCGGTGCTTTGGTTAACACTCTTGCTATTGCCTACGTCGGTGCGTCGCTTCCTTTGCTACTGTTATACGCAACAGCAAGTGAAAGTATTTTGGTAACTATTAACCGTGAGTTGTTTGCTACTGAGATTATCCGTACTCTTGTTGGAAGTATTGGGCTCGTCCTCACTGTTCCTATTACCACCCTTATTGCAGTGTATGTTCTTGTAAAAAACAAAAAGACAGATAACCCTGAGGTTATTAAAAAAGAGAAGGAGGTTCTTGACCACATGTCTCACTCGCACACTCACAGCCACTAAGGTGTATAATGCTGGCATAGCAAACACAATGCATAAATCAAAGTTTTTTTGGGCAATCCTCTTTATTTCTGTTGTTCTTTTTGGGACGCTTATGTTTTATGTATATAGGTATTTTGTTCCTGTGGTAAATCCCACGGTTTTAAAAGAGAAGCAAATAAACCCTCTTCCTCTTGTGCCTGCGCAGATTAATACCGAGGTGGAGAGCGGGAAGTACTACACCATCACTGTGTCGTACCCAAGTTCTGTTTCTGAAATAAAAGACTATATTGATAAAGCAAAAGCAGACCTCATGAGTATTGTCCCAACAAATGATGCTGATGCAGAATATACTATGACAATTAAAACAGAAGTGTTTTCTTCGCCGACCACTATTAGCTATGTAGTGCAGAATTACTCGTATTTAGGAGGCGCACACGGAATCATTGATTTGGTAACTTTTGTATATGACACAGAAGGTGAATTAGTTACTCTGGGATCACTACTAAAAGACGGCAATTCTCTCACTACTCTTTCAGAAAAAGCTCGTACATACTTCTACAACAAGTTCCTTAAGTCTTCGTCTAAAGAAGTAATTGACCAAGGGACTGTTCCTGTTAGTCAAAACTGGGAACGTTTCTATCTAACCGACCAAGGAATAGTCTTTATTTTTGGGCAGTATTCTATTGGTCCGTATGTTCTGGGGATACAGGAGTTTGTGGTGAGTTATAGTGATGGGCAAAGTTTTCTAGAGATTCCTTCTCGATAACTGCCTGTTTGGTTGCCATTCTTGCTTGTTTAATTAGATCTGAAAAAATATGAACACCGGTATCTTTTTCAATTGATTCAATTGCGCTCTGTGCAATATTGAGACGAAGGTTTATTTCCTTGATAATCTCTGAAAAAGTTGTACTCCAAAAAACATCACTAAAACATAAAGGATCCAAAGTATGCTTCTTAATCATTAAAATTGCCTCATTTGAAATATTTTTTTCAAGGTCTTCTTTCCAGTCGTGAGCATCATCACTTAGTTGTCTTGCTGATAAGTAATGCCTCCAGAACTTGAGCATATTTTTGACTTGTGGTGAACCAGACGAAAAACCCTTAAGAAAAAGCAAGATAATAAAGGGGAGTGCCTGTCCAATAGATTTATTAGGTGATATTTCATCCTTGTACTGTACATAATCCATTTTTGTAAGGAGTCGATAACAGAATCGTAGATTGTTCTTCGCAACATACTTACTATAAATTAAGTACATTTTACGCAAGCTTATGTGTGCCAGTGAAATATTTTTAGTTTGAGTTCCTTCATCGAGAATGCAATCAGTAATGTAATATGCTACCCATCCAAAAAAATTAGCATGAGCAAGTATTTGTCCTGTGCTTCTAGGGAGGCCCAACGCTTCGGCAAATAAAACGGGATAATCGATTACCTCTCTTGTTCTTTTACCTAAAGAAGCATTGATAATGTTTTCGGGAATAAACTTCTTGGATTGTTTAATAATAAAATACAGTGTGTCTTTTTTAGTTTTGTTAGTGTTTTGGTAGGAATACAAACTAATAGCTTCAAGAACAAAAACCGCAGTCAGTGCTTCCGAGCCACAAAAGTATTTTTGGCTTTCTCTTGCTGGGTCAAGACAGAATGGCTCAGATTGAAGACCTTTCTTACTGTAGAGTTCCACCATTTTTTCAATCAGTGTTTTAATAGTGCGCGAGGACTTCCTTGTTTGGATGGCAACAGAAAGAGCTAGGGCATGTTGTAACACAGAATTCTTATCACATTGAAATTTAATATCTTTATTCTGTATCGAAAAAGAAAGATAGTATAAAGGCATTAATGAATGGGGGTAGTATGGAGAAATTGGCTGTTCTAAGTTTATAAATAGGTAAGTATGTAATTTAGAAACTTCTATTTTTGCAAGAGATAAAAAGTAGGAAATGTTAGCATTTACTGCTATGTCGATATCCCTCCATTTTGATATTGGTGAGTTTGTAATCCAGGTATGATATGGTCCTCCAGCTTCACTTTCTGCTTCAATGAGGGTCTGTGTAATTTGAGCCCATGCTTCACCCGTGAACAAATCTTTATTCCACATATATAAAGCCGAAAGACATATAGATGTGTCATCAAGGTCATCTGGGAAGTTGAATTTGGGGAATGCTATCTTGGTTTCAGTTGAGAAATAGTTCCAAGTCCATCGTGCTGTCTTTTCTTTCAATAAAAATTTTCCGGCATTATTAGCGATAGTGCTTACTAGTTGTTTTTCTGTGTTAAGTTCAAATAGATTTCTTACATCATTGCGAGAGAGGGTGCGAAGGATTAGTCCTGCAACAAAATTAGTTTTATATCGGTAGGTTTTGGATAGGTTCTCTCCAAAGGAGTCGTGATAAAAGCCACCATCAATTGATTGATGTTTTTTGATTATTTGTAGGCATTCCTTTGTTATTAATTTTAGGGTTTTTTTCATATAAGGGGAGGGTAACAGTAAACGTGGTTATTGTGTTTTGGGTACTTTGAACCGTAATGGATCCTCCAAATTCTTTTTCTACGATATGTTTGGTAGATGCGAGTCCAAGACCTGAGCCTTTAGTTTTTTCTTTGGTAGTAAAGAATGATTCAAATATTTGAGTAAGATTTTCTTTTGTAATTCCGCAACCATGATCTGTTGCCTCCAATACAAAATAGTCTCTTTTTTTGCCAAAAGTAATGTTGATATGTTTGTCATATTGAATGTTATCGTAAGCGTCGATACTATTAGAGATTAAGTTTGAAACAATTTGGTAGAACATAATCGGGTTTCCAAAAAGAATGCATGCCTCCTCTTCTTTCGTGGTCACTACACAGCCTGCTTTCTTTATTTTGTATGAAAGCAAAAGAAGCACCTCCTCGATTTCTTTTTTTGGATTGAAGGAGATTTTGTCTTTATCTGATCTCATCTGTTTCCGAAGCACATCAAGGAAGTCTTGCATTTTTCTAGATGCATTGAGAGCATGTGAAATATATTCTTTGTATTCAGGAATTTTCTCATGAGCTTCATTATCAATCTCGCTGGTTATTAGATGAATTGAACTAAGAGGGTTCATGAGATCGTGGAATGCCCCTGATGAAATGTTTCCAAACTCTGCTCTGTGGTGGAGGTCTGTTACTCGTTCCATTTGTAATCGTCTAATTTCCCTTGTTCTCTCTTCAACGGTTAATTCAAGCTGGTCTCTTTCTTTTTCTAAGGTCTTTTCTGAGAAAAGGGCACGTATGAGAGCCTGCTCAGTCTGCCTATTAGAAAGCCAATAAAGGAAAGTAATGAGAAGAATAATGAATGCATAATAGAAAGCATCATGCATAGTAGGCTCTTCATTTCTCCATGTCAAAGAAGGATAGTGACCAGCTGTTTGGAAGGAAGCAAGTAAAATAATAGAAACACAGAGTCCTAGACAGATATACATACTTGCTCGTGTACTGATCAGAACGCTCGAAACTGCGATAATAAACACACAGCCAATAATGAGCGACGGAATATCAAATCCCCAAGTCCATGCAGTGTATGAGGTGCCTATAAGATAAAGAATTAATAAACCATAGGTTGCAATCCTCCTAAAACCTTTTCGAGATAAAACAAGAAGGCTGACATAAAGCAGTGTGAGTAGAGTGAACAATATGGGTGAAATACCTCGATACTTTTCTCCAAGTAGCAAGCTTTGATGTATCACAAGAGAATTAAGACCTAATAGAAAACAGACAGAAATACAGAGTAAAGTGTTCAAGACAAACTCACGTCGACGATCGTCCTCGACTAATGAGTAGGGTTCAATGCATATAACATAAGCGGACTTTATGAATTTCATAATTAGTCCGCTCATATTATTTATTTTCTAATCCAACCAAGGAGTAAGAAGTTCTGCTTCCTTCTGAAATTGAGGAAGGGAATTCTCCCGCGTTTCTGGATTTGAGAGCAACGAAGCAATAATATTTTTCATATACTTTTTTATGTGTTGATAATGCGATACGTCTGACCTCGTATCTTTTTTTATTATATATAAATGACATTAAGTAATGATAAAGAAAACCTAAACAGTTTATTAAATTTTATATCCTCGTCCCGGGACAGTTTTTATGAGAGGCTTCTTCTTTCTTTTATTGCTAATTTTTCTTCGCAGATTTGCAATATGTGTTTCGAGAGTATTAGAAAACGGATCGGTATTCATATTCCATGCGTGTTCCATGATTGTTCCTCTGGAAATAACTTTTCCTGGCTCTTTTGCTAAGCATTCTAGAATAAGAAATTCTTTGCGAGTAAGATAAATCTTTTTTCCTGCTCGTGCAACTTCTTGTCCCCGAAGATCGATGGTCAAGTCTTCAATTTTGTATGTGTCTGTCTTAATACTGTACGGAGAACGCTTAAGAACATTTCTTACTCTCGCGGAAAGCTCTTGAAAGGAAAATGGTTTGATTACATAATCATCAACCCCCTCTGTAAAACTTTTTATTTTGTGAGGAATTTCAGTCTTTACCGACAGCATTATGATTGGGTTTGATCTTAGGTCTTCTCGAACCTCTTTAACAATCTCAAGTCCCAGCTTCTTAGGGAGAACATGGTCGATAATCATGATGTCATAATCGGTGGTACGTGCAAGATATGAACCCGTTTGTCCGTCAGAAGCAGTATCAACCGCATACCCTTCCTTTTCAAAGCTCTTACTTAGAAAATCTCTAATTTCCTTCTCATCCTCAATTATAAGCATGCGCATAGTTCATTCATTGTATCCTTTCTTAAACCAAAATCAACAGAAATCTTCAGAAAAAATTTACCTCGCTTATTTTGTCCTAAGTTTTAGCCTTCTTTGGGCAGACATATTGCAGGATGAAGGTTTTTGTTTCTTTGTGTTTAAAATTAAGGTACAAGCCTTTCACTATCAAGAGTTCGATAGTAAAATATTAATCAACTTTAAGTAAATTATTAGCAAATTTTTATAAAATATACATGAATATATCAATCACCAAGGCTGATGGTACGAAGGAGGCATTCAATGCCGATAGAATCAATCGTTCTATTGAGCGAGCCACCTACGGGCTCACAGACCCCATTTCAAAGGTGACTCAGATTGCTACTGAGACACAGATTACTCTCTATGATGGCATCACGAGCGAGGAGATGGACCAAGCTACCATCAACGCTGCTGTACAGAATATTAAAGAGGACATCGAGTACGACAAGATTGCTACCCGCCTCCTCCTCAAGACCGTCTATCGAAAGGTTTTTGGTGATTATAATAAGGACAGTGTTGAGGATACTAAGAAAGCTCACCGTGACGCCTTTCTTGCATATATAAAAGAGGGAATTAAGCTGAACCGTCTCGACGTTCGCATGGGAGAGAAGTTCAACCTTGAAGAACTTGCTGATTATCTGAAGATAGATCGTGACGACAAGTTTCTTTACGCAGGTCTTTCTGGTTTCCTCAACCGCTATGCTCTTAAGGACCCTCATACCCAGGAAACAATGGAAACTCCTCAGTATTTCTTCATGCGTATCGCTATGGGGCTCTCTTTCACAGAAAAGAATCCAACTGAATGGGCCAAAAAGTTCTACGACAAGATGTCTCGATTTGAGTACATTGCTGGAGGTTCTACCAATCTCGGTGCGGGAACTCCTCGCCCAGCTCTTTCAAACTGCTATCTTCTTGAAATCCACGATGATATGGGTCATATTGCAAAGTCAGTGTCAGACGTGATGCTTCTTTCAAAAGGTTCAGGAGGAATTGGTGCCTCAGTGACCAAGCTCCGTGCAGCGGGTTCTCCTCTTATGTCTAATAACGGTATTTCTACTGGCCCAACTCCTTTTGCCAAGATCATCGACACCGCTATTCGTGCTATCCAGCGAGGAGGTAAGAAGAAAGGAGCTCTCTGTTTCTATATGGAAAACTGGCACATTGATTTTCCGGAGTTTATCGATTGGAAGCATAATGCGGGTGACGATTACCTTCGAATGCGAACAGCTAATACAGCGTGTTTTCTTTCGGATGAGTTTATGAAACGCGTACAGAGCGGTGAGCAGTGGTATATGTTCGACCCCAAGGAAACTGCAGACCTAAACGAGCTTTATGGAGCAGCTTTTAGTGCTCGATACGCTGAGTATGTCGAGATGGCAGAAGCAGGCAAGCTTCGTGTCTTCAAGAAAGTTCCCGCAGAAGAACAGTTCCGAAACATTCTATCAGCCCTTCAGAGTTCTTCACACCCGTGGATCACTTGGAAAGACCCTATCAACCTTCGGGCTCTCAACAATAATACGGGAACCATTCACATGTCTAACTTGTGTACAGAAATCGCACTTCCTCAAGACAAAGATAATGTTGCGGTATGTAACTTAGCTTCAGTTAATCTTGCTGCTCATGTAGATAGGAAAGAAATAGATTGGGGTAAGCTTGAAAATAGTGTTCGTCTTGCTGTTCGTCAGCTTGATAACCTTATTGATATTAATGTTCTTCCTATTCCTGAAGCAGTTAAGTCAGACAAAGAGAACCGAGCAATGGGTCTTGGTGTGATGGGATTCTCAGATACTATCGAGCAACTGGGTATGGCTTATGATACCGAACCAGCATATGACTTCGCTGATCGTGTTTTTGAGTTCATTAGTTATATGGCAATTGATGAAAGTACTAATTTGGCTGAGGAGCGAGGGTCGTACTCCAATTTCGAAGGCTCACGATGGTCAAAGGGGCAAGTTCCTATAGACACTCTTGCCGTGCTTGAGAAAGAGCGAGGAATTGCTCTTACCGTAGACAAAACAAGTAAGCATAAAGGTCTTGATTGGAACACTCTTCGTTCAAAAGTTAAGAAAGGAATGAGAAACGCTACTCTTATGGCTGTTGCTCCAAATGCAAACATCGGTCTTCTTGTGGGAACAACCCCAGGATTTGACCCTCGATTCGCACAGGTATTCTCACGAAATAAAATTTCAGGAAAATACATGGATGTGAACCACAATCTTGTGAAGGACCTCAAGAATATGAACCTGTGGGACAAAGTGAAAGACCTTATTATAGAGCACCAAGGAGACATAGCTGATATCCCTGGTATCCCCGAACACCTTAAGGCTATCTACAAGACATCATTTACTACCTCCCCTTATGGATTTATTGAAGTGGCGGCGCGCGCACAGAAGTGGGTTGATCAAGCACTTTCTCGAAACATGTATCTTGAGACACGAGATATGAATGAAACTATGAAGATTTACTCAACCGCATGGGAGAAGGGACTTAAGTCTACATATTACTTGCACCTTAAGCCTCGCCACTCAGCAGAGCAGTCGACAGTGAAGGTGGACAAGTCATCAAGGTTCGGAAGAAAGGCATTCGGAGGCTTTGCATCAGTGCGCACTGAGCTTCCCCAAGAACAAGTTGCCATCAAAAGTCCTCTTGAGATGGAGCGAGCAGCCCCAGTAGCCATTCCCATATCTGCGGTGCATCTCTCTGCGCTTAAGGAACATACAGTAGCGGTACCAGAGGTCGTAGAAGAAGTGGTGGCTTCAGCTCCTGTTTCAAAACCTTTTGCAGGAATAAAACCAGAACCAGCAAGTAATTTATTTAATCAAGATAGTATTGAAAAGAAGCCTGAAGCAAAGAAACTAAAAGTAGTACGCTCTGCTAGTTATCCGACGGATCCATCAGAGGCGCTTCAGTGCGATAGTTGTCAGTAGTGTCAAAGGTGCCCTTTGACACAAATAATTAATAATTAACTAATATAAATATATGCTAATAGGAAAAGCTTCTCCTGAAGACATGAATCTACACCCCATTCGATATCAGTGGGCGTACGATCTTTATAATCAAGCAGTTCGAAACACATGGTTTCCTCACGAGATTGCTCTCGGGGAAGACTTACGAGATTTTCAGACAATGACAGCGGACGAACAGCATGCGGTGAAATTTCTTATGGCATTTTTCAATCCTGCTGAACTTATCGTTAACCGCTCGATTGCTCTTGGAATCTATCCGTACCTAAAAGCTCCTGAATGTCATCTGTACCTCGCAAAGCAGATGTGGGAAGAGGCTAACCACTGTGTGAGCTTTGAATATGTGCTCCAGACTTTCGGTTTTGATCGCGACAAGATTTTTAATCTTCATCTCGAGACCCCAACTATGAAAGCAAAGGAAGATTTCATCAACCATTATGTGAAGAGAATGACAGAGAAGACGCTTGATATTGAGACACCAGAAGGGAAAAGAGACTTCATTCGAAACATCATCGCGACAAATATTGTGATGGAGGGAGTCTGGTTCTACTCGGGATTCATGGTGGCCTTGTCTTTCCGCCAGCGTAACCAGCTTCGAAACTTTGGTTCTATGATTGCATGGGTACTTCGAGATGAATCTCTTCATCTTAAATTTGGAATCAACCTTGTGACTGAAGTACTTCAGGAAAATGCTGATGTAGTGACTGCGGAATTTGCTGATGAGATTCGTGAAATTATTATTCAAGGAGTTGAACTTGAGGTGTTATACAACAGAGATCTCTTCCCTCGTGGGATTCTTGGACTCAACGCAGACTACGTAAATCAGTATGTGAAATACGTTGCCGATCGTCGCCTCGAAGAGCTTGGATTCGAAACTCACTACAACGTGACTAATCCTGCGAAGTGGATGGCGACCGCAACCGATGTTCATGAGCTTGTGAACTTCTTCGAAATGCAAAATACGAGCTACGAAGTTGACTCTCATGCGCACGATTCATCTAAAAAGGAGGAGAAATTTTCTACTGAGTAAATAGAGAAATACCCTCGATTGAGGGTATTTTTTTTGCTATACTAAAAAAGCAATTGTCCCAAGGTATGGCGAGCGACTGCACTCACATTGATATTTACTTTGGAGTTCGCACCCGCTCGCCATACCTGTGGATAATATTTTACGATTTTTTAGTAAACATGAACGACGAATTTCGATCCTTACTCTGCTAGGAGGTTTTGTTTTTGATACTCTTACTCTTCGTCGAGCTGATTTGCTTCCAGAAAATATTGTAATAATTAGTTATCTTTTTCTTGTTGCCTTATGTCTTATTCTTCTTTCGTTTGGTAAAGCGGGAAAGGTTGTTGGGGAGAGGTCAAAAAAGTTTTTTGTTGACGCTCATCCATGGCTTCTCTTTGTAATGCAGTTTGCATTTGGAGGACTCGCAAGCGCTTTTCTTATTTTTTACTCAAGAAGTGCATCAATTGGTTCAAGTTGGCCATTCTTGCTGGTCTTTGTAATCTATATGATTGCAAATGAAATACTCAAAAAGCACTATGCGCTGTTAGCTGTTCGGGTATCTGCATTTTTCTTTGCCCTTTTTTCGTATTTTATTTTTCTTTTTCCAATAATTTTCAAACAGATTAGTGTGTTCATGTTCGTACTTGCACAACTAAGCTCGCTTTTGCTTGCTTGTTTTCTCATCTATATTTTATTTAGAATTTCTCCGTCGGAAGTAAGAAAAAGTAAGAAGATAGTCTTGATACTTCTGGGTTCCGTTCTCTTGTTAATAAATAGCCTTTACTTTTTAAAGCTTATTCCTCCTGTTCCTTTGCTTCTTCAGGAAGCTCGGATGTATAATTTGGTTCAAAAAACAAGCGATGGTGGATACTTGGTTGTTGGTGAAAAGACAAGAGTCTTTCCATTTGTTCGTCCCCCACAAAACACTAACCTTGTAGAAGGTGATCCTATCTATGTGTTTGCTTCAATTTATTCTCCGACAGATATTAATACTTCAGTGATACACAAATGGGAATACTATAATGAGGATTTAAAAGAATGGCAGGTACTTACAACAATTACAATTCCTATTGTTGGAGGAAGAGAGGAAGGGTATAGAACTTTTTCAACAAAAAGTTTTGTACCAGAAGGTAAATGGCGAGTAGATGTCGCTTTAATAAATGGTCAAACAATAGGCAGGGTAGATTTTACAGTAAGTTATGTTGATA
>CAYQLE010000004.1:0-22657 GCA_964418265.1 uncultured Candidatus Saccharibacteria bacterium
GTTTATATAAATGATCGACATTTTATTATTATCCAAAATAAAATCCGCTTGTTTGACGTAGGCGGAAATGTTTTGTTTGCGGAGATCTGCCTTTATCGCAAGTAAATGAAAGTGTCCAATCTTGCGGAGTGCCTCGATTTCGCCAAGTGTGCGAATAGATTCAATAATACAATTTTGGTTTTCCCACACCGATAGATCCTGTAATGCCGATGATAATCATGTTAAACTACTATAACCTATGAAAATGATTTTCCAAAAATACACATTGATGGTTGCTTGGGTGCAAGTCCTCATTGCAACTTTAGTAAGTTTATTTTTTAGCTTAGTGATGCAGTTGCCACCATGTGATTTATGTTGGTATCAGCGCATCGCTATGTATCCGCTTGTAATTATTTTAGCCATAGGTATTTGGAAAAAAGATGTAAAAGGTTCGCTTGTGTATGCGTGGCCCCTAGCTATTATTGGTTGGATTATCGCTCTTTATCACAATCTTCTGTATTACAATATCTTGCCAGAGTCTGTAGTTCCTTGTAGCGCCGGTATTTCTTGTACGACAAAATATATTGAATATTTCGGTTTTGTCACCATCCCTCTTCTTTCTCTATTAGCGTTCTCTGTGATTATTGTGTGTCTCTGGATCGAACAGGAGAAGAAAAACTAGACCATGTCTTAAAAGGGGGGGTCAGTATACAGCGACCGCCTTTTTTCGTAGAATAATCACATGACTACAGAAACAAAAACCATGCTTATTGTGCTCGTTGCCAGCATCATTATTCTTGCGGGTGGCGCCGCTCTTTATCAAAGATCATCCAATCAGCCTGATAGTCCCGATACTCTTACTACCAACCAAGAGGCTCTTGTTCGCGAAAACAGCATAAAGATATCCGCAACAGGAGAAGAGAAGTTGGTTGTAGTTGAGTTTGCTGATTATCAGTGTCCTGCGTGCGGATATATCGCCCCTCAAATCAAACTCCTCATGGAACAATACAAAGAGAACGTTACTTTTGTATTTAGAGATTTTCCTCTTTCAAATATTCACCGTAACGCTGTCTCTGCAGCTTCTACCGCGCGCATAGCAGGAGAGCAGGGTAAGTATTGGGAAATGCATGAGCTACTTTTTGCCAAGCAGGGAGAGTGGTCAATTGTTTCTGACCCAAGCGATTTGTTTGTCCAGTACGCCTCTTCTTTAGGGATGGATACTTCTGAAATAAAAAACAAGCTTTCTTCAAAGGCATATCAAAAAGAGATTGAACAAGATCTTGCTGATGCGAGAATTCTTGGTGTAGACAGCACGCCTACTTTTTTTGTTGGGGATGTAATTATTCGTACAGCAAACGCTAATCTTATTAAAGAAACAATAGATGCAAAACTCGCAGAATAATAATGGTGTAGAATTTGATGACAAGGAATTCAACAAGAAAATTCCCATTGTTGATATGTCTGCTGAGTCCCCACTCGAAGAGGTTTTTATTGAGAAAGTAAAGCTCCCTGCAAAGGTTCTACGTAAATTCCTTCTTCTTGTCGCATGTTTGTGTTTTTTAGGTGCTCTTATTTATTTCTTCCTTGGCTACTCATTGATCGTTGGTCAAACATAATCACTAACCAATGCCCCTTTTGCTTAATGGAAAAATTGTAAGTAATACGATCAAAGAACAATTGAAAGACACTGTAATAACTATAGGGAGTGATGTTCCTATTCTTTCTATTATCCAAGTAGGTGACAATACTTCTTCCACTTCTTATATTAAACAAAAAACAAAATTTGGAGAAGATATTGGAGTAAGTGTTTCTTTGTATAAGTTTGATGAAACGGTATCAAAGAATGAAATAGTTACACTCATTCAAGAGTTAAATCAGAAGAAGGAAATCGGAGGAATCATTGTACAATTACCACTTCCTAAGCATCTAGCTTCGCAAGAAATCATCAATACAATTGATTCCATAAAAGACGTCGATGGGTTATCTGCGAATACTAACTTTTTTCCTGCTACTGCGCGAGGTGTGTATTCTTTGCTTGAGTATTATCATATTGAAATTGAAAATAAAAAAGTTTTAGTAATTGGTAAATCCAATCTTGTCGGCAAGCCAACAGCGATGCTTCTTAAAGAAAAAGGGGCAAATGTACTTACCGCAGATAGTTCCACCACACCAGATGAATTAGTCTCTCTCTGTCATGAGGTAGATATTATTATTACCGCAACCGGTGTGCCCAAACTTATTTCTTTAAAACACGTTCTCCCACACCACATAGTTGTTGATATTGGAATCACTCGAATTGGAGATAATCTTGTTGGAGATGTAGATTTTGATTCGGTAAAAGACCACGTATTAGCCGTTTCTCCCGTACCAGGAGGAGTTGGTCCACTGACAGTAGCGTCATTATTCCAAAATCTGCTAAGATAAAGGGGACTATTAATAATAAAAACATATATGCATAATTTTTTTGATGAGAATATGAAGAAGGTTTCCTTGGTGGTAGTAGGTCTTTTAGGATTATTTCTTCTCGTTCAGACAGTTGTTTCAGTAGTTGATCTTGGTATTCGTAAAGACAATACTATTTCTCCAAATGTTATTTCTGTTCGAGGGGTGGGAGAAGCTCTTGCTGTGCCTGATATTGCTTCATTCTCTTTTACTGTTCGTGAAGAGGGTAAGGATGTAGCTTCAGTTCAACAAACAATGACTGACAAAGCTAATAATGCAATTTCATACCTCAAAGAGCAGGGTATAGAGGATCGTGATATTAAAACCGAAAGTTATTACACCAATCCTAAATACGAATATTCTCAAGGTGTGTGTGGTCCTTCATATTGTCCTCCATCAAAGCAATCAATTGCAGGTTTCGAAGTGTCTCAGACTGTTTCTGTAAAAGTAAGAGATATTTCAAAAGCCGGTGATATCCTTACTCATATTTCGACACTTTCAATTTCTGAAGTTTCAAACCTTTCCCTTACCGTCGATAGTGTTGATGCTCTCAAAGCAGAAGCGAAAGCAGATGCGATTGAAAAGGCTCGTGAAGATGCGGAAAACATTGCAAAGAGTCTTGGTGTGAAGCTTGATGACATTGTTGGGTTCTATGAAGAAACACCTGGATACGGATATGGGGAAATGGATGCTGGTATTTCACCAATGATGATTAATACAAAATCAGTAGATGCTCCTAACCTGCAACCAGGAGAACAGAAGTTTACTTCAATAGTTTCAATCACTTACTCAATCAAATAGTCAAAAAATTATCCTGACTTTTCTATAATACCCAGCAATATGCTGGGTATTTTTGATAATCACCTAAATCTTCCAAGAGTCCATTGCAGAAACGAAGTAATCATGATATATTCACTAGTGACCCCGCAGGGGTTTTTATTTTGACCAAATTTAACTAATTTCCTCTATGTTTAACTACTTAAAAGAGACAAAAGCAGAAATGAGCCACGTAACATGGCCTACCACTCGGCAGGCTGTTATCTATACTGTGCTTGTTATTTCTGTGACGGTAATCGTAGCAGCACTTCTCGGTTTCTTCGATCATTTGTTCTCACAATTCATTCAGAACATCATTATTTAATAATAACTAACACTATATTATGTCTAAACAAGCAGAAGGAGAACGAAATTGGTACGCAATCCACACCTACGCTGGATATGAGAACGCTGTGCTCCGAAACCTCAAACAACGTATCGAGTCTCTTGGAATGGAAGACCGTATTTTTAATGTAATCGTTCCAACCGAAAAGATTATTAAAGTGAAAGCAGGAAAGCGTGTTGAGGAAGAAGAGAAGATCTACCCAGGATATATTCGTGTAGATATGATAGTGACTGACGATTCATGGTTTGTTGTTCGTAACACTCCTCGTGTAACAGGTTTTGTTGGTTCAGGAGTATATCCTGTTCCTCTAGAAAAGAAAGAAGTTGAGGCGCTCTTTGAGCGAATGAGCGGAGGTACCGCTAAGCATTCGATCGACCTCGCTATCGACGATGCGGTCATCATTGCTGATGGACCTTTCAAGGAGTTTGAGGGGAAGGTGAGTGAAGTAGATACAGAACGAGGAAAGGTGAAGGTGCTCGTGTCAATGTTCGGTCGCGAGACTCCGGTAGAACTCGACTTCTTGCAAGTTAAGAAAATCTAAGGTATTTTAATCGAACTGTTACGCGCTTCAACGTAATCGTGTAGAAGACCGTCTTCTACACATAATTAAACAAACAAATGGCAAAGAAAATAACTAAAGTAATCAAGCTACAGATCGCCGGAGGGAAGGCTACGCCTGCGCCCCCAGTTGGTACAGCCCTTGGTCCTGCGGGAGTTAACATTGGAGATTTCGTAACCAAGTTCAACGCCGCAACTCAGGACCGCCGTGACGAGATTGTTCCTGTTCTTATGAACGTGTACGAAGACCGAACATTCGACTTTATCCTAAAGACTGCTCCCGCATCTCGGATGATTCTTAAGGCAATCGGACAAGAAAAAGGATCAGGAACCAACCTTACAAAGAAAATAGGGAAGATCACTGAAGCTCAGATTCGCGAAATCGCTGAAAAGAAGCTTCATGAACTCAACGCAAATGACATTGAAGCGGCTACAGGTATCATTAAAGGTACTTGCCGATCAATGGGGGTTGAGGTTACTAAGTAATTTCATTCACAATTACAATGTCGGTCATTGTAAATTGTAAATAAGTAAAAACAAAGAGCGGCGCCTACGGCGCCGCTCTTTGTTTGTGTTTTTGTTGATCTGGTGTATCCTTCTTTTAGAAATATGAGTGGTAAAAAAATTACAACCTATGTTGCTGCCTCTCCTAGGCAGATTGTTAGAGCCGAAGACAAAAGAGATTTTCGAGAATTTCTCAAGTGGCTCCAACAAGTCACACATGTCATTCATTGGACAGTTGATCCTGTTTGGTGGTTTCCTCGCCCTGAACAAGAACGGGGGTATAATGCGGAACTAGATATTATTCATTCTGCTGACCTCGTTATTGCGTTCTATCCTACCGAAGAAGGAGCACTACGCCGTGAAGTGGGAGTCATTGAACGTCTTGTTATCGGTGCTCCTTTAATTGGCGCAGTACACAAAAGTGTTACACCCAGCAAGTTTCTAACAGAGATGTATCAACGATACACTACTCATCCTTTTGTTTTCTTCGACAAGTTCACCGATTTACAGGGGACAGTCGAAGAAAGACTCAATGAACTGTCTTCAGTTTAGGCTCTTCTTGAGCCTTTTTTGTTATACTATTTCTATGCAACTCAAGATAAAAAAACTCCACCCAGACGCAATCGTTCCTACCTATGCTCACGAGGGTGATGCGGGTATGGATTTGTATTGTGTCGAAGAAATAAAAGTTCCTGCTAATGGCGGCAGAGCTTCTATAAAAACAGGTCTTGCTTTCGAGATTCCTCATGGTTATGTGGGACTCATTTGGGAGAAGAGTGGCCTCTCGCACAAGCATGGTCTCAAGACTTTCGGAGGAGTGATAGATGCGGGGTATCGCGGTGAGCTTACCATTAGTCTCATCAATCTTTCTCCCGATGATTATCTTTTTGAAAAAAGTCACAAGATAGCACAGATGCTTATACAACCAATTATTATTCCAGAAATTATCGAAGCCGACTCACTTTCAGAAACCTCTCGCGGGGAAGGAGGGTTTGGAAGTACGGGGAAATAATTTACAATGTCGGTCATTGTACGCTACCGAGCGAGGGTAACCCACTGATAATTAAGATTACTTTTTTTGTCGTGATTATTTTCCTCAGAGATTATTTTTGAGAATTCAGAATAGTCTGGAAATAATATTTCTGGGGGGGTATCAGAATCAACAATCGTAAGATAAAGCTGATCAGCAAAGGGAAGTGCTTGCTTGTATATTTCTCCTCCTCCAATTATGAATATTTCTGAATCTACGGCATGTGCTTTTCCCAATGCTTCTTCAAGGGACGCACATGCAGTAACCCCTTCGATATTAAAATCAGGGTTTCTCGTGATAACAATGTTAGTTCGATTTGGAAGTGCTTTTCCAATCGAGTCGAATGTTTTGCGTCCTAGAATAATTGGATGGCCAGTGGTGAGTGCTTTGAAGCGCTTGAGGTCATCAGAAATGCGAAAAAGAAGATCGTTCTTCAAGCCAATTCCTCGGTCTTTCTTTTGAATAGCTGCAATAATCGAAATCACTTTTTTTTATTGAAATTTGTAATATTGTATTCCTTTTTGAGCTCGGTGATTTTTCCTGTAGATACCAACTCAATCTCAGAATCCCCATGGTCGATGTTCGTATTGTCCCGAAGCTTCTTTTTTAATACGAATCCTTCGATAATGTCTTTTTTATGATATCGGCTTTCTACAGTTTCGATTTCCTGATCCAGTCGGTCGAATACCACCTGACAGAAACGTTCACCAGGATATAGCTTCACAACTTGGTGTGCTGTGTTGTTACGAACAGGGATGGCAAGTTGGCCCTCGTATCCGGAATCAATGATTCCTGTAAGATCAACAGATAGTCCTTTACGGTTGGTCGATGAGCGAGGGTAGAGGACTGCCATGAGGTCGTTAGGAACTTTTACTGATTCTAATGTAGACACAATGACATATTCCCCCGGGAGAAGTTCGAAATATTGTCCTTGCTCCAGCTCAACAACATCGAAATAAGGAGGACGATCCTTGTCGTAGTGGTCGATGTTCAAAGCCTCGCGACCATTCTTGGTCATGTGCCACATCTTCGGAACAAGAAACGTAAAACCGAGGCGCATGTCTACCGCATGCGCCTGAAGCTGAAAGATGTCGAGTTCTGGCTTGAAGGCAATATCTCCTTTCTCAATTCTTTCAATAATTTGTTTTTTTGTGATGATTGCCATGGTGTTTGTATTATACCGCGATTCGTAAACCGGTGATTGCGGGAGCTGGATGATACTGCTCTTGTACTTGATTCATGATCGATTCGATAGTTTCTTTGTTTCGTTCCTCTATTTTTTCAAATGTATTCTCAGGCAGAGTAAGTGTCACTTTCTCATGCTCAATGTTCCGGCTAATCATTTCCTGTGCCCCCTCATAATGATTACTATATATATGCGCGTTTGAAATGGTGTGTGTGTAGATTCCGACTCCTACGCCAAGACGTTGGGCAAGAATGTATTGAAGCAAACAAAAACCGGCAACGTCATGAGGAAATCCGAGAACCATATCGTTTGATCGTACAATATTATGCATATGTAGTTTCCCTCCGATGATGTTTACCGTGAAGGTGTATGGGCAGGGAACATTCTTTTTCTTTTGCAGTGAAAGTCCGTCTTGTGTAGGATCCCATGTGATTACTACTCCATGGCGAGAACTTGGTTCTTTTTCGAGTAGGTCAATAAGAAGCGCGAGCTGATCTCTTCCGAAATGTTTTCGCCATCGGTATCCGTACGCGACCGTTACCACATCGTTTGGGTTGGTGAAGATGTCCCAAATCTTGGTGTATTCACGCAAGAAGTCTTCGGGCTTTCTGCTTCCCATAATAAACCATGCCTGCTCGGCAACAAATACTTTGATTGGAATCTTTCGAAGAGTGAGAAGAGGGAAACCATCCTTGATGGGGTCGATAGAGAAGGTGAGTCCGGGAATTGCAGCTGTCTCGAGGCCAGTTCGCTCACTCATTTCGCGGATACCAACCTCCATAATATCTTTGAGCATTTTCTGATATATCTGATCGAAAGGGGTCATAATTGCTCATTATAGGGGAGTCTTGGTATCATGGCTAGTATGCATATTTCTTACCCATACATACCAGAAGGAAGACAGATTTTGTATGTACCAGAAGACAATGAGTTCATTATTATTGCAAGAGAACATGCCCGAGCTCACTCATTAGACAAGACTATGCCAAACTCGAGTATTCTTGTAAAAGATGGCGTAGTTATGGCCAAAGGAGCCAATGGGAGCGATTTTCATGACAAGTTTCCTTGCCAGCGAGTAGTCCTCAATATTCCTACGGGACAAGGGTATGACCTCTGTGAAGGATGCCACCCCAAGAACCATGGAGAGCAAAAAGCTCTCGCCAATGCCAAGATTCAGGGTATTGATACTCAAGGCGCTGATCTATACCTTTGGGGACATTGGTGGTGTTGCGAGCCGTGTTGGAAAGCTATGATTGAGGCAGGTATTAAGAATGTCTACCTTGTCGAGGGAAGCGAGCGTTTTTTTGACAAGAATCATGCAGAGAACATCATCGGATGCCAGTTCGTCAACCTCGCTTAGGCGGGGTTTTTTGTTATACTGCAAAATATGAAAGATCTCGAAATCAAGAAACTCCTCGATGCAGAGAAACGCCGACAGAAGTCTGTGATCAATCTTATCGCCTCTGAGAATTACGTTTCAGCAGATGTACTCACCGCACTTGGCTCAGAGCTTACCAACAAATATTCAGAAGGATATCCGGGAAAGCGATACTACGGAGGAAATGAAATTGTCGACAAGGTTGAGATTCTTACGCAAAAGCGCGCATTAAAATTATTCGGACTATCAGAAACAAGTTGGGCAGTGAATGTTCAACCACTTTCAGGTTCTCCTGCAAACTTGGCAGTGTATACAGCACTTCTTCCAAAAGACGGCACAGGGAAAATAATGGGAATGTCACTCGACAATGGTGGGCACCTTACTCATGGACACAAAGCTTCTGCTACAGGAAAGTTTTTTATACAAATCCCGTTCAGTGTTGACCTAAAAACAGAGGTGATTGATTATGATGCGATTAAACTTATTGCTATCAAAGAAAAGCCTCACATTATTGTTGCTGGTTTTACTGCATATCCGCGACGGGTGGATTGGAAAAAGTTTCGAGAAATTGCAGATGCTTCGGGCGCACTACTTATGGTGGACATGGCACACATTTCCGGCTTAATAGCCGGGAAGGCGTATCCGTCTCCGTTTCCATATGCTGATATTGTGACCACTACCACTCACAAAAGTTTGCGCGGTCCTCGCTCTGCTATGATTTTCTCAAAGAAAAGTGTAGAGGACCGACCTCTACACAAAGACTTGTCGGCAAAAATAGACAAGGCTGTTTTCCCTGGACTTCAAGGAGGTCCTCATAACAATAATATCGCTGCGGTTGCAGTGGCACTCAAAGAAGCAATGTCTCCAAAATTTAAAAGCTATGCGAAGCAAGTGATGAAGAATGCGAAAACTCTCGCAAGTGAACTTGAGAAAAAAGGTTGGAGAATCATCTCTGGAGGAACCGACAGCCATATGGTTCTTGTGGATGTGTGGATGGATGGAAAGGGGATTTCTGGAAGTGAGGCGAGCGACAAGCTTGAGAAAGCAGGGATAATTGTGAATAAGAACACTATCCCAGGGGAAACCCGCAGTGCTTTTGATCCATCGGGTATTCGTTTGGGAACTTGCGCTGAAACCACTCGTGGTAAAAAGGAGAAAGATTTTAAGAAGATTGTGGAGAAAATCGATAAGGTGCTAAAATCCCACTAGATGAAAAAAGGAAAATTTATTGTTATAGATGGTGGAGACGGATCCGGGAAATCAACACAGCTTAATCTTCTGCGAAAACAATATCCCGACGCTGTCTTTACTCGGGAGCCAGGAGGAACTCCTTACGCTGAAGAATTTAGAAATGCATTACTTAATTCTGTTCATGCAGACAACGCTCCAACAATTACCAAACTTCTTCTCTTCTTTGCTGGACGCGCCGATCATATTAAGAATCTTATAATTCCTTCTTTGGAACAAGGAAAGATTGTTATTTCTGATAGATTTGATTCTTCTACTTTCGCATATCAGCTTTGGGGAGAGGGGAAACAGGAATATATTCCAGAATTCCTTCGCTTGAGGGAAACGATAGTGAGCGCCTGTCTTCCTGATGTCTACCTCTATCTCGACGTCGACCCCGAAGAAAGCAAGAGAAGAAAAAGTGTCCAAAAAGATGAGATTTTAAATTATCTCGATCATGCTCCCCTCGAAGAGGTAATCAAAAGAAGAGAAGGGTATTTTGAATTTTTTAAGACGGTAAATCCGAACTATCGCATCATTGATGCTAATTGTGATATTGAAACCGTCTTCAAAGATATTAATTCTGCTATCGATTCAATCGCCTGAATAAGGTGATTTTTTATTACAATAGTATGTACTGACATTGTATATACTACCGAGATAAGTACTCAAACTATACAGATTTGTAACGTACTAAATTTACGAAAAAGAAGATTTTTTGCTAGTGTTGGTGCTTGTGGGGGTGGGTAGTCATTCTGAATTATTGTTATAGAATAGAGATAATGAAACAAATACTAACTAATTTGGTAAAAAAGGCTCTTGAGAGCCAGGGAATTTCGGCCGAAAGCATGCCGGCTTTTGTTATTGAGCATCCTGTCGACTTGGCAAACGGCGACTATTCGACCAATGTTGCACTCGCATCTGCGAAATTGCTCAAACAGAATCCTGTCGTATTGGCGCACTCGTTTGTAGAAGTTATGAACGCAAACCTACCTGAAGATGTAGAGAGTGTCGTGGTTGCCGGAGCAGGATTCATCAACTTTACTTTGAAGTCGAATTTCTTTGTGAAGGAAATAAAAAGCATTCTTGCTGATGCAAGTAATTTTGGAAAAGTAAAAGGTGTGGACGTTGGGAAGAAGATTGCTCTTGAATACACTGATCCGAACCCATTCAAACAATTTCATATTGGACACCTTATGACTAACATTATCGGCGAGGCGCTTGCGCGCCTCGCCGAGTGGAACTCTGCAGAAGTAAAACGTTTCTGTTATCAAGGAGATGTGGGACGACATGTTGCACTCACTATCTGGGGACTTCGCTTTATGGAACGACCACTTCCTCTCGAATCAGAATCTCTTTCTGAGAAAACCAAATTTCTTGGTGAAGCGTACGCTCTTGGTGCGAAGAAAATTACTGAAGACTCAAACAAAGAAAGCGAAGTACAAACTATCAACAAAAAGATTTACAATCGTTCTGATGAAGAAATCAATACTATATATGACAAGGGAAGAGAGTGGAGCCTCGCTCACTTCGAAGAAATCTACAAAATTCTTGGCACTACATTCAACCACTACTTCTTCGAAAGTCAGACTGCTCCTATTGGAATGGAGATTGTGAAAGCAAACACCCCGAAAGTTTTTAAAGAAAGCGATGGGGCAACTATTTTTGTCGGAGAGGAATACGGTTTGCATACGCGAGTATTCATCACCAAAGAAAATCTCCCAACCTACGAAGCGAAAGATGTTGGTCTTGCCAAACTAAAATACGAAACATATCAGTTCGACAAGGGAATTGTCATCACTGCCAACGAACAGAGCGATTATTTTAATGTGTTACTGAAAGCTCTCTCTCTTATTCCTGAAATGATCAACATTGCAGATAAGTCATCACATATCTCTCACGGAATGCTTCGCTTCGCTACTGGTAAAATGTCATCACGAACTGGAAATGTAATTACTGGAGAATCTCTTCTTAATGACATGATCGAAGCATCATATGAGAAAGTGAAAGACCGACCAATTAAAGACAGTGAAAAGAAAAAGATTGCAGAACAGGTTGCGGTAGGTGCACTCAAGTATTGGATCCTCAAGCAGTCGATTGGAAAGGATATTATTTTTGACAAAGAGAAAGCACTTTCGTTTGAGGGGGATTCTGGTCCGTATCTTCAGTACTCACACACACGCGCGCAGTCAGTGCTTCGCAATGCGAATGAGCAGGGGATGGAGGTGGAGGAAAATGAGGAGGCAATGAAAGCGGTTTTCGGCGGAGCCGAAAACCGCTCCCCACACGAAGTCGCACTTCTCCGAACAATGTATCGTTTCCCTGAAGTTATCGAGGAAGCCTACCAGCTTAATGCTCCCCAACAACTCGTGACCTACCTCACTGAACTCGCCTCTACATTCAACGGCTTTTACGCAACCACCACAATTATCGACCTCACCAGCAAAAAAGAAACCTCCGCCCACCTCGCCGTTGTCACCGCGTTCGCCTCAATCATGAAAAACGGCCTCACAGTACTTGGTATTCCAGTGCCCGAGAGGATGTAATTAGTAATTGGGGTCAGGAGCTATTTTTGATATTAAGCACTATCTTCTCCCGACCGATACACATACTTAATTTTTCAGCAGAAAATTATGCGTACCCGGAGATAATAAGTATATGTAGAGGGAGGAGGAAATAGCTCCTGACCCTATTTCTTTTTTATGCTAGGATAGCTCTACATATGTATAAACCCGAGCGAGAAAAGGATATTTTGGCTTTTTGGAAGGAGAACAGCGTTTTCGAAAAGAGCCTTGAGATGACAAAAAATGGTGAACCGTTTGTATTTTTTGACGGACCACCTTTTGCGACAGGACTTCCACACTTCGGACATGTACTTCCTTCTACTATTAAAGATATTATCCCCCGTTACCAGACCATGCTTGGTCGCTACGTGCCTCGTAAGTGGGGATGGGATTGTCACGGTCTTCCAATTGAGAACTTAGTTGAAAAGGAACTCGGCTTGAAAGTGAAGAAAGATATTGTTGATTTTGGTATTGGTAAGTTCAACACCACTGCTAGAAAAACCGTGCTTCGCTATGCAGATCAATGGAAAGAAATTATTCCTCGTCTCGGACGTTGGGTGGACATGGAGAATGACTATCGCACCATGGATGCCGAGTACACTTCTTCTGTATGGTCAGGCTTCTCGACTTTGAATAAGAAGGGATTGGTATACGAAGGTTTCAAGACCATGCAGGTATGTCCTCGTTGTGAGACCACGCTTTCGAACTTCGAGGTGAATCAGGGATACAAAGACATCACGGATATTTCTGTGTTTGTTAAGTTTGCAGTAGCTGGTGTAGAAGACGGTCTTCTACACAAAACCTTCTTACTCGCATGGACCACAACTCCATGGACTCTTCCAGGGAACGTCGCACTTGCTGTGGGTGTTGATATTGATTATGTGAAAGTTGTAATTAAACATATTGTTACTAGCGAAGAATCAGACCTTCCTTTGGTTGGTCAGAAATTTATTTTTGCAAAATCTCAAATTGAGAATCTAAAGAAGTTTTTAGATGTAAATTCACAACCACAAGCAAAACTACAATATGAAATTATCGAAGAACTAAAAGGATCAGATCTTGTCGGTCTTTCATACATACCTGTGTTTCCTGAGATGCAAACTTGGTTGTCTTCATCACAATTACAAAAAGAACAAACAAAAAATTATATTAATGGATGGAAAGTATATGCAGGAGAATTTGTAACAGATACTGATGGTACAGGGGTGGTACATATCGCACCCCCTTATGGTGACGACGATCTTAAGTTGGCACAAAAAAATAATTTACCAGTTTGGCATCATGTAGGAATGAATGGAGAACTTAAAAGAGATTTTGTTCCGGAACCACTTTGGGGTCTCCAAGCAAAACCAAAAGGAGAAGGGAAGGACGCACACCAGTCTACTGATGTTGAAGTAATCAAATATCTTGCGAAAGTCGGCGCACTCTTTGCAAAAGAGAAAATAATTCACTCATACCCGCATTGTTGGCGATGCGAAACTCCTCTTCTCAACTTCGCTACCACCTCATGGTTCGTAAAAGTGACAAATCTTAAAGATGACCTTGTTGCTGAAAATAAAAAGGTAAGCTGGATTCCAAAAGCAATTGGTGAAAATCGTTTTGGCGAATGGCTCGAAGGTGCTCGTGATTGGGCTATCTCTCGCGCTCGTTTTTGGGGGGCACCTATTCCTGTATGGAAAAATAAAGATGGAACTATTGTTGAATTCGTTCACTCCATTAATGACCTTCGTAAGAGACTAAAACGAAACAATTATACATTTATTCGCCATGGGGAGTCAGAGCACAACGCAAAAGGTATTCTTGATTGCAAACTCGACTCAATCTCTGCACTCACAGATCTTGGAAGAGAAGAGGTGAAAGTATCGGCACAACAACTTTCTGCTTTTGATCTGATTTACGCATCACCACTTCTTCGTACTAAGCAGACAGCAGAATTAATAAAAGAACTTATTAGTTTCTCTGGTGAGATTATTTTCGATGAACGCATCAAAGAATTTGAGGCGGGGGATTTTAACGGAAAACCAAAGCAGGAATTTTGGGATCATCTTGTAGGACAAGCTGGTGTGAGCAGATTTGATATTCAAATTCCTAACGGAGAAAGCTACAAAGATGTACGTAACCGTATGTCAGAGTTCCTGTACGATATCGATAGTAAAAATGAAGACAAAAAGATTCTTGTGGTAACTCATGAAGCTCTTGTAAAGATGGCGGGAGCTGTGGCTCTTGGTGGACGCATTGAAGACTTGGACCGTATGTGGGCCGAAGAAGCCCCACATACAGCGGAAGTTCGCAATGTTGATTTCTCCGCGCTCCCTAAAAATGAAAACAATGAGCTCGACCTTCACCGTCCTTATATTGATGACGTGGTATTTATGAAAGACGGAGTACAACTTCAACGCGTACCTGATGTTTTTGATTGTTGGTTTGAGTCTGGCTCGATGCCGTTCGCTTCCGAGTATTTTACCTGTGATGAAACAGGGGAGACTAAGCCTACACGGTATCCAGCCGAGTTTATTGCTGAAGGACTCGACCAAACACGTGGGTGGTTCTACTCTCTCCTTGTTCTTGGAACGGCTCTTTTTGGTCAGTCTCCATACAAAAATGTTGTAGTGAACGGTTTGATTCTCGCAGAAGACGGTCGAAAGATGTCTAAGAGTTTAAATAATTATCCAGATCTTATGCTCACTGTCGACAAATATGGCGCAGATACTTTGAGATATTTCCTTGCTTCGTCACCCTCTACAAAAGCAGAAGATACTGCTTTCTCTGAGAAGGCTCTTGATGAGGTAGTAAAGAAGCACTTCAACAGACTTTTTAGTATGTTATCTTTTTATGAAATGTCTAAAGAGGGTCAGGAGCCCTTTTCTGAGGCATTTGTAAATACTATTGTGGTTGACAGAAAAGGGCTCCTGACCCCACTAGATCAGTGGGCACTTGCTCGTCTTCGACAGCTTGCTGCAGTAATGACCGAAAACCTAAACTCATATCAAATCGACAAAGCAATTAGACCAATTGGAGATTTTATTGATGATCTTTCGGTGTGGTATGTGCGTCGTTCTCGTGACCGATACAAGAGTGAAGATGAAATGGATAGAACAGCAGCTCTTTCTACTACCCACTACATTCTACTTGAGCTATCAAAACTTATGGCACCCTTCACTCCTTTTCTTGCCGAAGACTTATTTAGGTCTCTTGAAAAGAAAGAAGGAGAGTATGTTGACAGTGTTCATCTTAAGAAATGGCCTTCGTATACCAACGTAGAGGGGGACAAGCTCATTATTTCTCGCATGCAAGAAGTTCGTCGAATAGTGTCTCTTGCTCTTGAGGCTCGTCAGCGAGCAGGCGTAAAGGTTCGTCAGCCTCTCTCAAGACTTTTGGTACGAAGCGATGAGCACGATATTGTTGAGAATGCAAAATTTGTCGAGCTTATAAAAGATGAAGTAAATGTTAAAGAAGTTATTCTCGACAGCGCTATCGAAGAAGAAGTCCATCTTGATGTTGAACTAACCCCAGAACTTGTTGTAGAAGGTATTGCCCGTGATCTTATTCGTTTTGTGCAGGATATGCGTAAGCAAGCAGAATTAGTGCCGAAGGATACTATTGTGCTTAGTGTGGAAACAAATGATATTGGAAAGAATGTAATCAGTATTTATTCTGAACAAATAAAGAAAACCGCCAAGATTGCAGATTTTGTATTCGAAGACCAAGTAGATGGTGACGAGCTCAAGCTTGATACTACCTCGTTTAAACTTTCTCTCAAGAAACTCTAATATGCATACTATTTTTGAGACAGACGGGTTTATTCTCAAAAGTTATCCGCAGGGTGAGGCAAACAAAACACTCGATATTTTTACTCGTGATTTTGGCTTCATTCGTGCAAGTGCTCAAGGTCTCCGTCAATACCGTTCGAAGCTTCGTTATTCGCTTACAGACTTTGCGCGCGTACGAGTTTCGCTTGTTCGAGGGAGAGAGTTTTGGCGTGTCACCACCGCATCAAAAGTAGAGTGCACAATGGCGGTCATTGTACACAAGGAAGAACAAGAAGCGATGCTTCGTATATTTGCCCTCCTTCGCCGACTCCTACAAGGAGAAGACCCTCATCCTGAGTTGTTTGATCTTGTCGAGCAAGCATTAAAAACCCTTAAAAATATAAATAATGTAGAAAATGCTCTTCTGCCTACCCGTGCGGCAACCGTTGAAGAACTTGCTGTTCTTCGAATTCTTTTTCTTCTTGGGTATGTGCGATCCGAGTCGTCAATTCAAGCATTTGTCCAAGATGTCTCTTTTGATGAAAACCTTCTGATTCAGGCTCAACTATCTCGCAAAAGCATAATTGTGGAGATAAATAACGCACTGAATGCTTCTAGTTTATGATACAATTTTAGTATGAATTTACGTGATCCAGATTGGCGAGACGAAGAAAGTAAAAAAAGCAAAATAGAACAAGCTCAAGATGTTTTGTATAAACGGGACGCTCCTGCTGTCACTTCTACACATGAGAAATTCGAGTACGAAAAACCTCGTAGTACAGACGAAGATTCTAGTCCCACCCCTGAATGGAACTCTCAGTACGCTAAGGCTCACATTCTCGACTCAGACGAAGCCACCGACAAAGCGGGAAGCTTCTTCCGTAAGCTTTTTGTAGGTTCTCTTATTTTCTTTGTTATCGCAATTTTAGTTTCGGCAGGAATTTATATTTATGGTAATAATGTTATTTCTCCAAAAAACATACTTATAGATATTAGCTCTCCACCTTCAATTGCCTCAAGCGATACTCTTTCATTTGATGTTCATCTCCAAAACGGAAACAATGCAGATCTTACAAAAAGCACAATTATAATTAATTACCCAGAAGGAACACGGGAAATAGGTGAAGGTGATCGTCCTCTTGTAACGGAAAGAGTCGATATTGGAACTCTTGGTAAAGGACAAGTCGCACAGCAGACCTTTACAGCACGACTGTTCGGAGAAGAGAATTCAACAAAGCAAATTAGAATAACATACGAGTATCAGGTCGGAGGATCAGATGTGATTTTTTCAAAGGATCAAACATTTGATGTGGGTCTTCGTCTTGCTCCTATCGTTCTTTCTGTAGTTGGTTTGAACGAAGTAAATAACAATCAAGAAATAACTCTTGTTGCTCGTGTTTTGTCTAATTCCAACAACACTCTTCAAAATGTGGTCTTGAATGTTACTTATCCTTTTGGCTTTACATATGCAGAATCAAGCGAAGAAGTAGAGAGCGGAACCCGTGGAGAGTTCTATATAGGGGAACTTCTTCCGAACGGATCAAAAGAAATTATAATTAAAGGAAATATTAGTGGGCAGAGCGAAGAGGACAAGGTATTTAAATTCACAGTAGGAACAAGCAATAGCGCTTCTGATAATCGAGTTTCAATTCCGTTGGTCTCATTCTTTCAAGAGATGGTGGTTCGAGGAGATTTTCTTGCAACTTCCATTTCTTTTAATGAGAATGCGGGGAGTATTAGGGCAGAGGAGTCGTTTCGTGGAGTTATCTCGTGGAAAAACACTCTGGGTGTTCCTCTCAATGATGCGGACTTCTCTTTAAGTGTTTCCGGTAATCTGTTGGATGAAGAGAATGTTATTATAGAAAAAGGGTTCTATGATTCGAATACTCAAATTGCATCATGGAACAAGAATACCGATCCTCTATTTGCTACATTGTCGCCAGGAAGTCAGGGTCAACTTCGTTTTTCTGTCCCAATCAATAAATATGCAGATGCAATCGCGCGAAGTATTACTAACCCAAGCGTAAATCTAACCCTTAACATTAGCGCAAGACGGCTTACGGATAATAATGTAACTGAGACAATTCGTTCTTCGTTTAGCAAACGTATCCCCATTTTGACTTCTGTTTTGGTTGATTCAAAATCACTGTATTCAACAGGGCCACTTAAAAATATCGGTCCCATTCCTCCAAAAGCTCAACAGAAGACTACTTATACCGCAACAATAGCTCTCTCAAATAGTATTAATAATATTAGTGGCGGTGAAGTGATAGCTATTCTTCCTGTTCATACAACCTATGAAGAAGAATTTTCCCCTCAAAGCGATAAGGTGAGCTGGAATCCAAATACTCGACAACTTAGATGGGAAGTAGGAACGCTCCGCGCTCGAACAGGGTACGGTTCTGTTCCCCGAACCCTTTCCTTCAAAGTAGGTCTTTCACCTAGTCAGACGCAGATTGGAACATCTCCAAATTTAGTTGAGAATATTATTTTTACAGGAAAAGACGATTTTGCAGGGGTTACTCTTCGTGCTACAAGTCCAAATATTACTACCGCTGCCAAAGATCCTGGATTTGTATTTAGTCATGACAAAGTGGTACAGTAGTGCGTATGGAAAATCTAATATCACTCTGTAAACGAAGAGGTTTTATATATCAAGGTTCCGAGATCTATGGCGGGTTAGCAGGTACTTGGGATTACGGACCTTTAGGAGTCGCTCTTAAGAAAAACATTGAGAACTTGTGGTGGAAACGCTTCGTTCTTGACCGTGAGGATATGTACGGTGTCGATGCTGCAATTTTGATGAATAAGGAGGTGTGGGTTTCTTCTGGTCATGTTGGAGGGTTTTCTGATCCTCTTGTTGAAGACCTGAAGACGAAGAAGCGATACCGAGCCGATCATTTGCTCGAAGCAAATAATGTTGACCCTGCAGGAATGAAAATCCAAGACATGGACAAGACTATAAAGGAAAAGGGAATCAAGAGTCCCGACGGCAACCCCGTGGGTGATGTACGTCAGTTCAATATGATGTTTAAGACGCAAATCGGTGCGACTGAAGATGCTGATTCTATTTCATACCTTCGTCCTGAGACAGCACAGGGAATGTTTGTAAATTTCAAAAATATCCAAGATTCTTTTCATCCTAAGTTACCGTTTGGTATGGCGCAGATTGGTAAAGCTTTTCGTAACGAAATTGCTCCTCGTGATTTTATTTTTCGTGTACGTGAACTTGAGCAGATGGAAATCGAGTACTTCGTGAAGCCTGCAGAATGGAAAGAGAGTTTCGAACATTTCCGCATTCAATCTAAAGAATTTTTTAGTGAGCTTGGTCTGCCTGCAGACAAAGTGCATGAGCTTGAGGTAGGGGACGATGACCGTGCGCACTACTCTTCTCGCACTATCGATTTCGAATTTGATTTTCCCTTCGGAAGAAAGGAACTTTCTGGTCTCGCATATCGCACTGACTATGATTTGAAACAGCATAGCGAAGGTTCAAAGGTAGATCTTTCGTACTTTGATGAAGAGAGTAAAGAGCGATACATCCCTCACTGCATAGAACCATCATTTGGTGTGGGACGTGCTCTTTTGGCAGTTATTGCATCTGCGTATACCGAAGATGAACTTGGGGGAGAGCCTCGAGCCTACCTCAAACTTTCTCCAAAGGTTGCGCCTTACTTGGTTGCGGTATTTCCACTTCTTAAGAATCGACCAGAACTTATCAACAAATCTCGCGATATTTTTAACTTGCTTCGCAAGAACCCAGCATTTGCAGGGCGAGTTATGTTCGACGAAACAGGAAGTATTGGAAAGCGTTATCGCCGACAGGATGAAATCGGTACACCATATTGCGTGACCGTTGACTTTGATACTCTCGGAGAAAATAAAGACCTTCTCGACACAGTGACTCTTCGTCATCGTGATACAGGTGAGCAGGAACGTGTTGCTCTTGCGGATCTTGTTTCAAAACTTGACTCTTTTCTTGGTTAACACTCATGTCAAAGGGCGCCTTTGACATGAGACACACTCTTCACATGACATACCTTAAAAAACAACTTAAAAATGGCGTCCGTGTAATGCTTGTTCCTCTTAAAGAAAACCAGACCGTCACCGTCATGGTGCTTGCGGAGACGGGCTCTGAATATGAAAGCAAAGAGAATAGTGGTATTTCACATTTTCTTGAACATCTTTGCTTCAAAGGAACAGTAAGGCGACCAAGTTCTAAAATAATTAACTACGAACTCGATGCTCTTGGATCGCAAAGTAATGCGTTTACAAGTTCTGAATACACAGGTTTTTATGCTAAGGCCCACGCAAAACATGTTTTTAAGATGATAGATATTGTATCTGATATCTATTTACACTCAACTTTTCCTGAAGAGGAACTACAAAAAGAGAAAGGGGTGGTTATCGAAGAAATTAATATGTATGAAGATCAACCTCAGCAGAAAGTATGGGAAGTACTAAGTGCTGCAATGTTTGACGGGCAGTCTACTGGGCGAACTATTCTTGGAACAAAAGAAACTGTCTCGTCTTTCACTCGTGAAGATGTTTTGAAATACCACAAGGCTCACTATGTTCCCGAAGCTAGCCTCGTTGTGATATCTGGAAAGTTTGATGTTGATGAGGTGATGAAAGACCTCAACGAGAAATTTATTTTTGATGAATTTTACCCAAAAGAAAAAAAGATAAGCATTACTTCTGAACAAGAAGAAGCCACTGTGGTTCTTCATGAAAAAAAGTCAGATCAAACACATCTTGTTTTTGGTTTTCGTTCTTTTGATACCTACAATAAAATAAATACGGTAATTGGTTTGCTCTCAACTATTCTTGGTGGGGGAATGAGTTCTCGTTTGTTTAATAAGATGCGAGAAGAGCTGGGTATTTGTTATTACATTCGTTCAGGAAACAGTACGTCAACAGATCATGGGGAGTTTTGTATTTCTGCGGGAGTATCAAACGTTCGTTTAGAAGAAGCGGTGAAGGGGATCGTAGAGGAAATAAAGAAGATTGTAGAGAACCCAGTGGATGAAGCTGAGTTACGCAAAGCAAAAGATTATCGAATTGGAAATTTATACCTAGGTCTTGAATCATCAGACGACTTCTCTGATTTTTATGGAGGACAAGAAATTAATCACAAGGAAATCCTTACTCCAGACGAGATTGCGAAACGTATCGAAGCAGTCACTGCAGATGAAATACAAAATATTGCCAAAGAGATATTTATTTCACACAAGACCACCCTTGCTCTCGTCGGCCCTGCCACCGATACCGAAAAGCTGAGAAATCTGCTAAAGTGGTAATCAAGAAGCGGGTGAAGAACTAGTAATTTGGGCGCCTGGGGCCCTCCCGAGGCTTTGTGAGGGTGTGGTGAGGACCCAAATCACTAGTTCTTCAGAGCTTCTGTACTTACTTTAATACACACATGTCAAAACCTTTCTACATTACGACCACCCTCCCTTACGTGAACTCCGATCCTCATGTTGGTTTTGCGATGGAAATCATCCGTGCAGATGTTATTGCAAGGTACAAAAAGCTAAAAGGATATGAAGTATTTTTTAATACAGGAGCAGACGAGCACGGTCAGAAGCTTTTTGTCAATGCAGAGAAAGAGGGCAAACCAGTGCAAGAATATGTTGATGGGTATGCAGAGAAGTTTCGTGAACTAAAAGGATTGCTTGGTATCTCAGACGAAGTTCACTTTATTCGTACCACCGACGCTCATCACGAGAAGGCTGCACAGGAATTTTGGAACATATGTGACAAGAATGGATTTATATACAAAGGAAATTATCAGACCAAATATTGTGTAGGGTGCGAGCTTGAGAAGACCGACTCCGAGCTTGTTGATGACCGGTGTCCTATTCATCCTAATCGTGATGTCGAGCTTATCAACGAAGAAAACTATTTCTTCAAGTATTCTGCGTTTCAAGACAAGTTGCTCGCTTTATATGATGCAAATCCCAACTTTGTGGTACCCGATTTTCGTTTCAATGAGATTAAGAATTTTGTGAAGCAGGGTTTACGGGATTTTAGTATCTCTCGCCAGAAGTCGAAGATGTCATGGGGGATTCCTGTTCCTGGAGACGAAGACCATGTGATGTATGTATGGTTCGATGCATTAGTAAATTACATTTCCACGCTTGGTTGGCCTGAAGATTCTGCAAACTTTGAGAAATTTTGGAAAGAGGGAACCCCTGTGCAGTATTGTGGTAAAGACAATCTTCGTCAGCAGAGTGCAATGTGGCAGGCAATGCTCATGGCAGCAGACCTTCCTACTACTTCTCAGGTTATCGTGAATGGTTTTATCACAGGTGAAGGAGGTATCAAGATATCTAAGTCTCTTGGGAATGTTATCAATCCTGCTGATATAGTTATTGAATACGGTACTGAGGCCCTTCGCTATTTTTTACTTCGTGAAGTTTCTTCTTTTGAAGATAGTCCTTTTACCTTAGAGCGATTCAAGGAGGTATATAACGCACACCTTGCAAACGGTATTGGAAACCTTACTTCGCGTATTATGAAAATGGCGGAGACTCACTTGGAAGTTCCTGTTGATACTACTGGTGTAGAAGATGCTCATCTACACTACTCTGAAAGTTGGGAAAATTCCCTCAATAGTTTTGATTGTAAGAAAGCAATTGACGAAGTGTTTACTAAGATTCAAGGCCTTGATGTTGAGATCCAAGAAAAAAAACCTTTTAGCGTGGTGAAGACCAACGCCGAAGCGGGGAAGGAGGTTATTAAAAATCTTGTTGTGAGCCTGCACGGCGTTGCTTTGCATCTTGCTCCATTTCTACCCGAAACCTCAAAGAAAATTATTGAATCAATAAAAACAAACACTATGCCAAGCGAACCACTTTTCTTGCGACGAGACTAAT
>CAYQLE010000005.1:0-21135 GCA_964418265.1 uncultured Candidatus Saccharibacteria bacterium
CATCATATGTATGAATGAATCTAAAAGAATTTATATAAAAGACCTAGCTAACAAGATAGGAGAAAATATTTTACTAAAAGGGTGGATACATATACGTCGTGATCAGGGAAAGATGATTTTCCTCGACATTCGTGACGCTTCTGGTGTTGTTCAGTCTATCATTCTGCCAAAAAGTCTCGCTATGGAAACAGGGAAAACACTTCGTGAAGAATATGTAGTCGAGGTTGTCGGTATTGTTCGTGAACGCCCAGAACAGAATAAGAAGGCTGGAGTTATAAACGGAGATATCGAACTCGAAATTGAAAATATAGTTGTATTAAATGAATCACAAACATTACCGTTTCCTATCCATGAGGATACGTCGATTATTAACGAGTCAGTGCGTCTTGAGTATCGCTATCTTGATCTTCGTAATGCTCGAATGACAAAGAACATTAAGAATCGTTTTGCAGTCCAGCACTTCGTAAGAAATTATCTTGCAAAAAGTAATTTTATTGAGGTTGAAACTCCTCTTTTGTCTGCTCCTACACTAGAGGGCTCACGTTCGTTTGTTGTGCCAAGCCGAATCCATGAAGGTGATTTTTATTCTCTTCCGCAATCTCCACAACAGTATAAGCAGTTATTGATGGTGGGTGGTGTTGAAAAGTATTTTCAATTTGCTCGTTGTATGCGTGATGAGGATACTCGAGGAGACAGACAACCAGAGTTTACTCAGCTTGATATGGAAATGGCGTTTGTGTCACAAGAGGACGTGATGCAAACAAACGAAGCTCTGTTGATTGATTTGGTTCAGACTCTGTACCCGTTAAAGAAGATACAGCAAATACCTTTCCCTCGTATGCCCTATGCGGAAGCAATAGAGAAGTATGGAACAGATCGTCCTGATATTCGAGAAAATAAAGAAGATCCAGATATTTTGGCTTTTTTATGGGTAGTTGATTTTCCAATGTTTGAAAAGACCGGAGAAGACAATGTTGATGCAACAGGCGAATGGACATTTACTCACAATCCTTTTTCAAAACCAAAAGATGAACACATGGAAATGTTTCTAAATAAGCAAGACATCGGTAAAATTCTCTCTACTCAGTACGATATTACCCTCAATGGTCTTGAAATTGGAGGAGGGAGCATTAGAAATCACCAACCAAAATCTCTTCAAACTACATTTGAAATAATGGGATATAACCAAGAGCGCATAGAAGAGAACTTTGGTCACATGCTTAAGGCTCTCAGTTTTGGGGCGCCTCCGCACGGAGGTATTGCATGGGGTTTTGATCGATTGATGATGGCACTCGAGAACGAGCCAAACATCCGAGAAGTCATTCCATTCGCAAAAACAGGTGACGGAAAGGATCTTATGATGGATGCACCTTCTAGCATATCTACTAAACTCAAGTCGGAGCTAGGTTTAGTTGCCTAGTCAGATATAAAGCATGCAAGTCTATATTTTAAGATGTAATGATGGATCGTTTTATACAGGCATAACAAATAATCTTGAAAGAAGGCTATTGGAGCACAATCGAGAGAAGTTGGGTGGTGCGAAATACACAAGAAGCAGGGGTCCTGTTGAACTTGTTTATTCTGAAGTGTACCCAACTAGAAATGAAGCTTTAAAGCGTGAATATTATATAAAGAATAAGTTATCTCGTCAGCAGAAAGAAGAATTAATTAATAGCTCACTATTTATTGCACATATGCATAAGGCTTAGTTTGGTATATTATATAGGTATGTTTACAACATTATGGATAATAGGATGGATTTTTAGTATTGGGTATTTCAAACTAGGTTTTTGGCATGCAGTACTTGCTCTTGTTATTTGGCCTTACCATCTCGGCGTGTATTTTAAGAATAAATACGAAAGTAAGTAATGATAAAGTTTGAACCCATGCTAACGCCTAAGCAGATGCTTGAGCTTGGTATTTTTGGTGGGGCATATTTTGGTGATACTTTAAACGAGGCAATAAAAGAATTTCCTAAAACTTGGTTTGTAAAAGCAAAACTTTCTAAAGATGGAGAACCAGATTATTCGCTGAGTTATTTTGGAGTCAAAGCAAGTCAATCACTTCATGTGTGGCAGAAGAACGGCTGGATACACCCATCAGACCCACGAGGCTGGTTTCAGTGGTATTGTCGATATTATCTCGGTCGTCGCATTATTAAGGAAGACGAGAGGCAGATAAAGCGTTGGTTTATGATGTGTCGACATGTAGCTCAGATTGCCAACAAGTGTCGCCCAGGAGACATGTCGTGCAATGTTAAACAGCGACAAGCTTTGTTGCACTGGGCTTATGATAGCAGGAAGCTCTAACTCATGAGATAATATAAACATGAATATATTTTTAATGTATGTGTTTGTATTGCTTCCAATGGCAGTACTTGATGCTGTGTGGCTTTTTAGTACTGGTGCACAGTATAAGAAATGGCTTGGTCATTTATTTGCTGATACCGTAAACTTTGTTCCTGCTATTATTTTTTATCTTTTATATGGTGCTGGGATTTTATATTTTGTTGTTAACCCAGCAATTAAAGGAGGAGCTTCCTTTATGTGGGTGTTTGCTTCAGGTGCACTATTTGGATTGGTAGCATATGCAACATATGACCTCACCAACCACGCCACCATGCGCGCATGGCCTATCCAAGTTACTGTTATTGATATGATTTGGGGAGCGCTACTTACGGGAGTAGTAAGTGTTGTTGCGGTTATGCTTTATAAATACTTTAGATAAATTAAGTATGGCTACACTAATTATCATGGAGAGTCTCTCGTGGGTTTTGTTTGCTGTCCTTATGTACATGACTAGTTGGTTTATTGTTGGTTTACTGACCAAGCGTAATGATGTGGCAGATGTTGCTTGGGGGTTAGGATTCATTATGATTTCATTGGTTGTTTTATTTGGGTACGGTATCAATGGTTTTGACCGCGGAGCTTTGGTTACTTTTCTTATATTGATCTGGGGAGGGAGACTTTCATACCATATCTTTAGAAGGAACATTAGAAAATCAGAAGATGCTCGTTATGTAGCGTGGCGAGTTGAGTGGGGACGATGGTTTATTATCCGATCGTATCTTCAAATTTATTTATTACAGGGACTACTTATGATACTTATTGCTACTCCTGTTATTTTTATAAATACATTTCGTGGGGGTTCATTTACATTTCTTGATCTGTTAGGTGTTCTTGTTTGGCTTACAGGTTTCTATTTTGAATCTCGGGGTGACGCACAACTCAAAGAATTTATTAAAAATCCAGATAATAAGGGAAAGATTCTAAATACAGGACTTTGGAAATATACTCGGCATCCTAACTATTTTGGTGAAGTGACACAATGGTGGGGAATTTGGATTATCGGGTTTTCTATCGTATATGCATTCAACTCAACACTTCTTCTTGCTCTTATTTCAATAATCGGACCACTCACAATCACCTTTCTCATTCTCAAGGTTTCCGGTATTCCTATGCTTGAGAAGAGTATGGCAAAGAATCCTCTATTTGATGAATATAGACGAACCACCAGTGTCTTCTTCCCACTACCTCCCAAAAAGTAAGCAAATAAAAAACCCGAGCAATTACTCGGGAATGTAAACAAGGAACTAGTGGTTTCTGATAACCCACATCACCTCTTCGGGAACTTCTTCATCCATACTATTCATGAGCTCTACGCCAGTCTGGATACTGTTGACTAGTTCCTCGAGGCTACCTTCGTTGTGAGGAACGAGACCCCTGTTCGCTCTTTTTACGAATATCTTTAAGCAAATTTGGCGAACTCTCTCTCGAGTAATTCCGTAGGGTTTCGCTGTCTCCTCCAACGTTCTTGCTGGTCCATAGCCGTAGATGCCGTAGCGAGTAAAAAATATTCTGCAATCTTTACCTGCTAAGCCATTTTTCATTCTCGTTGCAAGGTAGTCATAGAGCTCCTTCATCATTTTTGCAGCAAGAAGGCATTCATCCTTAAGAGTAGCAAGTTGTTGGGGTGAGCGAGTGTTTTCATCTTCGACAAAGTCGTAGTACGAGTGCTCACCGTCATTACTCACAAATGTTGGAGCATCAAGGCTTGCTGTCGGGTTGTTTTGAGCGAGTATCTTGTGGATGCGCGTTTCACTTATTCCAAGCTCGTCAGACACTTCAGCCAGTGTGGGAGATCTTCCAAGATCACCCTGCATAAGACCCATTGCAAACCTAAGTTTTTTGTTCTTTGACTGCGTATGGATTGGAAGGCGAATTGTCTTTGTCTTGTTGTAGCTGTTTAGCCTGATCTTCTGCTTGATCCAGAATGAAGCATATGTTGAGAAGCTTGCAGTCTTTGGTTCCCATTTTTCAAATGCCATCATCATGCCAATTACTCCTTCCTGAATAGCGTCCTCCCAGTCAGGAGTATTGAAGGGAAATATTTTTCCAGCAATGGTTTTTACTAGTCCCAAGTTTCCTACAATAGCTCGGTCGAATGCTTTTTGATCACCGTTCAGCCACTTTTCCTTTAATTGAATCATTTCCTCATGAAGAGGGAAATGACTTTTGTTTGGTTCAGTATTCATTTTCAATGTTTTCTACCGAGAGGGTATCACAACGCTAGAATTATTGCTATTTGACCTTTTGTGGTCTTCATATAGTATCAGGCTTAGAAAAGGAGATTGTTAAAAAATGAATATAATTGCATTAGGTCCAGCAGGTTCAAATGGTCATTCCATTGCACGTAAGATTCAATCAAGCATCATCCCTCAATCCTCAATTAGCTTCGTCGATACAAATGATGACGTGTTGAAAAAGGTTGCAGGTGGTGGATGTATTGGAGTTGTTCCAATCGAAAACAGTTACGAAGGGTGGGTTCGGGAAGTGGTAAGGTTTTGGCTTCATGCTAAAGCTAGGCCATATGTGATTGGGGAAGTTCATCTTCCTATCAATCATCAATTGCTCGTACACTCAAGTATTGAAAGTGTGAAGCAGGTGAGTGCTGTCATTTCTCACCCGCAAGCTCTTGGTCAGTGTCGAAACTCACTACTTGCGCTTGGTATCACCGAGACACAGTCAGAAAAAAGCACTTCATTGGCTGCTGAAAAAGTCGCCATTGGGGCCCTTGATCCAACTGTCGCAGCGCTCGCTGCTCCGATTGCCGGAGAAGTGTACAAGCTGAAGGTTCTTAAGGAACACATGGAAGACGATGGTGATAACACTACTCGTTTCCACGTACTTGGTGGGCAACCAATGCCGTCAACGGGTAAAGATAAAACAGCAATGCTGTTCTTCGCGGAGAACAAACCACGATCCTTGTATAACGCACTATCATGCATCTGCATGTATGATACGAACATGTCGTCGATTCACTCAATCCCCCTAGGGAAGATTGGAAAGTATGCGTTCTATGTTGAGTTTGATGGTCATATCGACTCAGGAGAGGGTAAGCAAATCATGAAGCGGTTAGAAACGGTAACTAAGGAAAGAATATTTCTTGGATCGTTTCCTCGGGGGGAATACATATGAACCCGAGACACGTTCTCATAATTGGTAATCAAGGACGATACGGGAAGTGGTGGACTAAGGTTATGACTCGTCTTGGATATGAGGTGGAGGGATTCGATGTGAAAATATCGATGCCTATAAATATTAAATACCATCTTGTTGAGTGGGCGAATGTCATCATCTTGGCGATACCAAGTGGAGAGGTCGGGGGTGTCGTAGAAGAAATTCGCGGTGTCCTACACCTTAATCACTTCCTTATCAACACATCAAGTCAGCAGGTACCAGGTCTTACTGCAATACAACAGCGAACACTCGTTGAATACGCAGGAGTCCACATTCTCGCAGATGTGACTGATCAGCAAGTACTGATAAAGCCATTCCTTCTTAATGATGTTGTGGTTGTTGTCTGTAGCGACACCCGAATCCTATCCTACAAAGGGTGGTTTGATACTTTCATTGTCGAACTTGGGGGAAGGGTAGAGAAAACTCTTGCATCGAGTCATGATGAGCTTATGCTCTTCGAGCAAAACCTGCCTCGACTTTGCGCATTACTTCAAGGATTTATTCTTGAAGCGATGAAAGTTGATAGTCGAGAGCTGGTACGCTTCGAAACAAGACTCGGTAAGATGTCACACGCTGTGATGCGTCGGGTATTTGAACAGTCGGGTATGCTTGATGCTGAACTTCTTGTTGGTAATCAAAACTCCCTTAAGCTTATCGATGCTCTTCTGCATATTCTTGTTGAGTTACGCTCGCTCGTCGAGACAAAGAATTTTGAAGGTCTCGCTCGGCTAAAACAAAACACGTATCAGTTCCTTGGTAACACATTCATGAACCCCGATAGCAACGGTGTTAGTACCACAGAGTCGTAGAAATACGGCTCTTTTTTTGTGCAGAAGTGTAGAAGATGCCCATCTACACTACATACCAATCTCTTTGAGGAATACTTCGAGCTCTTTTCCTTCGATTTTTCGAGAGCTGTTTGGTGCCATTACTCCAAGGTGAATATTCATAATACGAGTACGCTTAAGATGAACCACATCATTGTGCATGTACTCACACATTCGTCGTATCTGATGTCGCTTTCCTTCTGTGAGGACAATGCTAAAAGATTTTTCGCTTAGTACTTTAACTTTGCATGGCTTGGTAATGAATTCTCCAAGATCGATACCTTTCTCCATGTATTCCTTGAAGCTTGGTCGAATGGGATTCTTTACGCTTACGATATATTCTTTTTCATGAAGACTGTCGGGGTTGAGAAGCTTGTCAGTGATGCGTCCGTCATTAGTAAGAATAATAAGACCGTTTGAGTCCTTGTCGAGGCGACCGATAGGGAACATGCCTGTGAGACCCGAAGATTCAACAATGTCTTTCTCTCCCACCTTTGGTGAGTGGGTGGTAACACCAACTGGTTTGTGGTACGCATAGTATGCGTATTTAGGTGCCATTTGAATGCCTTTCACCTCTACCACATCACCTTCGTTGACCTGATCTCCAAGCACGGCATGTCTACCGTTGATGAATACTTTCTTCTTTATGATAAGTTCGTCAGCCCCTCGTCTTGTGGCGACATTCTGGTCCGCGAGGTATTTGTTGATTCTCATTCGCCTACATTAGCATATTTTGGGTATAATAGTGTATATGATTACACCAAGCACAGGATACAGTAATAATAAGGATGGTAAGGGTCTTGAGGAAGCACAGGTGAAGCGTTCTCAACAAGCTCAATTAGTAAAGAAAAAAAGAGACCTTGCGACGCAGTTTAGCGCAATAAAGAATTTTATTTTCTCTACGAAATCAATGATTGATGCTAAGCAACCAATCTTGAAGACAAAAGAAATAAAAGAAAAGGAGCTTGAAGTCGAAATTTCGAAGCTTGAGACAAAGGAATTAGAGATTGAAAATAAGCTTCGCGTCACTAAGCAATCAGAAGAACAATTATTAAAGAATGTAAAGGAAAAGGAAGCTTCGACGGCTACTTCGCTTCATGTAAAGCACCAGTTAGAATCAGAGATACGAGAATTAAACAAACAACTTGAGTTGAAGAAATCCACTTTCTTAGCACTAAACACAGAGAAGAAAAATCACGATCTTTCCTTGATTCATAAGGATGAGGAAAAGAAAAGTCATGATATAACAATATCGGAAAAAGAATCTAGTCACCTAAAACAAGTAATTGAAAATAAAAAGCGCGAACTTTCTGTCTTGGAACATGAGGATGCAGAACTAAAAAGACAAGTTGTTCAACTTACTACCGACAAAACGAAACTCGAAATAGATCTTAAAAGAGTTGAAGCAGAAATAATGAGAACTCAGTAACTAAAACTCAGGTACAGGAAGATTCTTATATGAAGGATTTGGTACAAGTGATGGAGCGCCATCTTTCTCTACAACGTAGAAGGCCATTCCTCGCATGTTCTGAATGACTTTGTAATCGGCGTGTTCGGGCATGCTTGCTGAGTCGCCGGACATGTTCACAGGACTGTCATCTGAAGTTACAAGCCATGTTTTTCCAATATTTACGAGTGCGTGTCCTACAAAAGAAGGAATAGGAATAATATCACCTGTTTTTACTCGTATTGCCTTAAACCATTCGAGCTCGTCGTTAATCCAATTTCCTTCAGTATCCTTCTTACGCATTTGAAGAAGGAGTACTCCTTCACCTTCAGCGATAGTGTAGGTCTCCTTGAAATCAATCACATGATAATGCCCGTAAGTTTTGATGTATTCGTCACCAACTAATCCACTTTCCCAAACAGTAATGTTTCGCTTGTCTGCTCCACCTCGGATCATATAGTAGTGAACAGCAGGCCCTGTAGCGCTATCGTCTTTGAGCACTTCTTTCATTTTGTCGTGTGTTCTTTCTGCGAATGGTTGCATAAATTTAGTATAGCATTTATTTGTTAAGATGATAAAATATAAAATAAACATATGGAAAAAAACTTTGATAAGGCATATGTCGTCGCTGTTGATATGGGATATGGTCATATGCGCGCCGCTTACCCTTTTCTAAATATTGCACAGTCTCCAGTTGGTTGGAACATTCATGAGCCTTATATCATTTCGGCAAACAATTATCCGGGTATTCCAAGCAAGGACATGAAGCGCTGGGAGGGAGCTCGATGGATTTACGAAACAATTTCTCGTCTGCGGGAGCTTCCTTTTATAGGTGAGCGTATCTTTTCGTTGATGAATTATTTCCAGCGCATCGATCACTTTTATCCTGATCGTGATTTATCTGCACCTTCATTTCAACTTAATTATATTTATGATCTCATTGGTAAAGGATGGGGTAAGGATCTTATTGATATTCTCAATCAGAATCCTCTTCCTCTCATCACTACTTTTTTTACACCAGCTTTCTTTGCTGAGGAACATGGATACAAAGGCGATATATATTGTATCTGTACCGACACTGATATCGCTCGAGCGTGGGTTCCTCGTGACCCTAAGAAAAGCCGTATTATTTATTTTGCACCAAGCAAGCGTGTATGCGAGCGTCTTCAACAATATGGCGTACAAAAGAAGAACATTATAACCACAGGCTTCCCACTCCCTAAAGAGGTTCTCGGTGATAGCTTAAGTCTCGTGAAGGCAGCGACACATCGTCGCATTATTAAGCTCGATAAGTCAGGAACTTTCCAAACGAAAATGGCTTTTCAAATTGAACACTCCTTAGGCACTTCAATCTATGGAAACACTACAGGTCCTGTGGTGATTTCTTTTGCTATCGGGGGAGCGAATGCTCAGTTCCAGATTGGTCTTGATGTGATCAAGTCGCTTGCTCCTGATATCAAACAAGGAGTTTTTTCTTTGAACCTTATTGCAGGAGTTTCAGAGAAAATAAAAGGTATTTTTGAAAAGGCTATTATTAAAGAGGGACTGAGTGCATATGTTGGAAAGGGGGTACAGATTATTTATCAGCCCACGAAGAATAAGTACTTTGAAGAATTTAGTAATGTACTTTTGAACACTGACGTCTTGTGGACTAAACCAAGTGAACTTTCTTTTTATACAGGTCTTGGTATTCCTATTATTATTGCTCCAACTCTTGGTTCACAGGAAGAATATAATGATGCATGGCTTCGCGTCCTTGGTGCGGGTATTTCCCAGTCAAACCCTAAGTATGCACGAGAATGGCTCAAGGACTGGTTAGATTCTGAAGTTCTTGCACGCATGGCACTCAATGGCTACCTTAATGCATCTAAGAATGGCGTCTTCCATATCGAGAACAGCGTGCTTCATGGAGTTAAGTCTGAAATTAATGATAGGCATTACATATGATCACCTTTTTTATTTTTATTTGTCTTGGTTACTTGCTTTTGGCGTTTGTTTCTATTCTCGACAAATTTATTCTTAACAAGTCTTTGAGTGCTAGTACTTATACTTTTTATTCAACGTTCTTCTTTTTTGGCGCATTCTTACTCTTACCATTTTGTACTCCGGTGACTGGTGATTATGCGGTGTGGGGAATTCTTTCTTCGCTCGCTTTCGGTTTTGGTGCATGGCCTATGTATATTGCAATGCAAAAAGGAGAAGCAACTCATGTGGTGCCATTCATTGGAGCTACCACGACACTTTCTGTTCTTGGTTTTTCTTATATGTTGTTTGGAGATGTAGTGTCAGGTTCTCAAATGATTGGTGTTGCTTTGCTTGTTGTTGCAAGCATGTTGTTTGCGTATGAGAAGAGTATTCGTCATCAAGGGTTCCATATAGGATACGCATGGGCAACACTATCGGGTTTCTTGTTTGGTTTGTCTCACGTGTCAGCAAAATATTTTTATACGGAATATGATTTCATTACGGGCCTCGTGTGGACCAAGGGTTTTGCTGGTATCGTTGCTTTTCTTACTCTTTTGTCATTAGTAACTCAGAAGGAGTTGTTTGCCAATAAAAAGAAAGATGTTCAGGAGCGTGCTAAGAAATCCCAGATTCCAATAGTTATATTGAGCAAGATTTTTGCTTTAGGGGGAACGGTGCTTATTCAGTATGCGATTGCGGTGGGTAGTGTGGTCGTGGTGAATGCTTTGGTTGGTTTACAGTATGCTCTCGTGCTGATATTTGCTCTGGTTCTTACAAAACTTTATCCAAAATTCTTTAAAGAGTACTTTACAAAAAGTGAAATTAAGTATGAGTTTACTGCTATTATTCTTGTGGTTATTGGTATTATTTTTCTTATATGATTTTAAGCATGATTAAAAAAATATTTCTTATTTCAATTGTTTTTTTTATAGTTTTGTACAGCATATTGTGGATGCTTTCTTCAAAAAAGTATGAAGTGAAGTACGGTATTAGTTTCAGTCATGAGTATGCGCAGTATCTTGGATTAGATCCTCGTGAGGTGTATGAATCAATTCTGTCAGATTTGAAGCCAGACTTGCTTCGACTTGCAGTACCTTGGTCTGAGGTGGAACGTGTCCGCGGGGTGTATGATTTTTCAAATATTGATTACTTTATTTCAAGAGCACAACAGGAAAATACTAAAGTTGTGCTTGTTGTAGGACAAAAAGTTCCTCGATGGCCCGAATGTTATATCCCAGAATGGTCAAAAGCTCTTTTAAAGGAAGAGCACCAAAAGACAGTTCTCGAGTATGTTGAAACTACTGTGGAGCGATATAAAAGTAATCCCGCTATTGAATATTGGCAAATAGAGAATGAGCCTTTTATTCGTTTTCCTTTTGGGGAGTGTGAGCTCTTTGACAAAGAGGTGGTTTACGATGAGGCTGAGTTGGTTAGAAAACTTGATCCTACACGCGAAATCGTGATTACAGATAGCGGGGAATTATCAACATGGCGACGTTCATCATTTCTTGGGGATGTATTAGGAACTACGTTGTACCGCACCACACGCACATTCGGAGGTCTTATTTTCTCATATGACTGGTTGCCTCCTGCATTTTACAAACTCAAAGCACGATTGTGGGGAAACACCGAGCAAAATTTTTTTGTATCTGAACTTCAAGCAGAGCCTTGGTTTGTGGATGGCACCACTCCTCAAACAGCCGACTATTCACTTGAGAAAACATTCAGTCCTGAGCGTTTTGCACAAAATATCGAATATTCACAAAAAGTTGGTGCTTCTCGAGTATATCTTTGGGGTGCAGAGTGGTGGTATTTTATGAAAGCAGAGAAAGCGGATACTAGATATTGGGACTACGCTAAAGAATTATTTGATAAGAAATAAATTAAAGATATGAGGTGTGTGCTTTATAAAAACTAGGAAACTTTAGAAACAAAATCAATAAGTTGTAAACGAGTTTCTTCTGGATCACTAACTTTGATTGTGGTTGCTTTCGTGCGAGTAACAGCAAAATCGTTTCCCCCTTCGAAAATAGCATCTCCGAAGAAAATAATTTCTTCTTCAGGAATACTGAGCAGTTCAACCATTTTTTTTACGGCATACTCTTTGTCGATTCCTTTATGTGTCACATCAACAGAGGTTGCTCCTGCAATCGCAACATAAAATTCAGGAAGGAGGGGGATAAGAAGAGCTGTAATTTTCTTGCGTTTATTTTGGTCAGGGTCCCAGGGCGCTTTTAGTTCGATAGGGGCTTGTTGTCCAAGAGCAGAGAGGGTAACTTGCCCTCCTCGAAACTCGAGTTGCTGACCGTGTTGATTCTTCTTCATTTCATCTGCAATATCTGCAATCGAAGTGTCTCTGAGCACGGTCTCGAAAGCGGAGAAGATTTTCACCCCCTCTTCTTCTGTGAGTAAATTTTTGTATATTTCTTTCCATTCTCCGTTCATATAATTAAAACAGGTGGCTCCGTTAGTGGGGAACAGATAAAGGTTTGCTAAATTAGTGCCTACGGGAAGCATTTCAACAACTTGCGTATGGAAGCGCTCGTACGCCCCACCAGAAATAACAGCAAAACGATTGGTCGAAAGCCATGTTGAAATAGCTTGGGCCATGTCAGCACGGATTGGAAGCTTGCTCTCCGCAAGTGTGCCATCGAGGTCTGCTGCGATTACGGTGTTTGGAGTGATATTCATGATGCTCATTATATTAAATGGGGTCAGGAGCTATTATTTATAATTAAGTAACAAATGAATAATAGCTCCTGACCCCATTTTCTACAACTCTTTTACTAATTCCCAAAGTTTCATTGAGTTGCTTCCTTTGATAAGTATTGCAGATTTCTTTATACCCTGAAGAAAATGAGATTTCTGGCAGTCTTCGAGTGTACTGAATTCCGCATGCCGTTTTGATATTTGATTAGCAATGCTGAGATATTTTCCCACAAGGATGACATTTGTAAAACTATGTTTGGAAATGTTCCATAATAGCTCCCGATGTTCGCGCTCTGTGGATTCTCCCAACTCGTTCATGTCTCCAAGAATAATCCACTTTACTTTAGCTGTTTTAACATCAGCGAATCCTTCAAGTGCAGCTTTCATACTAGAGGGGTTGGCATTGTAGGCATCAAGTATAATCTCATTTTCCCTTACTGTTTCAATTCGTTCACTTCTCATGTTTTTAGGTTCGTATTCTTGAAGAGCTTTTTTAATATCAGTCTTCTTCACCTCAAAATATTCTCCAATCGCCAAGGCGGTTTTCATGTTTTCTTTATTAAAATCACCAAACAAGTTCTTATTTAAAGGAGGTTGCTCGTCACCATACCAAATATTACTTAGAAATCGATAACCATCAATCTTATATATAAGTCCCATGAGATATTTGTCGTTCTTGTTTACAAAAACTATTCCTTGATGATCGCGAAGCCACTCATAAAGCCCGTCAAACTCTTCGAAATAAACTGCTCCGATATTGGTAACAACTCCGTGTGTTGGTTCGGCAATCGCACACAGCTCGGCAATATTTAGTAAATGACTGGCCCCCATCTCTACTATCACAATTTCAGTAGTCTGTGCGATGCGGAGCAATGTGAGCGATACCCCAATATTATTATTGAGATTCTCTTCTGTTTTTACAATTCGGTACTTCGTCTGAAGTACATCGGCTACAAGTTCCTTTGTAGTAGTTTTTCCATTAGTGCCAGTAATAGCTAACACAGGGATTGAAAATTGTCTGCGGTGATACGTCGCAAGATCTTGAAGTGTGACAAGAGTGTTATCTACTTCGACTATTTTTCCTTCAAGGTCTTTTCGCTTTATGTTTTGTGTATATTTAGAAGAATCAACGAGTGCGAATGAAGCACCTCTGTCGATGGCTTCCTCCGCGAAACTATTCCCATCGAAATGTTTCCCTGAAAGCGCAATATAAAAATTACCAGACTTTACAGTTCGAGAGTCGGTAGAAACACCTGTTGTTTCAAGAAATATCCGGTAAATTTCAGGGATGGACATATATAGGTATTTTATACCATTCGTCGAGACTAAAGAAATGAGGGCTTTTTTTTGATGCGTGGTAAAATCCCTGTATGACGCAAAAGGAAGCACTCAACATACTCAAGATGGGACACAATGTGTACATTACTGGTGCTGCGGGGTCCGGCAAGACGCATCTTCTCAACCAATACATCGACTATCTCAAAGATCATGAGGTTGATATTGGTGTGACAGCTTCCACAGGCATTGCCGCCACTCACATGGGAGGAGTCACTATTCATTCGTGGACAGGGCTTGGTGTGAAGGATGTCGTAACCGAGTATGACCTCGAGGCACTTGAAGAAAAACAATACCTGTGGAAGCGTATGGAGAAAGTGAAAGTTCTTATTATTGATGAGGTGTCTATGCTTCATCATTTTCGACTTGACCTAGTAGACCGTGTTTTAAAAATGTTTAAAAGAAGTAATGATCCGTTTGGAGGAATACAAGTTGTGCTTTGTGGTGATTTCTTCCAGCTTCCTCCCGTGTCTCGGTATGGTCAACCCGAGTCAAAATTTATCTATCACTCGCAAGCATGGAAGGAGAGTGACCTTAGAATTTGTTATTTAGAAGAACAACATCGTCAGAAGGATAACGTATCTACCAAAGTCCTCAACGCTATTCGAGCAAATGCGGTGGACAACGGAGTAATGGATCACATCAAGCAGTGCTTCAAACAAGAAAAGATAAAGGCAACAGGTCCCTTTGTCGAACCAACTCGTCTGTACACACACAACATAGACGTCGACAAAGTGAACGATGATGCACTTAAAACCCTTAAGAGTGCGGAGGAAGTATATGAAATGCATACAAAAGGAAATGAAACTCTTGTAGATATCTTGAAGAAGAGCTGTCTTGCTCCGGAGTTCTTGCGGTTGCGAGTGGGAGCGAAGGTTATGTTTGTAAAGAATAATTTTGAAATGGACTATGCAAACGGCACACTCGGTATTGTAAAGAAGCTTCACGGAACAGCTGGTGGGCCAGTGGTTGAAATGCGAAACGGTAAGGTTATAGAAGTACCCGTAGAAAGCTGGACTATCGAAGAAGATGGAAAGGTAAAGGCGGAGCTTCAACAATACCCCTTGCGCCTTGCGTGGGCTATTACTATTCACAAGAGCCAAGGTATGAGCCTCGATGCAGTAGAGGTAGACCTTTCGAGGTCCTTTGAAAAGGGAATGGGATATGTCGCACTTTCTCGTGTGAGGAGTTTTGATGGACTTACAATTCTCGGACTTAATGAGACAGCTCTTCATGTACATCCAGAAGTTCTCATCTTCGACAAACAGTTAAGAGAAAAGTCTAAAGATGCCCGTGGAAGACTACTCGAACTTTCCGAAGGAGGAAGAACTGCGCAAGCAAAAGAAGCTTTTATAAAAAGCATCGCACCTGAGTGGGTGTTTAGCGCTGTTGATGTAGTAGGTGAAGACGGAAAAATAAAAAAAGTGAAAGTGAAAGGCAGTAGACCAAAGAAACCAAGCACGTTTGAGAAGACACTTACCTTCATTCAAGAGAAGATACAGCTCAAAGAAATTGCAGATCATCGTGGTATGACTGAGGAGACCGTGCTTTCGCATATTGAGAAATTACTCGAGTCAGGACATGTTACTAAAAAAGACATTGAATACATGCAAAAGAAAGTATCACCAAAAAAGTATAGTGATATTGAAACCGCTTTTCGTGAATCAAGTCGTAAGACAGGAGATTGGTCCTTGTCTCCAGTGAAGAATATGCTTGGAAGTAATGTTTCATATCGAGACATTCGTCTAGTACGCCTGTTTGTTAAAAAATAGTGTAGAGGTCCGACCTCTACACTAAGTGTTATAATATTTAAAATATGAATGAAGAAGAAATTAAATCAAAATTAACAGAAGCACCTTTTACTGGCAAGTATTGGGACTCAAAAGAAAGTGGAACTTATGCTTGCAAAGTGTGTGGGCAAGAGCTTTTTAAATCAGATACTAAGTTTGATTCAGGAACTGGTTGGCCAAGCTTTTACGATGCAATACTAGGAAGTGTTGATTTTGTACACGACGATGCACATGGAATGAACCGCACTGAAGTAGTGTGTTCGAAATGTAAATCACACCTTGGTCATGTCTTCGGTGATGGTCACGGAACTCCTACAGGAAAGCGATACTGCATAAACTCAATGTGTCTTGATTTGAAACCCGAAGAAGGGAAATAAAAAACCGCGATACGTATCGCGGATGGTTTATATTGAGTAGTTTGGAACATTTAGTCCGCATTCTCCCGATGCACCGAGCTTTCTGCCTTCTCTATTTTTACCAGGGAAGGTATTGTGGATATCTCCAATCGACCAAAAGCCTTGTTTCACCAATGGATGATAAGGTAAATCATACAGAGTCATATACATCTCTACTTCTCGCTGACTTAGCGTGAGAATCGGGTGTATTCGATAAAGTCCATTGCTATCGCGCTGAACAATCTTTGAGTTTGCTCGATTCTCCGTCTGGTCTGACCTGATTCCACTCATGACAGCCGAAGCACTAAGCTCGAAGAGAGCTCTTCTCATTGGCTCTATCTTTCTTACTTCGTGATACAACTTATCCTCAACCTGATTACCCAGGTCCTCAGGAGGAATGGGTGAAGCATAGATCTTGAGATTGAGACCAAAATGTTCTCGCAATTGCTCAGCGAAGACGTAGGTTTCAGGTCTCAAGAAGGAAGTGTCAATGAGGATAATCGGAACGGTTGGCATGATACGGGTGACCAAGTGAATCATTACTGCAGATTCAGCTCCGAAACCCGAGGTCATAACTAAGCCATTTTCAAACTGGTCCTTTGCCCATTGGACTATTTCGCTTGGATGAAGAGGGGAAAGCTCTAAATTTATCTCGTCAAGGTTAATTTTCATTATCTTTGCGTATGGTATATTTAAGTTACAAAAAAGTAAATGAAAACCATATGGCAGGGAATTATGATCCCAAAGTACCATGTCACCGCATTATTCGAAGTGATGGAAAGATTGGAAACTATATAAATTCATGAACACACAAACAATAATATTCGCAGGGGGATGTTTCTGGTGTACGGAGGCATTTCTAAAAGGACTTAAGGGAGTTTTGTCTGCAGAGCCTGGTTATATTGGTGGAGAAACCAAGAACCCCACCTATCTCCAAGTGTGCGAAGGAAACACCGGTCATGCCGAAGCAGTGAGGATTAGTTTTGACCCTACACTTATTACATACGGCGAATTACTTTCTGTTTTCTTCAATACACACGACCCCACTACTCTCAATCGCCAAGGAAACGATATTGGTACCCAGTATCGCTCAGGAATTTTCTACACAAATGAAGAACAGAAACAAGAAGCCGAAGCACTTATAAAAGAACTCAATAATTCAAATGCGTACAGCAACCCTGTGGTGACAGAGGTGACACAAGCAACAGAATTTTATGTTGCAGAGGATTATCACAAGAACTATTACGAACAAAACAAAGACAAAGCATATTGTCAGATAGTTATTGCCCCTAAATTGTCAAAATTACAAGAAAAGTATAAAAATTTAATAATCTAATAAGGTGGTATAATAGTGAAAGTTAGTTATTAATACTTAATCAATAAAACTTATGATGCTAATAATCAATCTTATTCTGTCAGCCCTTGCTATCGGTATTGCAGCGTATGTTGTTCCTGGGGTGTCAGTGGCAGGACCATTCGCCGCAATTGTGGTTGCAGTAGTGCTTGGGCTCATCAATGCATTTATCAAGCCAATTCTTTTGATCTTGACTCTCCCTATCAACATCATCACTCTCGGTCTGTTCTCATTTGTTATTAGTGCATTGCTCGTGATGCTTGCAGCAGTAGTAGTTCCTGGGTTTGCTGTTACTGGTTTCTTACCAGCACTTATCTTCGCTCTCGTACTTGCTCTTATTTCTATTGTCTTTGGTAGCCTTGCAGATTAAACAAAATTCTCATGAACTATTGGCTCGTCAAAAGCGAAGGGAACTGTTATTCAATTGACGACTTTAAGCATGACAAGAAAACATCGTGGACAGGAATACGAAACTATCAAGCTCGCAACTTCATGCGTGACAGTATGAAGAAAGGTGACTTGGTATTTTTTTATCACTCAATGAGTGACCCGACGGGAATACATGGTCTTGCCAAAGTAGCGAGCACTCCACATCCTGACGAAACAGCTTTCGATAAAGACGACGAGCACTATGACTACAAGTCGAAGGAAGATGATCCTACTTGGGTCTGTGTGGACCTGGCTTTTGTTAAGAAATACAAAACCCCACTTTCACTTGCTGATATTAAAAAAGACTCTAAGCTTGGAGATATGCAACTTATAAAAAAGGGAGACAGACTGTCAGTTCAGCCTGTTTCGGAGAAGAGTTTTAAAAGGCTTCAAAGTCTGCTAAAATAAACCACATATGATTAAAGAATTTTTGATGAGAAAGATGTTAGAAAGACAGCTTAAAAACGTTTCTAAAGAAGATCAGGAGAAGATGATAGGTATGATTACCAAAAACCCTGACTTCTTCCAGAAGATTGCTATTGAAGTGAAGGCTAGAACTGATAATGGAATGGATCAGACAAGAGCAACAATGGAGGTTATGAAGCTACACCAATACGAACTCCAGAAGTTACAAAAAAATTTGTAGTTAAACTTAATACAAAAGCTAAGTTATGTTTAACTCAATCCAGATACAGGATTGAGTGATTCTTTAATTTCAACCATTATTGCATCAACTATAGCTTCCGCTTTAGAAATATCTTCTTTAGAAGACGTGCTTAGAAGATTCTCATCACCAACTATTTCTCCAATATCTTTTTCAAAGTTTTGTTGGTCTTCTAGTAATATGTTTATTTGATCTGCAATATACTTTCTTTTAATTTTTGTTTCTGGTGTGTTTGATTCTGGAGAGTCAATAAGCTTCTCTGATTCGTCCATCAGTCTGTTTAATGTTTCATTAAAAAGTTTAATGATTTCTTTTGCTTTACTTATCTTGAGCATTACTCCAGCCAAAATAACTATTTCTGGTTCTGCGTCATTAAAACTTGTTCTTATTTTTTTAAATCCTTCAACAAGCCGAAGTTTGTTTAAAATTCCTACTTCCTCAGTAACTTCACCATCGTCCCCCAAAAATGATTTAAATTCTGTCATGTTGTTGATTTTATCAACATTTACTCAAAACTCAAATTTTTAACTAGGTACAGTCTTTTTATAATTTACGGTAAGAATTCATGTATAGAGCATCCGTGCTGAGTAGCCTGATTGTAAAAAAGGTCAAAAAATGGCATAATTCGACAAGTTATGCAAAAACTCTTAATCACCCTCGCACTCCTTCTCCCCGTATTCATATTACCGACCGTCACTTCTGCGCACCAGCCGAGGATCGTCACAGACAGCCAAACCATCGTCACCTCTCCTGAAGTATCCAAAGCGTACTATGGGACTCTCAGTGGCGAACCTGCGGTCTATACCATCACCTCAGACGAAGCGTTCGCGCTCTATGTCGGAGTGCTTGTACCAGATATCGAAGGTCAGAAGAAAGATGTCTCAGCAGTGATTCTCAAAGACGGGGAACAAGTCGCCGTATTGGAAGGTGCAAATTTTGAATGGAAGAAATTCTTTGAACCATTTGGTAGTGACACCTACTGGCAAGGACCAGAATACAAAGCACAAGCAGACGCGGGTACATACGAGATCCGCGTATGGAGTAGTAACAACGACAGCAAATACTCACTCGCTATAGGTGAGATAGAAGCGTTTGATTTCAAAGAAACGGTAAACGCGCTCACCCTCATCCCACAACTGAAAAATGACTTCTTCGACAAATCTCCGATATACTTTATCCTCTCACCGTTTGGTTGGGGACTGATTGTTATCATGTTTGTACTGGCGTTTATATTTGGGTTTGCCTACCGCGCAGTACTCAGAAAGTTTGCTCGAAATACAAACCACGGAGCCAGTAAAAATATCAACAAATACGGCAGGACAATACGACTAGTCATCGGAGTGGCACTACTTGTTCTTGCTATCACTACCACATGGAACCCTTGGTTACTCTTCTTCTCAGGATTTTCATTTTTTGAAGCTATATTTTCTTGGTGCGGATTGTATGCGGTGCTAGGCAAGAATACGTGTCCGGTTGATTAATAATAACTAATACATAATATATGAACCCAACAAACATCAACAACTGGTACAGCACCCTCCTCAAGCCCTCATGGGCGCCACCATCGTGGCTCTTTGGTCCTGTGTGGACCGTGCTGTACTCCATCATTGCGGTTACCTATAGCATCGTGTTTTACAAAATCTATATAAAAGAAATTCCCGCTATAGTGGCTCTACCTTTTGTCCTTAACCTCATTTTCAACTTTGCGTTTACCTATTTCCAATTTGGCCTCAAGAACAACCTCCTCGCATCCATCGACATCCTCCTCGTATTAGGCACACTCATCTGGGCAATGTTTGCCATATATCCCCATGTTAAATGGATAGCGCTCGCCAATATCCCGTATCTTGTGTGGGTTTGTATTGCGACCGTGTTGCAGTTGACGATAACGTGGATGAATTGGTAAAAATATATGAAAAACAATTCCAAAAAAACAGAAAGAGTGACAATGGTTTCTGAAAATATTAAAAATGATAATCTGGCAAAACTACGCGTGATTTTTCCACAATTCGTCAAGGAAGACGTGATTGATTTTGATGCACTCCGAGAATTCTTTAACAAGGAAGGTATTTTAGCTGGTACTGAAAAATATGGACTTAACTGGGCAGGGAAAAGTAATGCATTCCGAGCGCTTCGTAAGCCATCATCTGGAACACTTACTCCTGATCTTGAATCAAGTAAGAATTTTGAATCTACAGAAAATATTTTTATAGAGGGAGACAATCTCGAGGTTTTGAAATTACTTCAAAAGCATTATGCGAATCCTGGGAAGATTAAAATGATTTATATTGACCCACCGTATAATACGGGCAAGGATTTTATTTATCCTGATAATTTTACAGAAGGTGTTTCTGATTATTATAAGAAGACAAGACAGACCAAAGATGGGATCAAGATGACGAGTAATCCAGAATCAAATGGACGTTTCCACAGTGATTGGTTGACGATGATGTATCCACGACTTTCTCTTGCAAGGAATATTTTGAAGGATGACGGAGTAATTTTTGTGTCGATTGACGATAATGAAGTTGCAAACCTTCGTCTTATTATGGATGAGATTTTTGGTGAGGAGAATTTTATTCAAAGTTTTATGTGGCTCCACGGAAAAGGAAAAAAGGATAAAAATTCACGAACGCTCCAGCAGTATATTCTTTGTTTTGCTAAAAATAAGGAACTCTTGTCAGACTGGTCAATATTAGAA
>CAYQLE010000006.1:0-1770 GCA_964418265.1 uncultured Candidatus Saccharibacteria bacterium
AGTTAAATTATAACAGAAACTAAAAAAACTCGCGGGGAGAATTTTTTAATTTTGTGCTTGGGACCCTCCCGATGTCCTGAGGGTGTGGTGAGGACGAAAATTAAAGAAACTTCTCGAGCGAGTTTTAAAGTAGTTACTTCTTTGAGCTAGCAGCCTTTCGAGCTTTGAATTTCTCAACTCGTCCTGCGCTATCGAGAACCTTTTCGGTACCGGTGTACACGGGGTGACACTGGCTACAGATTTCAATTTGTGCTTTTTCCTTAGTGCTTCCCATAACAAGTTCCACGCCACAGGCGCATGTTACGGTTGCTTTTGGGAAAAATGCTGGATGGGTGTCTTTTTTCATGTCGCGTTAGATTATCAAATAATTACTGATCTTGCAAGAAGTCGATATCGTTCTGGAATCCTGAAGCTATTGCGAGCACGCTTGCAGCGTACCCTAGACCACGAGTTGCCCAACCTCCTCCAGCATAGTATCGCCCAGCAGCCTCTTGTTCAGCACTAAAGCCTCCTTTACCCGCCCCTAGATCCTGAAGGAAAAGAGCGGTAGCAGTGAACGCGTGCCGAGCAATCCAAGGGTCACCAATCTTCGCTCCAACAGCAGCAGCTACTCGGTGCTCATACATTACCCAGGTGGAAGGGATAAACTGCGAAGGTCCCATTGCTCCTCCGAACCCAATAGATTGAGGACAAGATACGACGGTGGTGTAGGGATCTCGTCCAAGACGTTTGGTGACATCCAAAAATGGTGCTACGTCACGGTCAGGCTTCATAACTCTAGTAAAAGGTGTGCCGGTATTCTTTCCTTTACCTGCGCCAGTTGTAGGGTCGGTGAGGTAGCATTGACCTACATTGGCACCAAGATTAGTCTCTTGTTTCAAGATAGCGAGAATAAAAGCAGGACGCACTCCTGTCATTGCTGATGCTGCTTTGGCATAAGCTATAGCATCTTCGAATTTAATTGGACCTGAGTCAATGAGGGGGAACAAACGGTTTTTAATATCATTGGCTTTCTTTTGATTCTCACCAATAACCGCTCGGTATGAGGCTTGATCTTTCTGATTAAGAGAAAGGAGACGCTTCTTCTCTGCTTCGTTTGCCTTGATGCTCGATTGTTCCTTCTCAACATTCACTCGAGTATCTATTTCCTTGTTACGGTTGGCACTGAGCACGTCCTTCTCGTGTTCATTCTGACCCTTGGCTGTCTTTACGTCATTAAGAAATTCCTTGAGGGAATCCTGAAGAGAAGCGAGTGTGTCAAAGTCGATAAAGAAATCAGAAAAATTCTTCTTAGTAAGAAGTGCTTCGGCAACAGAGTAAGAATCAAGATCGTTACGCTTCCGGATAATATCAGAAAGTGACTCCTTACCATCTGAGATGCGCTCTTCGAGAGTTCCTATAGTCTTAGATTTTACAGTAATGTCCTTACCGAGACGCTCAATTGCCAGATTATGTTTCTGAATCTTGAGTTGTGCTTCTTTAATTTTGGCATCGAGAATTGAAATATCACGCGAAATAGACTGACCTTCGCCTTTCTTTTGATCAAGAATTCCTTGCTGTTCTTTGATTTGCTTCTCAATCTGCTGGAGCTCCCGCTCGAGCTTCGCCCGCTCTTCCGGACTCAAACTTTGTGCGGAAAGAGATCCTGATGACGCAAAAAATACAGCAACTATCACTAAAAAAGTGCATGAAATAGCCGAAATTGTAGATGCTTTGCCCATAGGTTTCATTATATCAAGAATTTAAGAAATTAAAACGAAAAAAGAAGCG
>CAYQLE010000006.1:1780-8874 GCA_964418265.1 uncultured Candidatus Saccharibacteria bacterium
ACTTTTTATGACGCACACTAGCGTAAAAACTTACAATTATTCAGCAGGGACTGCTTCTTCCTCCTTCTTACCCTTCTCTACAGACATTTCGATTGATGAGAGGTCGGTAGGAGCTGATTCTTCCTCTTCTTCCTTGATAACAGCTACAAGAGCAACTACTTCGTCAGGATCAGTTATGAGCTCTACACCGGCAGGAAGCTTGATATCCTTAGCAAGAATTTGAGAATCAAAATCAACAAGAGAAGAAACATCTACAATAAGATCATGAGGAAGGTTGGCGGGAGTAGCCTCGATTTCGATTTCATGAAGCACTTTTGTAAGGGTTCCTCCAAGCTTAATAGCAGGAGCTTCCCCTTCGAAAGTAAGAGGGATTCCAACCTGGAGCTTCTTACCCTTTTCAACCACATAGAAGTCTACGTGACGAACCTTTCCAGACACAGGGTCAAGGTCGAGGTCTTGGATAAGTGCGTCGTGGTCACCGTCTGGAGTCTTTAGGCTTACAATAGATGACTCTCCGGCCTGTCGGTATACCTTAATAAATTCCACTTCAGGGATAGAGATTGCTGTTGATGCTTCCTTCGCGCCATAAAATACTGCAGGAATGTTGCCCCCTTTTCGAATTGCTGCTAACTTTTCAGTTTTTTCTCGCTTTACTGCGTTTAATATGATTGTCATAAGTTTCGATACTATACAGAAAAAGGCTTAAAAGCGCAAGATAGCGTCAAGATGTCAAAGGGCACCTTTGGCATCTGTGTCGGGGAGACTCCCCTACACCAGCTTATTAAACAGCTTCAACCGTTCCTCAACCACCTTCTGCATTGCGTCTCGGGGCTCTTTCATGAGTTTGTAACCAGCGACTTCATCGGGATTCTTTGCAAGAAATGCTTTTAGAGCGTCGGCGTATGCACGACGAAGTTCGGTCGAGATGTGAATAATAGCCATGCCGTTTGGACCCGCTTGAAGGAAGTCTTCGTCGGGAATACCAGAACCACCATGGAGCACAAGAGGAACGCCAGCCGCATCGTGGATCGCTTTCACACGGTCAATATGTATATGTGGGTTCTTGGTATCACGGAACATTCCGTGCACGTTCCCTACTGCGGGAGCAAAGAGGTCAATACCAGTTGCTTCTACGAATGCTTTTGCTTGTTCGGGAGAGGTGAGTTGTGAGTCGTCTTGAGCTGCACCTTCAGGAAGTGCATCAAGAATCTTTGAGCTAGCCCCGATAAAACCAAACTCTGCTTCAACGAGAATTTCTGGGTTCACACTTCGTGCGTAGTCGACACACCGCTTGGTCACCGCAACATTCTCATCGTATGGAAGCTTGGCGCAGTCGATAATCACTGAGTCGTATCCCGCATCCACCACTTCCTTTACGCGTTCGAATGAGTAGGTGTGGTCGGCATTGAGAAATACTTTCACTCCGTCTGCTTTTGCTATATCAACAAGAGTTTTTATTTCCTTCACACCAATCCAATCACGCTCACCTTCTGATACACCAATAATAACGGGAACATCTAGCTTTTTTGAAGCATTAATAACTGCCCAAAACCCTTCAATGTTTGAGATGTTGAAATGTCCGATTGATATTCCTCGTATAAGCGCGTCTTGGATAGTTTCTTTGTATGTCATGCGATTAGTATAACAAATAAATAGCTCCTGACCCCATTAAATTTCTTTTACTGCGAAGTCTGCAGGAGCGGACGCTAGGTATTCTTCAATCTTACTTTGTGTGAGAAGACCTTCTTGAGCTCCCACATACTGCACCACTGACATTGAGTTAATTGCTCCCCACGCCATAGCATCAGGAATAGACTTACCAAGAGCAAGCGCCGTAGTGAAAGTAGAAGCAAAAGCATCTCCCGCACCTGTGCGTTCATAAGGAGGCTTTGGGTCTGGATATGTTGGCAAGAACCACGCTTTGTCGCTCAGCTTGTCGTACGCGTATGCGCCCTTCGGACCGTCTGTGATAACAACAATCTGTGGACCAAGATTAGTAAAATCTTTCATTAAATCTTTTACTTCCCCATCTTTCTTTAAAATCTTTTTTGCTTCCTCGACATTACAAAAGAAAACGTGTGCGTGCTTGTAAATCCCTGCAAGCGCTTCTGATCCGAGAGAAATTTGAAAAGTTCCTGGTTGAAATACTAATTTGGTTTCAGGGTGTGCTGAAAGATATTCTTCCAGCATTTTATGGAAAGGAAGCGAATTCTTCGAAAGAGAACTGAGATAAATCCATTTTGGAGAACCAATATCAGGAAGCTCATATGCATATTCTTCATGTTTAATAAGAATAGTACGCTCGTTATGGAACCAGAGCACGTAATGATAGTTGGTTTTCTTTCCTTGGTGAATCTTTATAAATTCTGTGTCGACATTGTCTTTATGGAGGGCATCAAGACAGTCTTTTCCATAGTCGTCATCACCAAGATTAGAAAGAAGGGATGAAGTGAGACCAAGACGCGAAGTAGAAACAGCAGCGTTCGCGCTGTTCCCTACCCCCGCAAGAACTGTAGCAAATTCAAAAGGAATCTTATCTCCGAAGGTCATACAGAGCTTGCGAGTGTCGTGATTGGCATCAAAAACTTCTTCAGCATCAGAAAGGCGGATAAAAGCATCAACAACGGTGTCTCCGATTGCCAGAAAATCAATTTGTTTAGTCATGTTTTGATTATATCACACGAGAAAAACGTTGCCCTATGTCGCCTTTTTCATTTGCCACCTCCTCAACCCACTCATGATACGGTCGAGTCCACACACGAGAAAGTGGGTTTGGGTAGAGTGCTTCGTACACCACAATGTCTTGCAGAGTCTCACTATCTTTTGCGAGAGCAATAACCTTATATAAATTTTGTTTTTTGTAGTGCTTGTAAGTACCTCCGATTTTTATTTTCATAAATATATTTTAGCTTACAAAGGTGGTTATTGTACACCTACCAAACTAAGTACTGCTTCTTTAATACTCTTCTCGCCCATTCCATAATGCTCGATGAGCTCTTCAGGAGTTCCTGATTGTCCAAACTTATTATTCACCCCGACACGCTTCACAGGAACAGGGAAATACTCCGTAACAGTCTCTGCAATAAGCCCACCGAGCCCTCCTGCAACTTGATGCTCTTCTACAGTTACCAACTTACCTGCTTTCTTTGCGAGGGCAACCACCGCATCCACATCAAGAGGTTTGATAGTAATAATTGCCAAAACCTCCACCTCAATTCCCTCTTTAGATAATTGGTCTGCCACCTTGAGCGCTTTGTGCACGAGTGCGCCTGTCGCAATGATTCCCACTTGTGGCTTGTCGTCTTTTGCTTGCCAATAAGTATATGCTTTTCCAATTTCAAAAGGAGTTTCTTCTGTTGTTATGATAGCTGTCTTATCACGCGCAAGACGCAGATAGCTTGGTGATTTGGTTTCCGCAATTGCTTGGGTGACTTTTTTTGACTGGATTGCATCACACGGAGAAAAGACTTCCATGTTTGGAATAACACGAGTGATGGCGATATCTTCGATAGCTTGGTGCGTTCCACCATCAGGTCCCACCGACACGCCGGCATGTGAACCTGCGATTTTTACAGGAACATCGTTGTAACAAATAGTCGTTCGGATCTGTTCCCAGTTTCGTCCTGGTGAGAACATTGCGTACGATGCAATGAAAGGAATTTTTCCCATGTGAGCCATGCCCGATGCAACACTCGCCATATTCTGCTCACCAATACCAATTTCAAAAAAGCGTTGTGGGAATTCTTTTTTGAACAAATCCACCTTTGCTGACTCAGTAAGATCGGCAACGAGTGCAACTACTTGCTCATTCTTCTTCCCTGCCTCAACAAGACCCTCACCGAATCCTTGACGAATAGCCACCATCTTCACATCTGGCGAGAAAATTTCTGGATTTAGTTTTAAGTTTGAATTTATCATTTTTATTTTGGTGTAGAAGACTGTCTTCTACACGCTCTCAATCTGCCCTCCCAAAGTCCGGAGCTCTTTAAGTGCCATGTCCGCTTCTTCTGCTGATGGTGGTTTGCCGTGCCATTCTGGCTTGTGCTCGAACTCCTTAACTCCCTTTCCAGGAACAGTGTGCGCTATGATTACGATAGGACGATTCTGAATTGATTTTGCTTCCTCAACGGTAGAAATAATCTCATCGAAGTCATGTCCATTAATCTCAAAAACTTTCCAATTAAATGCGGACCACTTTTCATACAAGGATTCTAACGGCATGATGTCCTCAGTGAAACCGTCAATCTGAATATTATTACGGTCAACTATTGCAATGAGGTTGCCGAGCTTCTCTTTGCCGGCGAGCATCATTGCTTCCCAGTTCTGTCCTTCATTAAGTTCCCCATCACCAAGAAAACAGTAGACGAAGCGATTACGATCACGGTCGAGACGAAGCGCGAGTGCCATTCCCACAGCCTGTGAAAGACCTGAGCCGAGCGGACCTGAGCTTGTTTCAAGCGAAGGTAAGAATTCACGATGAGGGTGACCCTGCAGAATTGAACCAAACTTACGCAGAGTCTTGAGTTCTTCAAGAGGAAAATATCCTGCGTGTGCCATAGTGGCGTAGAGCACGGGGCAGATGTGCCCGTTTGAAAGAACGACGAGGTCGCGCTTTTCCCAGCTTGGATTCTTTGGATCGTGTTTGAGGAGATTGAAATAAAAAGCAGTAAAGATGTCGGTCATACCAAGTGGTCCTGCGGTATGACCCGACTTTGCTTCAAGGAGCATTTCGATTATTGATTGTCTAATCGTGTTTGCTTGCGCTTCAAAATTCATACGAAAATTATATCATATATACATACGTCAAAGGGCACCTTTGATATGTCAAAGGTGCCCTTTGACACTTTCTACTAAATCATCCTGTTACTCAACATCGACATAAGAAGTACCGCACTCTTCTGTGCCTGTTCACTGTCGGCACTTGCTACAAAGACTCCCCATTGCTTGGTAAGAGCTTCGTCTCCCAGTTCAATGATGTCAGATTCTAGCTTCACTCGATCTTCAAAAGCAATAGTTCCGTTGGTACCAAGTACTTTGTCGACAAAGAGTTTGAGAAACTGCGCGGTCTTGAGACGACCCTCGGTCTTTGCTGTTTCTTGCTCAATGAGAGCATCTTCTGTTTTGATGTTTTGGGTGTACTGAATACTAAAGAAGATGTTGAGACCTACCAACACAACCATCAATGTGTTGGCTATTACGCGAGTCTTGTCAAAAATTCCTGATTGCATATATATATAATGTTAATTTGTTAAATAATGTGACCAAAGTATATCACTCTTCAATATTGAACGGAAGTTTTACCTATTAAAAAGCTTCCATACAAAGTTGAATATTCCCCATGGTTTTGACTCCACCTTCTCCACCGGCACTTCCACCTCAATGAGAAGAGGAAGAGGTGAAGAGGTTGTCTTGAGGAGATATCGTCCTCCTGCTGATGGAGTAGTGATATTGGTTGAAGCGAATTCAGATGATTGTGTGAAGGTAAGAGTTTGATCAAGGTATGAAGCAGTTACTTCACCAGTTGATAGGGGGATGAGAGAGATGTTTAACAATTGATTTGGTGAGACCTTAACCATTTGAGCGAGTCCCACATTACTATCATAGGTAACATATGTGGTAATAGTAGTTCCACCTGATTTGATAACAAACTGTCCTGGATCAAGATTAGTATTACTTAATTCAACAGGTCTTTTTACAAGAGAAGCTAGATTTTGCTCGGTGATAATACCAGTAGAAGAAAGAACACTTGCAATCATAGGTGTTCTAGATAGAACATCGGTGATTGATTGTGGTAACGGGGCAAAAAGAAATCCTGACACGTTTGCATAGAATTGAGGAATAACATTTAAAGCAAAATTCGACACTAATTTAAAGTTTAGAAATAGAGATGGAATAACGGTAGCGCCTACATTTTGTGGGCTAAAGTTGCTAGCAAACCCTGTTCCAAACGGAGTGAAGGATTGGAGTGGAGAGAAGTTAATATTACCCGGTGGAGCAAGATTAGGAAGAACACTTGGTGACGTTGCAGAGTTTCTTGAAGGAGTAGCGGAGGATGCGGCAGCAGCGGCTGCAGCTGCGGCTGCTTGAGAGGCGGCATTGTTAATTGAACTTTGGACTGGGTCAGTAGCCCCTGTACTTGCACCACCAGTTTGTTGACCAGATGAACCTGAACTACCAGCATTAGGATTACCAGGACAACCAACGGTTGATCCAGTACCCGCAGTAATGGAAACATTGTCATATCCAGAATTGATAGTGTTAATAGTTCCTGCTCCTCCTCCGTTTCCACAAGAAGTTGAATTACCTCCATTGGCAGAGATAGTGGTTGAGGCGGTGGTGCCAATGGCACTAGTGTTTGTGAAATTGACTAGTCCTCCATTTCCTCCATTAACTAATCCATTAGCTCCGTTTGAAAGAATACCTGCACCTAAAGTAGAAGTAGCAAATGAAACTGTACCTGCATTTCCTCCGCTTCCTGTAGTACTTGCTGTACCACTAATATTTAGAGCGTACGCAAATTTTTGGAATCTAATATTTTTAACAGTTAGATTAGTGAAGGCATTTGATGTGCCGTCGACTGATGGAGTAGAAGTAGCAAGAATGGCATAGACAGCAGATGAAGTGTTAAGACCTGAAATAGTTTTGTTGTTTCCATCTAAAGTAACGCCGTTGGCACGAACAATGAAACAAGTATCATATTTCCAATTAGTGATGTCAGTTGAGGTGGCGATAGTATAGGTACCGTTTTCTGTATCTAACACTCCACAAGAAGTGATGACTCCTGGAACAAGAGGACGCAAGATTGCTCCATCATTTTGTTCGACAAAAGTAGTAACAGGATTTGAGTTAAGACCTACAATTCCAAGCTTGTCTCTGAAAAGTAATTTCACTAGGGTGTTGTCTGCGACCACACTCCAAGCGCGATCTATGAAAGAGCGGAGTTGATTAATTTGTGGAGCAACAGAAGTGTACATACGAGTAGCAACACTTGAGATGACTCCATTTACTGATGAGAAGAAGTTCTCTGCGAGATCACCCACGAAGGTGGCGTTGGTTGTTGTTCCAACGTTGTATGAATTTCCACTAAAGGTGGC
>CAYQLE010000006.1:8974-10942 GCA_964418265.1 uncultured Candidatus Saccharibacteria bacterium
GTTTCTAGTCCCTGCTGCAAAGGTAGCATTGCCTGTAGTTGTAGCATTGTTGTATGAAGTACCGTTAAAGATTGCGCTAACAAGAGTACCTAGGTTTACAGAGGAATTATTGAACGTAGCATTTGTTACTGTCCCACCTACGGTGTTGGTTGATGAGTTGTTGAATGTTCCGGTTGTGACTGCACCTTGGTTTGTTGAAGTAGCGTTGAAGATAGCAGTTCCTAGAACACCAGATGAATTATTGTATGAACCGTCAAAGAATTTAGCGGTACCAGTGAAAGTTGGAGAAGCTATGTTGTTTGTGTTGTTGAAAGTGTTGCCATAGAATTCAACACCATTAGTGACTGTGCCTTGATTAATATTTGAAAAGCCACCAAGTAGAGATGAGAACACCTTCATGATTCCATTAATGATTCCGGTGTTGAAACCTCCATTGTAGAAAGAAGCAGCAAAGGTACTTGGGTTAAAGCCAAAGACATTTGAGATATTAATACCGAATGTGCCTCCTCCTGTTTTGTTATCAGCTACTATGATATTACCGACGGTGGTGGTAGCTGTTGGCCCTGTAGTGGTGCCTGCAAGATATATAGTTTCATCTGTTGAAGTAGGAGTAAACCCAAGAGCGATGTTTAGACTTGGGTTTGCCCACCAGTTACCTACATCACTCCAGTCTGTCGATGAAGCATTATTAAAAAAGTATCCATATTTAAGGACAACATTACTACAAGTTCCAAGATTTTGTGATTCATCAAAAAGCTGACAAGTTCCTAGAACAGAAGCGCCTGATTGGTTAATAGAAGTATCTTTGAAGTCAGTGTTACCTTTGACGATACCATTGTTTTGACTGTTACTTAAAAATGACCATGTCGCAGTTCCAAGCCAGTTTGTAGCATCTTGTGTAAATGATTCCCCTGTATTGAAAATGATTGATCCGTTGACGGTGATTGAACCGTCTGCGCCGTATGAATTACCACTACCTCCAGTGACAACAAGGTTTGGGTTGTTTGCAAAGAAAGTCATGTTTGTTCCTGTGATTGAGATGGTTCCTCCGTTACCACCATTTCCATTACCACTACCACCACCACTTACGTTGATGGTGCTTGAGGTTGAGTCTGTGAGAGAGATGGTTCCTCCGGTTCCTCCGCTTCCATTACCACCACCCCCACTTGCGGTGATGGTGCTTGAGGTTGAGTCTGTGAGAGAGATGGTTCCTCCGGCTCCTCCGTTTCCATTACTATTACCCCCGCTTGCGGTGATGGTGCTTGAGGTTGTTGATGAGGCGAGAGAGATGGTTCCTCCGTTACCACCATAATTACCACCACCACCCCCACTTGCGGTGATGGTGCCTGAGGTTGAGTCTGTGAGAGAGATTGTTCCTCCGTTACCACCATAACCACCACTACCCCCACTTGCGGTGATGGTGCCTGAGGTTGTTGATGAGGCGAGAGAGATTGTTCCTCCTGCTCCTCCGTTTCCATTACCACCATAACCCCCACTTGCATTGATGTTGCCTGAGGTTGTTGATGAGGCAAGAGAGATAGTTCCTCCTGCTCCTCCGTTATTATTACTACCCCCACTTGCATTGATGTTGCCTGAGGTTGTTGATGAGGCAAGAGAGATAGTTCCTCCTGTTCCACCGAGTCCATAATTACCACCACCCCCACTTGCGGTGATGGTGCTTGAGGTTGAGTCTGTGAGAGAGATGGTTCCTCCGGCTCCTCCGTTTCCATTACTATTACCCCCGCTTGCGGTGATGGTGCTTGAGGTTGTTGATGAGGCGAGAGAGATGGTTCCTCCGTTACCACCATAATTACCACCACCACCCCCACTTGCGGTGATGGTGCCTGAGGTTGAGTCTGTGAGAGAGATTGTTCCTCCGTTACCACCATAACCACCACTACCCCCACTTGCGGTGATGGTGCCTGAGGTTGTTGATGAGGCGAGAGAGATTGTTCCTCCTGCTCCTCC
>CAYQLE010000006.1:11042-20529 GCA_964418265.1 uncultured Candidatus Saccharibacteria bacterium
TGATGGTGCCTGAGGTTGTTGATGAGGCGAGAGAGATTGTTCCTCCTGCTCCTCCTGTTCCATTACCACCATAACCCCCACTTACGTTGATGGTGCCTGAGGTTGTTGATGATGTAAGAGAGATGGTTCCTCCTGCTCCTCCGTCATTATTACTACTACCACCCCCATTTGCGGTGATGGCACCTGAACTTGAGTTTGAGGTAAGAGAGATGGTTCCTCCTGTTCCTCCGTCATTATTACCACCATTACCCCCACTTGCGGTGATGGTGCCTGAGGTTGTTGATGAGGCGAGAGAGATGGTTCCTCCGGCTCCTCCAGTCCTAGCACCACCACCACTTGCGGTGATGGCACCTGAACTTGAGTTTGAGGCAAGAGAGATGGTTCCTCCTGTTCCACCGAGTCCACCATAACCACCACTACCCCCACTTGCGGTGATGGTGCTTGAGACTGTTGATGAGGCAAGAGAGATAGTTCCTCCTGCTCCTCCGGTTCCATTAAGACCTACACCCCCACTTGCGGTGATGGTGCCTGAAGAAGTAACACTAGTAAGTGATACATTTCCTCCTCTACCTCCATTACCTCCGATGTAATCATTAGCTCCGACGGCAGATATTAAACTATCAAATCCTGTAACAACTAAGTTGCTAACGGTGGTAGTTCCCCAAGCATTTCCAGATAGGTCAGTACCGATATTGATACCTATATTACCACTTCCTGTACCGTATATAGTGTATCCGTTTCCAACAATGGTTACATTGTTTGATCCAACCACAAGACAGTCGCCTGAAATCGGTGACGACACACTCCCAATATCTGAGGTAAGGTTGTATACACTATCATCTCCATCATCGAGGGTTCTACAGGTACTGATGTTGATGGTAGAGGCTTCGGTGCTATGTACTCGTACAAATAAAAAGAGTGCGATGATGGTGAATGCACCAGCGTAGTAGATTTTCTTTACAAAAAATTGAGAGAATTTGTTCATTTTATTGAGTTGGTTCAGGTGCGAGTTCTGACACTGGTGCGGGTTCTGACACTGGTGCAGGTTCTGGCGCGGGTTCTGGTTCAGGGGCTGGCGCGGGTTCTGGTTCAGGTGCGAGTTCTGACACTGGTGCAGGTTCTGGCGCGGGTTCTGGCGCGGGTTCTGGTGTTGGTGTTGGTTCTGACACTGGTGGTATTTCAGCTTCTGGTGCAGAGTTTTCTTCAATTCCTAGAATAGTTTCAATACCTTGTTTGATCCCTTCTACTATATCCTCTATGAGACCAGCCACCGTCTCTACAACAATCTCACTCGTAGTTGAAGAAACCTCTTCAATGAGAAGTTCTGGTGTTGAACTAGCGAGAGCCTCCGTGGTAGTAGAAATATCTTTTTCTAACATGAATGAAGCGTAGGCGAGCTTCTCTTCTTCAGTGAGTTCATCAAAAGAGAAAAGAAGGACGATGCGAGCAGATATATTTGTTTCTTCAAGAAATCCTTTGATGATTATTTTGTCACCCACTTTTAAATCTGAAGGTGATATGTTACTTGAACCTTCACGGTTCTTGAATGAAACTTCTGATGTGTCTACGGTGTACTGTTCATCTTGAAGGGTGTTGTTTAGTATTTTACGTACAAGGAGAATATGGGAGTCTTTTATTTCAAGAATAAGGGCTGAGGTGGTGAATGTTTTTGGTGATTGTTCGCTTTGTGCTTGAGTATCAAGGAAAGTCTTGGCTTGTACGGTACCAAAAAAAACAAAAGAAAGGAGGAGGAGTATGGAAAAAACACGAAGTATGGTTTTTTGCTTTATGCTATCAATAGACTTAAACATATCTTTAATTTTAAAAAGTATACCATACGTCTTTATGTAATGTCATGCCAAAAATTTAATTTGCCTTGTTTTTCAGCAAAAGGGCCCAAGACGGTCGGCCACTGTGGAGCAATTGGTTCTACTTTACTGCGAATATCATGTAAATCTTTGAAGCCATAGACGTCGTCATTCTCAAAAAATATTTGCTTTACATTATTAAAATCATGTAGGAAATATTCTTCACCTAAAAATTTATAGATTCTTTTTAGTTGCTCTTCGGGGTTCTTGGTTAATTTATCAAAATCTACAAAAAGCATACGATCTGAAAACCCTCTCGTGATAGCATCTTTGATTCTGTTATACGCCAGGCCGACGGGTTGGTTGTTTTGGAGCCAAATTTCAGTGCGACCTTCAACTGATTGATACTTCCAAAAATTGTCTTTTTCTTGTTGAATTTGTTTATTGGAAGAATTTCTACGCCATAGTTTTTCAAAACTGGCCAAAATATCGCGAATATCTCTAACAGGAACTATAACTTTGGCTTTGTGTCCCAAAACTCCTTCAGCCATTTCTAAAAATGCTATCCACCCTCTGCTTTTGTCGATAATGATGGGCTTTTCTGTGTTTGAATAGTAACTATCCAAAACTCCTCTCATAACTCTTACTTTTCCTGCTTCATTTGGATTGGCTTTAAATTCGATTAGGTTGTCCCAATTATTTCTAACTAAAAACATCACATCCATTACTCCTGAAGCTGGACCTGTTTGAATACGGGGATTCTGAGCCAAAATATTACAAAGAAGTGTTGAGCCAGATCGAGGTAGTCCTCCTAAAAAATAGTATGTTTTTTTCATAATTAGTTACATATACGTTACCATAAGTCTGGTTATTGGCACAATCGTGTCAAAGGTGCCCTTTGACACTTGATTGCTATACTATATATTATATATCTATGATTAAAAAAATAAACAAAATATTCAACACAGTAAACAATATGAGTTTTCCTATCGCAATCCTATTGGCTGCTGTTATGATAAGTGTTTCTATATTTATTACAGGTTGGGTTTTTTTAGGGAAAATACAATCAAACTTAAATGTTAACAGAACAAATCCTACCAATATTAGAACCCCTGAACAGATCAAACAGATGCAGATTGACGCTCAAAAACAGAGACAGGAGCAACAACAGCAACTACTACAGCTACAGCAAGAACAGCAAAAGTTACTGCAGGATCAGCAAAAACCAGAACAAGAATAGCTTATCAAATACCAAAGGGCACCTTTGACATGTCAAAGGTGCCCTTTGGTATTAACACCTATTTAAAAAGAAACGAAGTAGTTATAAATTTCACGAATATCACCTTGCCCGTACAAAGCAGAGCCGATAACAAGCCTGTGCACACCTGCCTCTGCGAGCACTTCAGCGGTATCGGTGTTTACTCCCCCATCGACACTCACTTCAAACTGCGGATACTGCGAACGAATATCTCGAATAAGCTCGAGAGCATGTTCGTCAAAGGGTTCCCCCTGAAGACCGATGTGTTTGATTCCCATCACCTGTACTACATCAATTAAATCAGCAAAATCAGTAAGTACGGAAGGTGTATCACCAATATGCAAAGCAAGTCCAACCTCTACACCACGATCTTTTGTTTTTTGCATCACATCAACAAGGGTATCTTTCAAGCTTTCTTTGTAATGAAAAATAATTCGGGAAGCTCCTGCATCAATCCATCGTTCGTACTCCTGATCTGGCTTTTGTACCATCAGGTCAATTTCAAAATCAAAATCTTCCCAAAAAGGAAGCCCCCTTTGCTGATCAAGGATTTCTTGGAAGTGGCCGTAGTCTTCAGTGTACGGCCATGAAGGAGAAGGAGTAAGACGACCGTCACACACATCAATCTGAACCCACTTTGCTATGCGTCGCACCTGGAGCAAATGACTTTCGAGGTCGTCTATGTTTTCTGGGATTATAGCGGGAAGTACAATCATATATTTAAATTATGCAGGAAAGTTATCAATAGCCTCATTGCGTCGCGCATGACGAGCTTCGTTAGTAAATGAGAGAGCGAGCCATTCGGCAACTACCTCTTTTGCTTCTTCAGCAGAAATAAATCGTGCACCAATCGAAAGAACGTTTGCATCGTTGTGCTCTCGAGAAAGCTCTATAATCTTTCGTTCGCTTCCATAATATACAGTAGCTCGTACATGCTTGAAACGATTAGCGATCATTGCTTCTCCTTCTCCAGATCCACCAAAGATAATCCCTCGAGAGTTCTCAGGATCTGAAGCCACCTGCTCTACTGCTTTTGGAATCCAAGTTGTATAGTCGTCAGTTTCGTCGTACTCAGTTGCTCCGCAGTCAACAACGTCAAATTCTTTATTCTTAAGAAATTCAAAAACCTCTTCCTTAAGAGAGAAGCCAGCATGGTCTGTTGCGAGGTATATTTTCATTATTTTATAAACTTACCCGTCTTCACCACATGATGCACGAGCGTATTGGTATAACCCATTTCATTGTCATACCAAGCAAGCACTTTTACTAAATTGCCTCCGACAACTCGCGTCATAGAAAGGTCGGCAATTGAAGCATGAGTATTTCCCTTGATATCTGAAGACACGAGTTCTTCGTTGGTAACAGCAAAGATGTTTTTCCATCCTTGTTCTTGAGATGCTTTAGTGAGAATTTCGTTCACCTCTTCTACAGTAGTATCACGCTTGGCGATGAAGGTAATGTCGGCAAGAGAACCTGCAACAATCGGTACTCGTACTGAGATACCGTCGAATCTTCCTGAAAGGTCAGTGATCACTTCCCCCACAGCTTTGGCTGCACCAGTAGACGAAGGCACCATGTTCATAGCTGCTGCGCGTCCTTCTCGCATATCTTTCTTGGAAGGACCATCAACGAGCGACTGAGATGCGGTGTATGCGTGAGTAGTGTTGAGAATTGCTTTCTCGATTCCAATAGTATCTTTCAAAATAGCTATCACTGGACTTGAAGCATTGGTGGTACACGAAGCATTTGAAGTAACAATCTTTTCTACAAGAGAATCACAGTTGATGTTCATGAGAACCATTCCCTCGGTAGCATCTGCAGGTACCCCCTTAGCAGGAGCAGAGATCACCACTTTCTTGGCACCGGCAGTGATGTGCGTACGAGCGGTCGAGTAATCAGTAAAGAAACCAGTAGACTCTACCACCACGTCAACATTCAAATCTTTCCAAGGTAAATTTGCAGGATCCTTCTCGCTCAGGTAAGCAACTTCGCGTCCCTTAATAAAAAGCTTACCCGCTTCCGCTTTAATCTCATATGGAGTTGTGCCGTAAGTCGTGTCGTATTTCAAAAGATAGGCAATATTATCAATCGAAGTAAGATCGTTGAGGGCAACAACCTCCAACTCTTCCCTCTCTTCTGCTAATTTAAGAAATGCACGCCCGATTCGTCCTGCGCCATTGATGGCTACACGTATTTTTGTCATGCGAAAATTATAACAAATAATGGGGTCAGGAGCTATTTATTCAATGATGTTTCGCACGTAAAGACCACGCTCTACCCGACGTGGGTTGTTAGGATTGCAGGTATTGTAGCCTCGAGTGCGAATCTGGACATTGTGGTACGTACTTTGCGGAGTCTTAGTTACCTCAATCACAAAAGAAGGCTTCGAGGAATCACAAGTAGCGATATTAAAATCGTATGTCGTAACAACGGAGCTACCATTTGCTACAATATCGACACCAGAATCATTCGGCAGACCTGCGCATTCCATACCTCTTGGGGTGTGACTTGTTGCTTGAGGGAAGAATTGTACGGGGGTACCAGTTGGATAAAAAACTCTATACTGATAATATAGCGCACACTCGAGAGCTGTGTCAGCGTTGTAGAGTGCAACCTGGGACTCACGACCCGCGGTAGACAAAGTAAGTTGAGCGAGGGTAATGTTGGCAATTGCAATACCCACAGATAAAAGAAGAGAGACGATAAGTGATGCAAATAGTAATGTAAACCCTTTTTGTTTGTTTGTTTTATTCAGCATCATATATGTTTCTTATATTTTCAACGAGTTCTACTTCTTTGGTAACAACTCCCGTATTCCACTCAACATGAGAAGTTACCCGTATCTCATTGTTCCCTCCTTTATCATTTGTAATTCGATCAATTCTTATCGTACGAATAAAAGGAGAGAATCGGTTTCCCGAAGCAGAGTCGTATGTATACATGCCAGTAGTTGAATCTATACTTAAAGGCGTGTCGCAACCAGAACCACAAGAATTTATTACGGAGGCAAGACCACCCGCACTTACGTCTTTATTGTCAAAATATCTCGATACGTCAATCTGACATCCATTAGCAGAAATACAAACATTAACACCGAAGAGCCAGTTATCTCCATCAGCATTCGCGCTTGAAACATTGTTTTGATTGCGTAAAAAGTTTGTGTCACGCGCGTAGCGAACAAACTCAAGACCTTCTTGCGCAAGATAGAAAGCAGTCACTTGGTCTCTTGCGATACGAGCATTCACCAAGCCAGAACTCGCTATACTTAACGGACCAAGGATTGCAAACATAAGAATAGATATAGCAACCATTGTCTCTACGAGAGTGAATCCTTTATGTTGTTGATTATTTATATTCATATTAATGTTTATATTTAAAATTCCGTAGAATCAAGCGATCGAGGCGCAATCAATGTTTGAATATTAAAAGCTGATTCGGTGTTGTTAGCTGGGTTTCCCGTCTTTCCTTGAAGATGAATACGGAGCAAAAGCTGACTCCCATCTCCCGAAGGATTACCACCCAATAAATCGAAAGACATGTTTTCAATGGTAACTTCAGGGTCGGTGATACCTCCTTGAGGCAAGTTTGAATTTTCTACTTCGGTATACTCCTTAAAAATAACTCCGCCTACCGCCTGTCCATAACTAACCCTTCTCCCCTCACGATCTTCAAAAGTAACAGTACGGCAGTCGTAGGAAATTCCCACACAATCACTAACTTCATAACCAGTACCTGTTCGCAAATCACGAATCATACTTTCAAAAGCAAAGTTGAGGTTGTTGACCACTACATTCAAGCTTTGGGATTTGCGATTGGCACCAACAACACTAAATACAGCACCCATAGAAATCATCATCACTATAGTAAAAATAGAGACCGCAACCATAATTTCGATAAGTGTGAACCCCTTATTTTTCATCTTCATATTGTACAACATGTTATTCAATATTTGTTACAGAAATCTGACCCGTATTACGAACGGTTATCTTCTTCTGTTTGTCTCGAAGAGCTGAGGTAAGAATAATTTCTGTATATGTGGCTCCGGAAAAAGACCCGTCAGAATTAGCAGTGATGAGCGCATCAGGATCAGGACGACGAAATACCAAATCTACCTGATCGACAACACCAACAGCTCCACCGCTTGGTCGCATGCAGTATACGTTGGTACCATATACACATACATTAGTAATCGTATTTCCTTCGGATAAGTTAAATGTGCTAATCCTCACATCATTAGAAGTATAATAACCGTTACCAAGAACTCCGTTTGGATTTGACCCTCCTATATCAGTATCAGCAAAAATACTGAAACTGATAGCCTCTCCATCAAGGAAAAAATTAACTCCATAACCAAGATCAAAATCAGTAGGAACGCCTTCAATACCTCCACTATCTCGCACCAACGTTCCATACACTTGAGCTTGTCGAATCTGCAGTGCTATTTGATATGCAATATTTGAAATAGAAATATCACTAGAAAAACGATTTTGATTAAACACCACCACAGTGGTCATTATCATAAAAATCGCAACAACAAGGAGAAGCTCGACGAGAGAGAAACCTTTGTGTGTGATGTGCTTCAAGCGATTCATATTTATAATTTTACACTAAAAAATAAATAAATGTGCTCATACCAAAAAAATCAAGATGAGTAAGGTAAATAACTAAAGTAGCAAAAATAAGAAATGGTCCAAAAGGAACTTCACTCTTCCAGGTAAGACGGTGTTTCTTTGGAAGAATGCTAGGAATATACATGAGCAGAATACTCAAAGCAGCACCTACCCAAAAAGCGAGAGCAAGGGCCGAGAGCCCAGACGAAAATCCAAGAAACCATCCGATACCTATTGCCAGCTTGGCATCTCCGAGACCAATCCATCTTCCGTTTGAAACTTTCCAGAGAATATAAAAAGGAAGAGCAAAGATAGGCCCTGCCAAAAGGTCAAGATAATAGGGAAAAGTAAGCAAGGCTGACTGATGAGTAATGATGAGACCAATAAAAGCTGCAACACTGAACATAAGAGAAAACTTGTCGGGAATTATTTTGTGATACAAGTCATATACGAAAATAACAATCAGTATAGAAAAAACAAAGAGAGCAATGAGTAATAGTAAAATATCAATCAAGCTGTACATAGCATAAAAAGGAGCGAGCATGTTCCAGGAAACAAGAGCAAAGACTACTGCCGTCGCAAATTCTACCATTGGATATTGCAAAGATATGGTACTTTCACAACTTCGACATTTCCCTTTTTGAATCAAGAAAGAAACGACAGGAATAAGCTCGTACCATCTAAGGTCGCGATCACAAGTAAAGCAACCTGATCGCCCATGAAGACCTCGGCCTGTATTATGTCGCAAAATCACAACGTTTAAGAAGCTTCCAATAATCAATCCAAGAGATGCAAAGAAGAAAAGAGTAAGTATTTCCATGTTTTTATTTTAATGCACCACCGAGCACGTCGAACACCTTACCTTGTGTACCATCACACTCATCCCCGCCAGCAAGTGGAGCTGAGCGCGCTTTGCCTTTGTTATTACCATAGTCGAGTTCGAGATTTGCACACAAATGGAAACCGTACGGGGTATCAGATACATAATACTTGTAAGGCATTCCCTGAGGGTCATTGGGTACTTCAGAAATATAGACGTTACCTTGGCAATCAGGAACAAGATTGTCGAGAGTTTCAGGAAACTTGTAGCAGGAATCAAAATAATTCTCAATCGCTCCGTTAATCTGCTTTATATCAGCAATACGAGCAGCATCCCTTCCTTTTGAACGAACGAGATCGAGACCTCCTACGACAATTGCAGCAAGCAGACCAACGATTGCTGCTGCGATAAGTAGTTCAACAATTGTGTACCCTTTTTGTTTTGCATACATGTCTGTATTGTAGCGTACAAACATCATTGTTGTATACACAAAAAACCCCCGCATTTTTATGCGGGGGTTTTTGTGTATATTTCTTTTAGAGAAAAGATTAGCTACAAGCAACAACACCGGTAGCTAGGAAGTTTGTGGTCATAATAGCTTTTCCACTGCTATCCACACAGAAAGAAGTTCCTGTGGTAATCGGTGCCTGTGCTGCCCATCCTGCCGCTGTATCGTGACAAGTGGCAATAGTCGCACTTGGAACTTGTGTATCACTGATAGTAGCAGTGGTTCCTGATTTCTTTGCTGCGGCAGCTGTGACGGTCAACCCAATTGCACCAGCGACACTAGCGCAAACACCTTCATAAGTTGTACCTGTGTCATAAAATAATTCAGCTTGAGCACGAGATCCAGAAAGATCCGCTTTGATAGCTGCGTCTGCTCCCTTGGTACGAGCAGTGTTAAGAGAAGCAAGAACAACCGAAGAAAGAATACCGATGATTGCAATAACTACCAAAAGTTCGATAAGTGTAAAACCTTTTTGTTTCATAT
>CAYQLE010000007.1:0-18264 GCA_964418265.1 uncultured Candidatus Saccharibacteria bacterium
CTTTGACATTATTTGATTCAGAAATAGCTCCTGACCCCATTTATTACTCAGAAACGACACGAAGCACCTCCTCAATGGTTGTAAGGCCTTGCACTGCTTTAAAAATACCATCTTCTGCCATAGTAAGCATGCCATCTTTCTCTGCTTGTGCGGAAATCTCATCTGAAGTAGCCTTTTTTATGATTAATTCCTTAATTATGGGATTCATTTTAAGCACCTCATGAATACCAATACGACTACTAAACCCGTCCTCAGAAGTCAGGCTTTTCTTTGCTTTGTAAAAAGAGATTGATTTCCAATCAGCCTTTACGTCAACAATATTCTCCTTTTTAAGGCAAATGAGGACTTTTTCCATGTTTATTTTCTTACTCAATTCAGCCAATTCGGCTTCAGTAAGGCTATATTTCTCCTTTTCTGGGGCTAATTTACGCACCAAACGCTGTGCCACAATCACACTTATTGTTGAAACAAGTAGGAATGGCTCAACTTTCATATCAATAAACCGAGGAATTGCACCAGCAGAAGAGTTAGTGTGAAGAGTAGAAAGTACTAAATGCCCAGTAAGAGCAGCGTTTATGGCCAAGGATGCAGTTTCGTTATCTCGGATTTCTCCTACCATAATCACGTCAGGATCTTGTCGAACAAGAGAACGCAGACCAGACGAGAAGGTGAACCCGATGTCCGGCTTAACTTGGGTTTGGTTTATGCGCTTAATCTGATATTCCACAGGATCTTCAATGGTTGAGATATTTACGTCGGGAGTATTGAGAATATCCAACATAGTATATAAAGTGGTTGTTTTTCCTGATCCAGTAGGTCCTGTGGTGAGTATCATTCCTGTTGATAGACGTGTTGCCTCATGAAGCTGCTCAAGCCCTTCACCATGAAAACCCAAACCTTCTAAGGTAAAACCTGATACATTTTCCCTCAAAAGACGCATTACAGCCTTTTCACCGTAATAAACTGGCAAAATAGATACTCGGAAAGATACTCTTTCAGTATTCATATCAACCTTAAAGCGCCCGTCTTGAGGGAGACGCTTCTCGTCTAATTTGAGGTTTGAAAGTACCTTAATACGAGCAATTATCGAATCTCCTGCCTTTTTAGGTAAAATCATCGCATCTCTGAGTAACCCATCAATTCGATATCTCACTACTATCTCATTTTCTTGTGGTTCGATGTGGATATCTGAAGCGTTCTGAAGTGCGGCGTGTTTGAGAAGGGTATCCACTACTCGTACAACAGGAAGATCCTCAGCAAGCCTCTTAATATCTTTTTCACTTATTTCTTCACCCTCTTTTCCAGAAAGAGTCTTAATTGAAATGGATTCCTTCTGAATAATATCGCCAAAATCTGCCTTTAGACTCTTTTGGTATTGAAGTAGAGCCATTTTGATCGAAACAGTATCCGTCAAACGGGGAACTATCTTAAGACCCACTTTCTTTTTGATGAAATCAATGGCCCCAAGGTCATCAGTATCAAGCATCGCCACTTCCAAACTGTCGGGGTTTTTACGAAATGCAATAATATTATGATTTCGAGCGATAGGTTCGGGAATCATACTGAGCACAGATGGGTCTATTTTTTGATTTTGAAGGTCAACAAAAGCGATTCCTAAGACATAAGCTTGAATCTTTCTTAATTGATCTTCTTGAATAAGCCCTCTTTGTAGAAGAATTACCCCAGGCTCAATTTTCTTTTGTTCAGCCTCTTCAAAGACCGATTCAACATCTTTTGCAGAAATAAGATTTGAATCTAGTATAAATGTTTTTAATTGAACTTTATTTATGAACACTCGTATATTGTATCAAAATATTTTGATATGATGTACATATGAAATTTCAAGTTCCTCAATTTATTGAAATGGAAGATAAGATTTTTGGACCTTTTTCGTTTAAAGAGTTTATTTATGTAATCGGGGGTTGTGGTCTTTCGTACATAATCTATCGTTTTGTTCCTTTTTTTTATTTGGCAATACTTCTTATTATTCCCGTGATGAGCTTTTCTATCGCTTTAGCTTTTTATAAGCCTAATAATAAACCTTTTATCGACATGGTAGAGTCTGCACTTATATATTTCTCGGGATACAAACTTTATGTTTGGAAAAAAAGAAATAAGCCATCAACAGTGAAGAACTTAGAGACCGATACCCCTCACACACTTATCCACACAAAAATTCCCGCTATCACCGAAGGAAAAATATCCGACACAAACAGATCGTTTGATATGAATGATGGAGGTGCAAAACAGCATGAAATTAATTCAAAATTAAATATAAAGATTTAATTTGGTGATATACTAAAATATATGGCATCACAGACAAAATCAAAAGCAAGCCAGGAATTCGTACCTATCAAGGAGGTGAGGGATGGTATCATCATTCTTAAAGATGGATCACTTCGAGCAATTGTAATGTCCTCAACAGTAAACTTTGCTCTTAAGTCCCAAGACGAACAAACTGCTATTATTTATCAGTTCCAAAACTTCCTCAACTCTCTCAACTTTTCTGTTCAAATCTGTGTACAATCAAGAAGACTTGATATTAATCCTTATTTAAATCTTCTTAAGGAAAGAGAGAGGGAGCAGAGTACTGATCTTATGAAATTACAAGTCAAGCAGTACATTGATTTCGTGAGGACACTTACTGAGAGCACCAACATTATGACAAAGACTTTTTTCATTGTGGTACCCTACAACAATACCTCTATTAGCAAATCCTCAAATCCTCTTGAATCAGTTTTTCGAAATAAAAATGAGGAAGAAGAGGTATTAAGAAAAGAATCCGTTTTTGAAGAAAACAAGATACAATTAGACCAGCGTGTAGCTGTAGTTGAAGAGGGTCTCACGCGTTGTGGTGTTCGTATCATAGAGCTTGACACAGAACAATTAATCGAACTTTTTTATAAATCATTTAACCCAGGAGAGGATGGCAAGCCCGCTCAACGAGCATAAAATATATGGCATTATTTGATTTTCTAAAACAAAAACCAACAGTTACCGAAATCCCAAACGATCTCTATAAAGAAGAGGGTCTTGATCTGCAAGACGTGGTTGCTCCCGCTGCTCTTAAAATAGGCTCAAAAGAAATCAACCTTGGGAACAGGTTCGCTCGGAGTTTCTTTATTATTTCTTACCCTCGTTATTTGAGTGATTCTTGGTTTTCCCCAATCATCAATCTCGACAAAGCTTTTGATGTTTCTATTTTTATTCACCCTATTGAGACGTCACGGATGCTTCGCCAATTCGAAAAGAAAGTAGCAGAAATCCAAAGCCAGATTCACATGAGAGAAGAGAAGGGGTTTGTTCGTGATCCAAAACTCGATGCGGCATACCAAAACCTTGAGAAGCTTCGAGATGACCTCCAACAGGCCCAAGAAAGAATCTTTGATGTTGGACTTTATATCACTATTTACGGAGAGTCTTCAATAGAGCTCGACAAAGTCGCAAACGAAATCAAATCAATACTTGAAGCAAGTCTTGTGTATCCAAAACCAGCCCTCTTCCAGCAAGAACAGGGATTTAGAAGCACCCTTCCAATAGCCTCCGACGAGCTCGCCGTTCATTCAAAACTCAACTCATCTCCGCTTTCAAGTTTCTTTCCTTTTATTTCTTTCGACCTTACTACCGACAAAGGAATCCTTTATGGTATCAACCGACACAACTCTAGCCTTATTTTATTCGACCGTTTCTCCCTTGAGAACTACAACTCAGTAACCTTTGCTAAAGCAGGATCAGGAAAGTCTTACTCCACAAAACTAGAGATCCTTCGAACTCTTATGTTTGATGCTGATGTTATTGTAATCGACCCTGAGCGAGAGTATGAGCGTATCGCAGAAGCAACAGGAGGAAGATATTTTAATATCTCACTTACTTCAGAACACCACATCAATCCTTTTGACCTTCCTCATCCCCGACCAGATGAGTCACCCGCAGACATTCTCCGTTCAAACACTGTCAATCTTATTGGTCTTTTTCGTATTATGCTTGGAGGTCTTACTCCTGAGGAAGATGCTATTGTTGATCGAGCGATTACAGAGACGTATGCATTAAAAGACATCACTCCTGAATCCAACTTTACAAACATAGAACCTCCTCTACTTTCTGATTTTGAAATGGTTCTTTCGGGGATGGAGGGAGCAGAAAGCCTGGTTCAGAAACTTTCCAAATACACACGGGGAACTTGGGCAGGATTTATTAATCAGCCTACCAATGTTGATATTAATAAAAAGTTTGTGGTCTTTTCTGTACGAGACATGGAAGACGAGCTTAAGCCGGTGGCTATGTATATAGTTACTCACTTTATTTGGAATGCTATTCGCAAAGAGTTAAAGAAGCGTCTTCTTATTATTGACGAGGCGTGGTGGATGATGAAGTCAGATGACACAGCGTCATTTCTTCTTTCTCTTGCAAAACGAGGAAGAAAGTACTATCTCGGACTTTCTACTATTACTCAAGACGTTGAAGACTTCCTCAAATCTCCCTACGGCCTTCCTATTATCACGAACTCATCAATGCAACTTCTCATGAAGCAATCTGCTTCTTCAGTTGATGTTCTTCAACAAACCTTTAACCTTACCGATGAAGAAAAATACCTTCTTCTTGAATCGAATGTGGGGGAGGGAATCTTCTTTGCTGGTCTCAAACATGTTGCTATTAAGGTGGTGGGTTCTTATGCAGAAGATCAAATTATCAGTTCAGACCCCCGCCAAATCCTCGCAATGAAGAAGGCTCGTGAAGAACTTGAAGAAGAGACGAGGCTTCGATAAGGGATTATGGTTGTGCAAAGCAGGCTATTGTATTGTATAATTTTAGTAATGAAACACACACTACTTATCATTATTTTAATTATAGCTACCTCCCCACTTATTGGAATAGCTCAAACATATAACCCCTTACAAACAGGTGATGTTCAACAACAAATCACACTCGACGTCTCTCCTCAGTACCCCAAAGCAAATGAGATAGTAGACATTTCTATCTCGGCTTATGGAACCAACCTTAACGCAGCTAGTATTTCTTGGTCAGTAAACGGAAAAGTGATTCAAAGCGCAATAGGCGCTACTAAGTTCTCAATTAATTCAGGAAATTATGGAGAAACCAAAAAAGTATTAGTCATCATACGTCCAACGGGTCAACCAGAGATAAATAGATCTTTAACAATTGCCCCCCAAGAAGTTTCTCTTATTTATGAAGCGGATTCCTACACTCCACCTTTTTATAGAGGAAAAGGGTTGTTCAACAAGGAGGGAACAGTAAGGTTTGTCGCTATGCCCAACATGACTTCTTCAACAGGGGCACGACTAAACTCATCATCTCTTATTTATAAGTGGATTATCAATGACACGGTTAAGGGAAGTATGTCCGGCTACGGTAAAAACTCTTTTCAGTACACGAGTAGTATTTTGGGCGAAGCGGTGAAAGTAGAAGTTGAAGTTAGTTCAACAGATGGAAAAATAAAAGGAAAAGGAATAATGATCACCATGCCCAATGCGTCAGAAATTCTCATGTATGAAAAAAACCCTTTATACGGAATACTTTATAACAGAGACGTTGGATCAAATAATTTTACACTCAAGGATAGCGAAGTCACCATCAAAGCAGAGCCTTTTTTCTTAAGTACTCCGCAAGCAAAAACAGGTTTAAAGTACACATGGACTATCAACGGAGGTGTTATACCTGTGCCTATAGGTCAAGACTATGTTACTTTGCGTAATTCCACTGGACAGCAGGGAACTTCGCTAATTGGAGTAATTGTTAACAATACTACCCACCTCCTTCAGAAAATAAGCGGTTCAGCTCCAATTAATTTCTAATGAAGAAAAATATCTCACTAATTATTCTTTTCACAATACTTACCGCTCTCCCTGTGATTGTTTTTGCACAAGTTCAGTATACAACCCTCGCCCCCCTCCCAGGAATTAGTGCGTCAGAAACAATTGATGAGGGGTTTTTGAGTAAGTATCTTAATATAATATACATACTCGGTATATCTCTTTGTACCGCTCTTGCAGTACTTATGATTGTTGTTGGGGGAGTGCAGTGGGCATCAAGTGATGCGTGGAGTGGGAAACAAGAGGGTAAGGAGAGAATATGGGCTGCTGTTCTTGGATTGTTCATTGCGTTAGGGTCATATGTGATTTTGAATACGATTAATCCTGCTTTGTTGAATACGGAGTTGAATTTTGGAGAGGGAACGACGAGTGAGGAGTTGCAATCAACCCCCGTTGGAGAAAAAACACCTGAAGAAAAAAGAGTTGCAGAAACAACTCCAACAACCCGACCACAAGCAGACCCAACCTACCAACCTCAATTCAACGAAGATGGAACCCTTAATGTAAGATCTACTTATTACTATGCAGGAGAATCAAACAGTGACCCAGATACAGATGCTCTAAGATCATCGACAGGAACTCCTCTTCGACCAGCCACAGCAACGCAGGTAGGTGTTGCAGCAGTTGACCCGAGAGTTATTCCTTATGGAAGTCTTATTACCATTCAGACGGCTAGTGGCCCAAGATATTATGTAGCCGCAGATACTGGCGGAGCAGTTAAAAACAGGACGGCTTCGCAAGGAAGAGCTCCTGTTATTGATTTTTATAGTAATTCACAAGTCGGGGGAATGTACACGGATGTAAAAATACAACCATACAGAGGTACAACACCCTATCGAAACCTTACCTCATCACAGAGGGAATCTTTCTTTAATGTTAATAATTTTTCAAGTACTCCACCACCTTCGGGAAATACACAACCACCTTCTGGAGGAGGAGTTCAATTTATTCCAACACCTCCAGCAAACTAAAAAGCTTTGATTGTTGTTTAACTAGTTGTAATGCATTAGAATTGTAAGTAATGAAGATAATTTTCTACTTCTTTTTGTTTTTATTATTACCCGCTACAGGTTTTGCTCAGATTGAGTACCAAACCCTCGCCCCCCTCCCAGGAATTAGTGCGTCAGAAACAATTGATGAGGGGTTTTTGAGTAAGTATCTTAATATAATATACATACTCGGTATATCTCTTTGTACCGCTCTTGCAGTACTTATGATTGTTGTTGGGGGAGTGCAGTGGGCATCAAGTGATGCGTGGAGTGGGAAACAAGAGGGTAAGGAGAGAATATGGGCTGCTGTTCTTGGATTGTTCATTGCGTTAGGGTCATATGTGATTTTGAATACGATTAATCCTGCTTTGTTGAATACGGAGTTGAATTTTGGAGAGGGAACGACGAGTGAGGAGTTGCAATCAGAAGAATCCCCAACGGGTACAATTCCAAGCCTCCCCACCTCCCCACAACCCACTGGAACTGGACCTAGTACCCAAACCCCAGGACTACAAACCCCAGGACTACAAGAAAGAGGAGAAGGAGCAGCAGATGCAATCCTTAGAAGTGCTCAGTATGCAGCAGACCCTAGCCACCCTTTGAAAACCTGTTCTGCTTCAGGCACAAACGGAGGACGTTTGGCTTGTGCTTATGCGGTTAATGAAATAGTAGAGAGTGCGCTTGGTAGACCTATTACAAATAGCTTAAGCACAATAGACATGTACAACGCACTAAGAACAAGCTCTTCTTTTAGCGCAATACCGGGAGGATTATCACAATCACGTCCTGGTGACATAGTTATATCACCAACACAAGCTGGAAAGACTGGACATGTGGGAATAGTTGAAACTAGTGGAGGGGGAACTATTATTTCAAATAGTAGTAGAAGTGCAGCGGTAAAAAGAAACTATACATCAAATAGTTGGACAAACTACTACGGGGGAAAAGGTCTTCCTGTTTATGTATACCGCCCCAATTAGATAGTACTCCTTATTTTTCGGTGTATAATAAATAACATATGAACCACAAAAAAACTCTGATGGTTAGTTTAGTATTACTCATTATTGTTATCGTAGCGCTTGTTGGCGGGTACTTCTACCTTACCAATACAAAAATTGTTGATTTTGGAGAACGGGGTGAGGGGAGTGGATCACTCGCTCCAAGCCAAAATATTATTGTCGACTCAGCCACAGAGGGTCTTATCGCCACCTCAACAGAGGGCCCCCTTCCTCGTCTAAGACAACTAAGTCGAACCCCTGTTGCTGGTTTTGATTTTATTGATACCCCTGAAGGGTATGTAATTTGGCACATAGAACGATCAAACGGAAACATTCTCCAGACTTCCACAAGTACTCGCGAAACAACACGGATCACCAACACCACAATACCAAAGGTATACGAGGCAATCATCTCTAAAAATGGCGCTCAGGTGGCACTTCGAACAATTGATGAGGCTTCAGGAAACATCCAAACATATATCGCTTCACCAAAAGAGGGTGAGCTTGTTGGTTCTTATGCTCCAAACAACATTAAAAATGTAACCCTCTCTCCTCTTAAAACAAGTTTTTTTGGAATTATAAACGGAGTTAATGGTGGAGAAGGCCTTCTTTCCCCTTTTGTAGGTAAGTCTTCAATAATTTTTTCACACACAATTCGAAACTGGATTCCTGACTGGGTAAATCAGTCCAACATAGTTCTTACTACCGCTCCTTCTGCAAGAACCCAAAATTTAAGTTATATTTTTAACACAGCCTCAAAATCCCTCACCAAAATAGCAGGACCACGAAATGGCCTCGTTGTTTCTGTTTCACCAGATTTATCATATGCACTTATTTCAGAAAACAAAAATAACCTTGTTTTATTTTCTGTAATTAATCTTAAAAAACAAGAAGAGTCAGCACTTAGCACACAAACCATAGCAGAGAAGTGTGTCTGGTCAAATAAAAATACTTCTATAGCATACTGTGGTATTCCAAAAACCATACCAAGTGGTGCGTACCCAGATGCTTGGTATCAAGGAAAAACTTTATTTGATGACTTAATTAGTCGTGTTGATGCCACAAATGGAGAGGTTCGAGAGATATTCAACCTTCAAACTTTTGGTGTGCAGGCAGACATAACAAACCCAATTCTTTCTCCTGACGAAAAGTACATCCTTTTCTCAAACAAAAGAGACCTTACTCTGTGGATGTACGAGTTTTAGATCTTCGAAGGTACAACTCCTGAAAAATAGTAAAGATGTTTCCTGTAATCCAATAAAGGGTAACTGCGCCTGAGATAGTGAGTGAAAAGATAAGAACAAAAGCAGGTAATATGTATCGAATTTGAATATTCATACTTCGAGCCAAATCATCTTGGAAGCTTTTCTTTTCGGCGGGAACATGTGGGGGTATAGAGAGCTGCGCTTGTAGAAACTGTGTTCCCGCAGCCAAAATACCAAATATAAATTGGGGTTTGCTAATATCAAACCAGAACAAGTGCATATCCACAGATTGAGGGGCAGTAACAAAAGAGTAAAGAAGAGACATATCCACAGAAGGAAGTCCTCCTTTGAAGAATATGAAGTAGAGAGCGAAGATGATAGGAAGCTGTACTAACAAAAACAAAAAACTCATAAAAGGGTTGATTTTGTTTGCTTTATATAAAGAAATAAGTTCCTGAGCTTGTTTCTCTTTATTATCCTTATATTTCTCTCTCAAAGCTTTCACTTGTGGTTCAACCTCCTTAAGCTTCATTTGAGTCTGTACAGCCCCTTTAGAAAGAGGGAAGAGTACTAAACGAACTACTACCGTAAGAATTATAACCGCAATTCCGACATTTGCATGAGGTAATACCGAAAGAATAAAAATGAGGGCGTTATAAAGGGGGTCGTAGAAAAACAAATGAAATATTGTAGACATGGTGGTGATTATAGCACGACTAAAGGGTTGCTATTAGACTCTTAAGCTCTTCTTCGAGAATAGGGAAGGTTATTTTTGAAAGATCTTTTTTTACAAACACTACGTAATAGCCCTTTTTAGTAAAAAAGAGTTTTTTAAGAGCGTGACGCACCCGGCGTTTGTTTTTATTACGTACAACGGCCTCTTTTGAGCACTTTTTAGATACCACCACAGCAAATTTATTAATTGTATTATCAAGAAAAGAAACAGAAAAAAACGTCGAGTGTCGGTTTTTAGCCTTAGATATCAATAAAAATTCAGACTTTGATATTCGTTGTTTTTTTGAAAACACGATTTTAGAAAGGTTTTAGAGCCTTATTAAACAGTACTTAGACGCTTTCGCCCTTTCTGACGACGTCGAGAAATAACGCGTTTTCCGGTCTTTGTTGATTGTCGCACGAGGAAACCATGGGTTGTCGCTCGTTTTCGTTTCTTGGGATTATATGTGAATGACATGTGAAATGAAGATAACATATTTATGAGATATCCACAAGTTTGGTGAGTTATCCCCATACTGTATAATAATGACCAACATGGAAACTGATAACAAAAAACTTTGGGATACAGTGCTTATAGAACTAGAGCTTGTTATGACTGGGGCCACCTTCACAATGTGGTTTAAAGACACCTATATCATTAAAAACGACGGAGGAGCCATACAAATAGCCGTTCCCACCACTTTTGCAGAGACCTGGATTAGAGGAAAGTTCCACAACATAATCCTTAAACTCCTTCGCAACCTCGTACCATCAGTTCGTTCTGTTGAATACGTAGTCTGTGAAAAAAGATCCTCAGAACAAAGCAAGACCATCAAAAAACAACTTGAAACAAAAACAAAAGAGCTTCCTTTAAACGAGATGGTTATAAGTAGGGATGATAACCTGAACCCTAAATACACTTTTGATACCTTTGTTGTGGGACCCTTCAATGAATTTGCATTCGCTGCCTGCCAAACAATCATCAAGAAGCCTGTGGTGTACAACCCTCTATATATATATGGAAATACAGGTCTTGGAAAAACTCATATTATGCAGGCGGTGGGGAATCACATCAAAAAAAGTGGTTCTTATAAGAAAATTTATTATATTACTTCAGAACGCTTCTCTCAGGAGATGATAGATCTTATGCAGGCAGGTAAGATGGGTGTTTTTAAGGAAAAATATCGTAAATACGACGTATTTATTATGGATGATATTCAATTCCTCTCAAATAAAGAGAAAACACAAGAGGAGCTTTTCCACCTCTTTAATTACCTTCATGAAAACAACAAACAAATCATCTTTTCTTCAGACGTTCACCCAAACTTCATTGCGGGCCTAGAAAGCAGGTTAAAATCACGTTTTGTGTCTGGTATGATAGTGGATATTCCCCAACCAGACTATGAATCTCGCCTCGAAATAATCAAAAAGAAAGCTTTTGATCATGGAGTTTCTCTTAAAAAAGAGGTTATGGAATTCTTAGCTAAAGAGTTAGATGGAAATATTAGAGAAATAGAGGGGGCTTTAAATAGTATCTCCCAACATATTGAGCTCAAAGAGAAGGATCCTTCTATAGAAGTAATAAAAAGTATTCTAAAAACAGAGAAGAAATCAACAAAAAATCTTACAACTAAAGAGGTGGTAAAAATAGTGGCTAATTTCTACAATATTGAAGAAGACTCTATATATGAGAAAAGTAGGAAAAAGGAGATTATCAAACCTCGTCAGGTTCTCATGTACTTACTTCGGGAGTTCTTAGATGTTTCTTTTCCCTCAATTGGTCAAAAAATAGGAGGGAGGGATCACACCACAGCTATACATTCATATGAAAAAATAAAAGAGGGCCTCAAAACTGATCCTGAGCTCATTCAAGAAATAGACCAACTTCGACAGCTTCTTTAATCTGTAGATAAGACTGTGGATAGCTGTGATTAAGCTGTTAATAACTTTCTTGTTTCATATTTTATCCACAGTTTTTACTTAAGTTATTCTTCATAAAAACTTAATAAAATCTTTATTATTAGGGTTATTTTTGACTTATACACATATCCTCAGTCCTAATAGAACTTTATTTGTATATATCATTTTTAACTGTTAGGATGTGGATTATGAAGTTTGACTGTCCAAAAGAAAAATTTTCAAAAGCTTTCTCTAAAATTGAGAAAGTTTCTTCGCGAGGGAGCTCTAACCCCATTCTTAAATGTGTTCTTTTGGAGGGTAAAGAGCACTCTCTCGTATTAAGAGCAACAAACCTTGATATAGGTATAGAAATATCTCTTCCTATTAAACTAGAGGAGGAAGGATCTGTTGCTGTCTCTTCTTCTGTTTTAGGAAGCTTTATTTCTCAATCAGATAAAGAAAAAAGTTTTAGATTTGAGAAAAAAAATGATATTTTGAATGTTTCATCGGACCATTACTCCGCAAACATGAAACTCCTCTCTGTTGAAGATTTTCCTCTCATTCCTCGACCAGAAAAAACAGAATCTTTTACAATTTCTTCAAAAGACCTTATTAAAGGGCTTCGCTCTGTTGTTTATAGTGCTTCTGTTTCAACTATCAAACCAGAGCTTGCTAGTGTTTATATTTATCCAGAGGAGAACTTTCTTGTTTTTGTAGCAACCGACTCTTTTCGTTTAGCTGAGAAGAAAATTAATATCAAAAACAAGGTTCAGTTTGATCAAATTCTAATACCTTTTAAGAATGTGACTGATATTGTACGTATTTTAGAGGAAAAGGATGAGGATATTGAGGTTTCTTTTGATAAAAACCAAGTTTCCTTCTCTTCGGATGATTTTTACTTAGTTTCTCGAACTGTAGACGGATCTTTTCCTTCTTATAAGCAAATTATACCCAAGGATTCTAAAACAGAAGCAATTCTACTTAAACAGGATCTTATAAATACTCTTAAAGTAGCCCATGTTTTTTCAGACACCTTTAATCGTGTTACTTTTGTGATTAATCCCGAAGAAAAAGTTTTTGAAATTAGAACAAAAAACAACGATATTGGAGAGAACACAAGTAAAGTAGGAGGTTCTTTGACAGGGGAACCTGTTCAGATTAGTTTTAGTTATAAGAATATTTTTGACTGTTTTCAGTCTATTGACTCAGATAGTATCTCCCTTTCTTTTGATGGACTCAATAAACCGCTTGTTATCAAAGGTATTGGTGATAAAACCTTCTTTTATCTTGCTATGCCTATGAATAAGTAGGGGTTATGTGGTGTAGAATATTTATATGAAAGATAATTTATTCAACATAAACTCATTTTTAGGAAGATTCAAAAATCTTCGAAATCCTTTGGATGATAAAGTAAAAATCTTAAATTTAGTAAATAAAGAATTAAATACCTCACTAGTAGAAAAAGAAATAACCATCTTAAAAGGAGTTATTCGTTTTAACACAAGCTCTCTTATTAAAAATGTTATTTTTCTTAAAAAAACCCCCTTACTTGAAGAGATTAAAAAAGAATTTCCTGACTTAGGGATTAAGGATATCATCTAATACCACCTCATCTTCCTTCTTGTTTTTATTTTTATCCTCTTCAACATCAACAATTTCATTATTTTGCTCCAAGATAATAACTCCTGTTTGAATAAGCCAATTTCTTACACCAGTTTCCCAATTCTCAAATAATGCATCAGATGAAGGGTTGTTTGTTTCTCCTTCGGTAGGGTTGTCTTTGTTCACATAATAAAGAATAGAGTGAGGACGAACCTCTGTGTTTATTTGATATGGAGAGGGTGAGGGTGCTTTAAAATCTTCCACGGGTATTTCTTTGAGTGCTTCTATCATAAATTTCTGCCACATTGGGCCAATAATTAGAGCAGAGGATACTTGAGACATGGGGGTGTTGTTATTGTTTCCCATCCAAGCGCCTACCGCTAAGTTGGGGGTATATCCAAGAATCCACGCATCACGTGAATCGTTTGTTGTTCCTGTTTTAAGAGCCACTTTTCTCCCGGGTATAAAATTAAGAGTAAAAATAGTGTTTCTAGCCACATTGTCCGCAAGAATATCATTAAGAACTAAAACAGGTTCTTCTGGATACACCTGTCTTGGGTTTTCTTTGAACTCCTCCAAAGTGTTACCATTCCTATCTTCGACACGAATAACCGAAACGGTTGGATTCATCTCGCCGTTGTTGGCGAATGCTCCATAAGCCGCTGTGAGCTCTAGGGGGGATACTTCCGCGGTCCCCAGAGCGAGTGAAAGACCATAATTGCTTAAGTTGTTAGAAAGGTTTGTAATCCCGAAGGCCCGTGCTGTGTCAAGTGTTTGTTCTAGTCCTGCCAAATATAATGTTTTTACAGCTGGAATATTTCGTGATTGAGCTAAAGCAGACCTCATTGTCATTGATCCTTTATATCCTCCTTCGTAGTTAGGTGGGTGGTAGCAACTCGCTCCAAGGAATTTAGGTGTTCCGTCTGGATTACAACTACTTGAAAACTCAGTGAAAACATCATAAATGACTGTGTTTGTTGAGTATCCCTTATTGAAAGCCGTTACATAAACAAAAGGCTTAAAAGATGATCCTGGTTGTCTTCGGGCGGTCGCCACGTTGAAGTTTCCTTGGATATTTTTATCAAAATAATCTCTTGAACCAATCATTGTAAGTACTTGTCCTGATTTTGGATCAATCGCCACAAGACTAGCATTTTCAGCCCGGAATTTTTTTTCATTTGCAAGAACGTAATCTTTTACGATTGTTTCTGCTTTTGACTGTATATCATAATCAAGGGTGGTGATCACCTTGAGTCCTCCTTCATATACTGCTTCTTTTCCGTATTTTTTTTCAAGATAATTAAGAACAAACATTACAAAATGAGGAGCTTTAAGTGAGTTTGTAGCTTGTGGATTGAATTCCACAATTTCTTCTCGAGCAATTTTGTGTTGTTCGTCTGTAATATACCCATACTGAAGCATTTTTTGGAGAACAAGATTTTTTCTATTTTCTAATGCATCACGGTTAACCCCAAAAGGAGAGTAGTATGTTGGAGCCTGTGCTACCGCTGCAACATATGCAGCTTCACTTAGGGTTATGTCTGTCGCTGATTTGCTAAAAAAAGCTCGACTTGCTTCCTCCACCCCGTAAACATTTCCTCCATAAGGTGTTTGGTTGAGATAAAGATTAAGAATAAAATCCTTGTCAGCACTTCTCTCTAGTTTTATTGCAAGAACCCACTCCTTAAGTTTTCTTGAAATCTTTTTTTCTGAGGTAAGAAGGGAGTTCTTAATTACTTGTTGGGTAATGGTTGAACCTCCTTGTGTAAAATTTAAAGTAAGTGCATTTACTAATATTGCTCTAATTATTGAACTAAACTGAATCCCATTATGTCTATAAAAACCCTCATCCTCAATAGAAATGGTTGCGCTTTTAAGGTAAGGAGAAATCTGATCAAAAGGTATTACTGTTCTACGAACTTGCTGATTTACACCATACAAAAGTATTTCACCATCACGGTCATATATTTTTGTTGAATTTCCTACTAGACGAGAGTCAAAAGACTGAAGGTCGGGCGTCTTGAGTGACGAGGCCCAAAGAAGAATAATACCTCCAGAAACAATACTAATAACAAGAAAAACCAAAACAAGATTAGTTACCCATGGTTTAAGTAATATTTTTCGTAGTCGTGGAGGTAACTTGTTAAATGCCTTTTTTAAAAAAGCTTTTATTTTTAACATATGTAATTTAGTACCACTATAGCACACTTCTTAGTAATCCTCGTCAGGGTCAGTGTCTCCGTCAAAAGTATAATCCTCCTCACTTTCTTCATTTTCAAGGGGGCTATCATCATCTAAAACCTCATCATCTCCAATCAGAGCCTCTTTTATTTTTTTAGGATCAAAACCAACATCTTGCTCCTCTTCTTTTGTGAAATCATCATTCATATTTGTATGTAAAAAATAAATTAAAAATTTATTCTACATTTTTATCACATCATATATTTTATGCAAGTGGGGTCAGGAGATATTTAAATTAAATAGCTCCTGACCCCATTAAACACAAAACCCCCACTGTCAATTGACTGTGGGGGTGGGGAAGTCTACACTTATAGGTAGGTTTTTTGAAATATCGACACAATAAATCTCTAAGCAATGCTTTTCATAGTGATTAAAAAGTGAGATGAGATTTTCAGGATAGACCCAGAATAAAACACAGGGTTTTACCCAGAACGTCCGTCCAATACTCACCTTTATGTTGCTTAGAGATTTATGTTGTCGATATAACAAGTAGCACCCGACCTCGACACATACCTTATCACAAAAGGTTGATAATGTCAACACATTTTATGAAAGAAGCATTATATTTAGACCAAACACTTCGCCCGGATACCTGGGATGACTATATAGGACAGAAAAACATCAAAGAAAATCTGCGTATTTTACTTACTGCCGCCAAAGAAAGATCTCATCCTCCGGAACATGTTTTGTTCTATGGGCCTCCTGGACTTGGTAAAACCACTATCGCACATCTTATTTCCAAAGAAATGGGTGTATCAATGAAAACAACATCTGGCCCCGCAATCGAAAAGGTTGGTGATTTGGCCTCACTTCTCACCAACTTATCTCCTGGAGATATTCTTTTTATAGATGAGATCCATCGTCTCAACAAATCTATTGAAGAAGTGTTGTATCCTGCTATGGAATCAGGGGTTTTGGACATTATCATAGGAAAGGGGCCATCAGCAAGAACTATTCAACTCGAGCTCCCACCTTTTACTCTGATTGCTGCAACCACTCGCGTTTCTTTATTATCTTCTCCTCTCCGCTCTCGGTTTTCAGGAGGAGTGTTTCGACTTGAATTTTATTCTGTAGAAGAAATCGCTGACATTGTAAAACGCTCGTCTACCATTCTTGGGGTTGATATCGACGAAGGAGCAATTCAAGAAATCGCCAAAAGAAGTCGTCGTACTCCCCGTACCGCTAACTATCTTCTCAAGCGCTCACGCGACTTCGCTCAAGTAAACAAAAAATCACTCACACAAGACGTTGTCGACTCAGCTCTAAAGCTTCTCCAGATTGATAATATGGGACTTACTTCAGCGGACCGCGCAATTCTCGAAATGATAATTGATAAATTTGATGGAGGGCCTGTAGGAGTAAATACTATTGCAGCATCTCTTGGAGAAGAACCCGCAACCATTGAAGAGTTTAATGAGCCATATCTTATGCAAATCGGTTTTATTGACCGAACACAAAGAGGAAGAGAGGCCACCGAATCAGCATATCGTCACCTTAATCTTGATTACGTACCCAAAAAACTCTTATAACTATGATAATTCTCGGCATTGATCCAGGATATGAGCGTCTCGGAATTGCGGTAATAGAAAAACCTCAAAAAAATAGTAGTCATTCGAAAAAAGAAGTTCTTCTATATTCAGACTGCTTTAAAACCTCCTCAAAACTCGATTTTAAGGAAAGACTTTCTATTCTCGGAAAAGAAGTTGAGAGAGTTATTGATGTATACAAACCAGAGCACCTCGCAATCGAAAACCTTTTTTTTCAGAATAATCAAAAAACCGCAATGAATGTTGCCGAAGTGCGTGGTGCTATTTTATATATTGCTCTCTCAAAAAATATTTCAATAAAAGAATTCACCCCACTTCAGATAAAAGTAGCGGTAGCGGGGCACGGAGGAAGTGATAAGAAACAGGTTGCGGACATGGTATGCCGATTAGTAAAAATAGAAAAAGAAATTATCAATGACGATGAGTATGACGCCATTGCTATTGCGTTGACAGCTAGTGCAGTGATTCGATAAATAGTTTTGACTGAGTACTCACACCTAAAATTATGCGTGCGAGGAAAAACTATTTACCGACTAACCAATCTCAACCACACGCTCAAGCTCTTCGAGAGAGGTCATTCCTTGAAGCATTTTGGTTACCCCGTCTTCTTGGAGAGTCATAATACCCTGATCTTCAGCAGCTTCTTGAATTTCACGCTCAGAAGGACTCATACGCACCACCTCCTCAATCTTCTTACTCTTCAAAATAGCTTCAAAAATTCCAATTCGTCCACGGTATCCAACCCCGTGACACTCAGGACAACCAACCGCTTTGTAGTGGGTGTTGGTATCAAGTGTTTCATCGAAGAGTCCACGTCGCTTCATTTTTTCAACTACCACCATCACGCGATCTTTCCCCGCACCTTCTAGGGGTATTTTAACTGCACATGTTTTACAGAGTCTTCGTACGAGACGTTGAGCGATAGCGACATTAAGTGCAGAAGGAATTATGGCGGGGTTCATTCCAAGGTCAATAAGACGAGTGAACGTTCCCGCTGCGTTGTTGGTGTGAAGAGTAGAGAAAACGAGGTGTCCGGTAAGTGCAGAGTTAATAGCAATATCCGCTGTCTCATTGTCTCGGATTTCTCCCACCATCATAATGTCAGGGTCTTGTCGAAGAGCAGAGCGGAGCCCTTGAGCAAAGGTGTATCCTTTGCTCACTTCAACTTGTGTTTGGGTGATTCCAGGAAGATGGTATTCAATAGGGTCTTCGATAGTAATAATCTTGTACTCAGTGCT
>CAYQLE010000007.1:18364-20103 GCA_964418265.1 uncultured Candidatus Saccharibacteria bacterium
TCGTCTTCTTTAATATTTATACTAAACCGCCCATCTTGAGAGTTCTCTTTAATGTTAAGTTTTATTCCTGAAAGTAATTTAATTCTTGAAAGAATAAGTTTGTAGGTGGAATGCTCAAAACGGGTTAGTTCAGTAAGTACTCCATCGAGTCGGTAACGAACCTGCACAAAATCTTCTTCGGGTTCAATGTGAACATCAGATGATTTAAGTGAAAGTGCTCCCGCAAGAATAAGAACAAGAATTCGTGAGGTTTTGTGTGTGTTGTCGAGTCCTACCGCATCATCCACGTATTTTTTAACATCATCAATCTTATGTTCCTTCTTGAGAAACTCCTCAATCTCTTCATTAGGAATATCAAGTGCACCCTTCTTGCTCTTGGTAGTGAAATTAATATCGTCGTAGCGAGACCATGCCTTTTCAAGACTTGTGTGGGATACCATAAAAATACTTACGTCCAGATCCTTATCTTTCTTTAAAGCTTCAACTAATTCTTTCACATGGGCCTCTTGGGGTGCGATTACACCAAGGCTTAACTTCTTTCCAACAAGAGCAAAGGGTGCAACTTGATGTTCTTTGGCAACATTCTCAGGGATTATGAGAAGGGAATCAGCACTAATTGGAAGACTTGAGAGGTTTACGTACCCAACACCGTACTTATGAGACAGAACTTCAGCCAGTTCTTCTTCCTCTTTTGCACGAAGTTCACGTAAATTTCTATTTTGTTCGTCTTCATCGAAATGAACCATGCAAACATTGTACCTTGCGCACTATAAAGGCGCAAAAAAATGTCAAAGGCGCCCTTTGACATAGAACGCAAAAGGATTGACTTTTTGTACTTTTTATGATAGTATTCACCCATAACAGCAAAGCCTCCCTTCTCTTTGAGATTCGGAATTAAGGCTAAGCAGATAGAAACTTGACATAATTTTTGTCAAAAAATTAAGTCCCATAATACGGGCAAAATTGAAAATGAAAAATATCATCGCAATCATTGTGGTGGTGCTCTTCGTGAGCATCTTCACCAGCAACGCCCAAGATTTTGGGGGAATGCCCGATTTTAAAGCGGAGGGAAACAATATTAGCAAAGCACGTGAACAGATACAGGACGAGTGCAAACTTGTCACAGTCTCAACGCGTTGGGTAGGTAAACCGTTCCACCAAAAAGTGGGACGCCTTACAAACGACGGAAGTCGCGAACTGAGGGTCACCACTATTCACATGGCAGAGGGGGAGCGGGTGTATATCCGCAACGGAGACCGGGACGAAGTCCCGGTCTATCTCTGGTCTTGTGGGAACTCAATTTGGCCAATAATGGAAACACGACGCGCCGAACGCGTTGTGCGACCAGCACCGGCCCCAGCACCTGTCGTTCATCAGGAACGACAGGTGCTGGTTCGGGAAGAACCAAGAGTTCGGGAACGGGCAAACAACAGCTACTCGTTCTTGAACGGGTTTGCTCCGGTGTTAGCCCCGCAACTGTCGGTCTATCTCCAAGGAGGAGGAGGCGGGGGTTACTACCAGCAGCGGCAGTCCTACCAACAGCGGGACTACTCATGGCGGGACTACTCACGGCGGGACTACACACGGCAAGATTACTGCCCGCCCCCACGGCGGGAGTATCAACGGCCCCCACGGCAAGAGTACTGCCCGCCGCCAAGGGAAACCCGGCCCCCACGGCGGGATTACTGCCCGCCCGTGCGGGAACCACGGCCCCCACGGCCTCAGCCCACCCCTTGTCC
>CAYQLE010000008.1:0-3466 GCA_964418265.1 uncultured Candidatus Saccharibacteria bacterium
ACCTTATCCTTAAGAGGGATCTGCTCTAGCAGCTGAGCTATGGATGCATCACATCTATAGATGCGTCAGATTTTTATACCATTTTTTACTAAAACTTACAATTATCTCCTGGTGCCCAGAGTGGGGGTCGAACCCACATCCCTTTCGGGACACAATTTTAAGTCGTGCGTGTATACCAATTTCACCATCCGGGCATTTATATCCCAACACACTTTCCCTTTTAAAATTTTATCACAACTTGTCAGTGAGGCGTAGGCCGGGATCGAACCGGCGCATGGCGGTTTTGCAAACCGCAGCGTTAACCACTTCGCCACTACGCCATTACATATACACCAAAATACGCTTATGCACACTTGTAGAATAGCAGAAAATTGTTATTTTTTATCATTGACTTTTTAGTAAATATGTGATAATATTCGCGCAGGTTGAAAGGGGTCAGGCGCATGTGCGTCTCAGGGTCTCAATCGATAATCTAAAACCACGGACCCCCTCGGGCGTCCTTTGACAACGAAATAAGAAAGTAAAAAATGAAAATTAAATCTAAACACATCCTGTGGGCGATTACTGCGTTCCTCGGAATTGCATTAATTATGTTCACAGTAACCAAGTACGGAGGAATAGTCCTCCTTCTTACAGTCATCGGTATCGCAATCTACTATGCGGTTAAAAATGCAAAGCAGATTGTAAAATTCTTTGCCAATCATTTCACTTGGAAAGAAGAAATCGAAGTCAAAAGAGACATTGTGATTACAAAAGAGGTGACGTATGTTCTAGGCATCGCACTTTGTGCGTTATTTACAACACCACTCGCACTCTGGATTACATCACTACTTCCTTTGGTTGCCTACTTTATCCCCTGCTTCATAATTATTTTTGCGTTGCTCATCGCGCAAATTTTTGTAGGAGGATTTGTCCAGATCGGAGTGGGATATCATGCAGTCATTCTTTTCCTTGGACAGCCTGTTCCTGGGCCATGGGTCTTGGCAACAGGTTGGAATTGGATTTGGAAACCCTTCTTCAAAATTGAACTTGTTTCAATTAGTGAACAAATACTTGATGTTCCACTTACAGCAGGAGAAGAAGGTATCAGAGTAACAACACTCGCAAGATCAGCCGGAGATACTGATACCGGCGGGCAGATGGACTTGCTAGTCAGATTAGCAGTGCGCTATCGAATTTTCTCTTCAAAGCAATTTATCATCTTCGACGAAGGTGGTGGTGGCAAGAAGACGAGGGACGGTATAAGAAATTTAGCCCATTCCTCAATTCGAACACAAGCAGCTGGTATGACTGATGAGGCCTTCATCAAAGACAAGGATATTGTCGCTACCAAAGTCCAACAAGATATCGACATGATATCAAATAAGGAATGGGGTATCGATATAGTTGGGTGTCCTATCTCCAAAGCTCAAATTGCTGAAGAAGGGTCACGAAAGATTCGCGAAAGCGAAACAAATGAAAAACGGCAAAGAGCTGCTGAAATAATAGAGCTTGATCACGTGGGGAAAAGAATAAGAAACATGGCTGACGACCTCGTTGTAGCGGGATATCTTCCCGAAGAAGCAGCGAAGGAAGCAGCAAAAACTGTCGCACGTGAACGTGGGAAAGCGACTCAATTCTACTTTGATGGAGATGCGGGAGACTTTACCAAGGGAGCAGCGGTCAGTTCAACACCAACAAAAACATAGAACATAGAAAGAAATTCAAATGAGTAGCCGAATAATAACCTCAATTGGTTTGATTGCAGGAGCAATTCTCGCAGCGTATATCACGCTCGAGCATTATCTCCTTCCAATCCTACCCGACTTCGGATTCACCTGGTTGCTCACTGTAATCATTGTGACCGTAGTCGTATATCTCTCACGGGGTCTTTGGTGGGGAAAGTTTCCACTGAAGGCAACTTCATCGAATATATGGTTAACGATTCTCGTAGTCGCAACCATTATCTTCATGTGGCAAACCTGGCACCTTGTGCCAGCGTTCAAAATAGGAATAACAAAAGCGTGGGATTTTTGTTATAACCAGAAGGCATTGGGATTAGGAATTGTCTTCGTGGTACTGACTTACTATCTACTACGATACGGCAAAGCATTCCCAAAACTAAATGTCCTAACAGGACAAATAACAGGAATCCTGGGGGGAGCTTGCTTGATTATATGGTTACTAGGTCTTGCCGACTCAGCAACCAAATCATCATGGCAAACCCTTGCCACGAGTCACATTTGGTACATCCTCGGAGCCATCCTCGTCCTCATCCTCCTCTTCACCAGAAGCGGACGTAAGTCACTACCGTGGCTTATGGGGTTAGCGATGATTCTCATTGTCGCCGACTGTAGCAACCGGTCAGTTCAGGCGACAGTGGTAAGAGGAAACGAGGAGTGGAAAGAAAAGAGAGATAAGTCTCTTCTTGTCACTACTCCACAAACACCAGCAATGGTGGAGGAGGGACCAAAGCTCACCCTGCCCAAAAAACCTGAACGGCTCAACAAGCCTGTTCAGGTAAGTTCGGAGGAGTGGCGGAAAGTCCCTCGTCCGGATGACCGGTATTACCAATTCCGGTGGTGCGAGACTCCTCGTACCGACATCCTGCTCTGTGTAGTGTCCAACCGGCCACCCACAGACACGGACAAAGAAGAGGTTTTCGAAATAGGTCCCACAGAGGATCTTTCGAAACTTCCACAAGGTCCAACTCTGTGGGTGAAATCCTTCCGCACCCCCGAAGGCGACCCGACTGAATGGACGGTGGGGTTCTACTACACCCGACAATAGTTCTTAGAGCTGTGGAGCTCGTGATGTGATCACAAACAACCAAAAGACCGCTTCCCTCACAGGACGCGGTCTTTCTTTTTGGTTAGTTCTTATGACCAACCTATTTCTCAATCTGATCAAGAGGAGCTTCGTCAATACCAAACGTACCTGTGACAATACGAATGATACCGAAAGCAGAAACCATAATGAACATTCCGAGAATCCCATAGAGTATGTGCATACGAGCAGTCTCGATTGCACTACTATCCTCTGCCTTTGCTACATACTGCAACACCCCCCACAAAAACACTATAAGTGCTACCGCAAACATTAAGACAATGAGAGGGTTTATAATATTTTCATTAATAGCAGAGATAATTGCATTCATAGGGTTTGACTAACGATATGGAACCTGTGGAATATCTTGAGGTGCCTGATTTTCAAGACCGAAGGTGTTTACCAAGATATTTACCAATCCCCATACAGAGACCATGACGAAAAGAACCACAATACCCCAAATAATAGTGTTGATAGCTTCCTTTCGGCTACCTTCATCTCCTCCAGCAGTGATGTACTTGATAAGACCCCAAATAAAGAAGAGAACAGCAAGACCAATTACAAAAGGAATCAGACGATTGATAAAGTCTGTAACAGTATCAAGCGCACCATCAACTGAACCGAAATCCTGGGCAAACAAGAATGCTGGAAGCATTACAAC
>CAYQLE010000008.1:3476-17661 GCA_964418265.1 uncultured Candidatus Saccharibacteria bacterium
AATTAATTTTTACAAACATGTGCTGGCGAACAAAAAATTTTTTCATAAATAATATTAATTGACTTACTAATAAAACCATCTTAAATAACCCCTAAATTATACCATGCCTCATAAAATTACTTCAACTGAGGAATTGCTACTCCACCGGAAAAGAAAGTGTTTACAAGAATACCTACTAACCCCCATACAGAGACCATGACGAAAAGAGCTATAATTCCAAAAAGCATGAACTTACGTGCCTCTGCAGTGCTCTTATCATCTCCTCCAGCAGTGATGTACTTGATAAGACCCCAAAGGAAAAGAAACATGGCAATACCTATTACTAAAGGTATGAGAAGATTAATTAAACTAGTGAAGCACCCAACCAGACCTGCAAAGTTCTGAATATTTTGACAACTACCACCAGCACTAGTTGAATTCAAATTTTGTCCACCTCCTTCGCCCGTATTACGTATATCTTGAAAATTGCCTGAATTTGGAAAAGGATCTCCAAGAGACTGCTGAGCATTTACACTAAGAGCAGTGAGTAGAGTGAGTGTGAGTATAAAAGTGGTAAGAAATAATTTCATAATATATGTGAGTAAATGTTAAATACTGCCCCCAACGCTCCTTATGGTGTTTTCAATTACCGAAGCAATAACCCTCGCACCAAGAAGGATTGCAAGCCCTATTACTGTGTATAGCAATGTAGCTTTGGCGGTTTTAATTTTCCCCTCATCTCCCTGGGCTGTCACAAACATAAATCCAGCATAAATCACCGCAACAGCCGCAACGACTGCACCGAGTTGAAGTAAAGCATCTATAATCTTATTCAAAAAGCCAAATAAACTATTTGTACTACCAAGAGGATTCTTTATATTTTGGGCAGAAATTAATAATGGTAAAAAGAAAAGTGAGGTTAGTGATATTTTTTTTATTTTATTGAATATATGCATGTTTGTGTAATTAGGTAAGAAGATTAAATTCGCTTGGAACGCCGAGAGCACTCAAAATAAAGTATACCAGTATCCACGCGCCGTACGCAAAGATAAGACCAACTACTACTTTGAAGAATAAAGTCTTTGCTTCCGTAACTTTGCTTTCATTCCCTCCAGCAGTCATCATCTGAAAACCCGCATAAATGAAAGCAAAGATAGCAAGAATGGTTGCAAGATACAAAAGAAAGCTGATTACGCGATTAACAAGCTCTACTAGCTTAAGCCAATTACAATCATTAGTACAATTCACGATTGGCTGACCTGGGCTCCATTGAGCAAACAATAATACAGGAGCACTCAAAATAAGTGTACCCAGAAAAGTTTTTAGAATAGAGAGTGTTTTATTTTTCATTTTTGTTATTAAATTCCTGAATAAGAATCTTGAGCTGACTCTCGGCTGTCTTCATGACTGAGTTACCTGTATTACTTCCCGCAAGCACAGCCTCTACCATCCCCTTAAAAATAGTGTTAGTTTTTTCGGGTGATGGATCTAGCCAGCCCTTTGAATAGAAAGCGCTTTGGTACAGCACAGGAGAATATGCATCAGAAAGAGGGGTTGCGAGCAAATCTCGCCGAACAGGGGGAAGGCCACTTACTTTTGCATAGCGAGAAAGAAAATCTTTTTCAGTAAGTCTACTGATTGTGCGAAAAGCGCCTGTCTTGTTTTTAGAAGAAGAAAGTATAGCAAGACCATACAACTTTCCATATGTTACTGAAACAGAAGTATTTCTTGATTGAGGAAGTAGAGCTATGTCAAAATTCAAATTTGGGTTTTTAGCACGAAGGAGCGATATTTCACTTCCCAAACCTATGTACATAGCAAGATTGCCATATGCAAATAAGTCTAAAGAGTTTGACAAAGAACGATTCCATGTATATTCCCTAAATAAAGGGTTTGCGAACTGAGTGTAAAAATTAAGCGCCGATTCCTCAGGAGAAATGCCAGCTAGAGTACTAGATTGTCCAAAACTTACTTCGAGAGTTTCTTTACTCGTCTGAGGATTAAACCCTAATGAAGTAAGAGAGCTTCCCCCTTGAAACATAAGGGCGAGAAGAATCTCTTTTGCATGGTTCACATTACGAAAGTCCCCCATCGAAAGAGCGCTTTTGGTGATAGTAAAGTCAGGAGCAATATCAGAGAATAGAGGTGTGTTTGCAACTACGGTATCCCAGTGTGTCGGCGGGTTAGGAAAATTCTTACTATTAAATATGTCTCGATTCCAATACATAATAAGAGGATCCAAAGCAAAAGGTAGTCCTAGATATCCATCATTTACTCGTAGAAGCTCAGCTTGTTGAATAAAATTATCTTGAAATGTCCTTACGTTATAAGAGTTGAGAGGAATGACGGTAAAGCGTGAACGCTCCGAGAATATATCCTCAAAAGAAGCAAGAACAACGTCAGGACCATTTCCTGCAGCAATAGCTTCTAGCAGATCAAAATTAAAGTTCAACGGCTCCTTTTGGATGTATGTAGCATTTATATATGTACCTAAAGGACCATTCACATCAGAAATTACTTTATTGATTACATCTTCATTTGCTGTTCCCCAAATCACAACCTTGGGCCCACCTTCATTATTAGAACTTTTTGATCCGCCAAAAGCAAAGACCATCACCCCAATAACCGTAGCGAATGTAAAAAAGCCGATGACAACTAGATGGAAAGGTTTTGCATTTTCAAACATATATTTATTATCTCACACTCAGATTTTTTTGAAAACTACTCCCTCGTGAAAGTCACCTGCGTGAAAGCGTTTGTGAGGAAGAAATCCAGCATATTCCACAACAACAAAATTTTGTCTTTCGGGAATCGAGTAATCAATTACCACCAACTTCCCTTCTGGTTTCAAGTGACGGTACGCATGACTAAATAAATTTGACTCAATTTCCTTACGAGATTGTGCGTGAGTAATTAAAATCATATCAACAAAATCTGGAAGAACTATCTCTCCAGAGAAAACATCACCTTCCACTATCACAATATTGTTGTGTCCCTGTTCTCTTCCATGTGAGATGATTCGTTTTACTAAATTAATATTTCGGTCGACAGCGTACACTTTTCCGTATTTACCAACCCGTTCAGCAAGAGGAAGCACAAAGAACCCTCCGCCGACAGTGAAATCAGCAACATGCATCCCTTCAATAATTCCAAAGTGTTGCACTACTTTATGAGGAGCTAAGAAATTCATACACTAATTGTATCACAATAAAATAGCTCCTGACCCCTATTTTACAGACAAATTAACGATGCGAGCGAATCACCTTCACGAAGCTTCATGATGCGTACTCCTTGAGTATCACGTCCGAGTGATGGGATTTCTTTGAGATCACAACGAATGACTTGCGACTTCTTTGAAATAGCCACCGCCTCATCGTATTCATCTGTGACAATTTTAGCAGAAATAAGGTCACCTGTTTTAGGAGTTACTTTCACTGTTTTGATTCCAGAACCTCCGCGTCCCTGAGTTTTGTATTCCTTAAGAGGTGTTTTCTTTCCGTAACCGTTTGCAGACATCACAAGCACATGTCCACCCTTCGCACTTTCTTTAATACTATCCGCTCCGACAACAAATACCCCCTTATCGAGCTTCATAACACGCACACCTCCTGCAGCGCGTCCCATTTCGCGTACATCATCTTGCTTGAATCGAATAGACTGTCCGTCAGATGCGACAACCATGATATCGTCACCTTTTTCTACAAATGAGGCCGATACGAGCTCGTCACCCACCTCGAGACGAATAGCAATGATTCCACTTCGTCGTACATCATGGAAACTTTCTGCAGATACTTTCTTTCCAGTACCTAACTTAGTTACAAGTGAAAGTGAGAGCTCTCCTCCTTTCTTGATATCCTTTGGCATTGGAAGAATAGAAGTAACTTTCTCATCTTGAGAAATTGAAAGAAAGTTCATAATAGATTTCCCACGGGTTGCACGCTTTCCTTCTGGAATATCATAGGTCTTGATCTGATATGCTTTTCCTTTGTCAGTGAAGAAGAGAAGATCGCTATGTGTTGAAGTAGTGATGAAATGCGTAATAAAATCCTCTTCCTTGGTGTTGATATCCATAACTCCCACCCCTCCTCGTTTCTGCTTCTTGAATTCATCAGGATCAGTTCTCTTGATATAGCCTCCTGAAGTAAGCACAAGCACCGTCTCCTCATCGGGAATGATATCTTCGATAGAGAAGTTCTTTGTTCCATGCTTCACTATTTTAGTTCGGCGTTCATCGGCATACTTCTCACGGATTTCTGTAAGCTCCTCCTTAATAATACCGATAACTTTTTTCATAGACGCAAGAATTGCCTTCAGTTCTCCAATAAGTTTCTGTACGACATTGAGATCCTCTTCGACTTTCTGCCGTTCAAGGTTGGCGAGCTTCTGGAGTCGCATTTCAAGAATAGCCACCGTTTGTCTATCAGAGAATTTGAATTCCTTGATAAGGTTTTTCTTTGCATCTTCGACATCTTTCGATGCACGAATAAGCTTGATGATGCGGTCGATGTGGTCAAGAGCAATTTTAAGACCAAGAAGAATATGTTCACGCTCTTCTGCTTTGCGTAGGTCGTACTCGGTTCGACGTTTGATAACTTCTTTTCGGTGAGAAACAAACTCCTCAAGGAAAATTTTAAGTGAAAGTGTTTGGGGAACTCCATCTACGAGTGCAACAGCATTCACATGGAAAGCTTCTTCGAGTCGGGTGTGTTTATACAAATAATTAAGAAGTTGTTCTGGGTATGCTCCGTTCTTGAGCTCGATTACCACACGCACATCGTCAGTTGATTCATCACGAAGGTCCTTGATACCATCTACTTTCTTATCGCGGTGAAGGTCTGCAATTGAGGTGATGAAGTCAGACTTATTTACGCGATATGGAAGTGAGGTGATGATAATAGCAGCCTTTCCTGCTTTGTCTTCAGTGATTTCTGCTTCTCCACGCACTACGATTCCCCCTTTTCCGTTGGCATATGCATGAGCAATGTCTTTTGAGTTGAAGGCAATTCCTCCAGTTGGAAAGTCTGGACCCTTAATAAACTGAAGAAGATCTTCGGTGGTCGCTTCTGGGTTGTCGACGAGATGAAGTGTCGCATCAATAACCTCTCCGAGGTTGTGAGGAGCAATATTAGATGCCATACCCACAGCAATACCAAGTGTTCCATTCAAAAGAAGATTAGGCACTGCTGTTGGAAGCACCACTGGTTCCTTTTTAGTTCCATCATAGTTTGGTCGAAAGTTCACGGTCTCTTTCTCGAGATCACGAAGAAGCTCCCCTGAAAGTTTAGACATCTTTGCTTCGGTATATCGCATAGCAGCGGCTGAGTCACCATCAATCGAACCGAAGTTTCCCTGTCCAAGAATAAGAGGGTAACGCATGGTAAAAGTCTGTACCATGTTCACCATTGAGTCATACACCGCCACGTCTCCATGAGGATGATAGTTACCGAGCACTTCTCCAACCACTGCTGCTGACTTACGATTCTTGGCGCTTGAGGTAAGACCTAGCTCATGCATAGCAAAAAGAATGCGTCGGTGTACCGGCTTCAGACCGTCACGAACGTTTGGGAGAGCACGGTCAGTAATAACTGACATAGCATAGTCGATGAAAGACTCGCGCATTTCTTGCACGATTCCTCGAGGCACCACATTAACGCGGTTAGTGTCTATTTCTACTACTTCTTCAATTTTCTTTTTCTTGTCCGCCATTTTAGTTATTCAGGTACATATTCCAAGGTAGCTGTAGCGTTGTTATTAGATCCCTCTCTTTCAAAGACCACACGAGAACCTGTCAGAGCTTGATATACGTTGGCAGCGCCGGTTCGCATAACATTAAGAGGACTAGTCTCAGAGTTCTGCTTCTGTACAGCCACCTTTACTTCTTTATCTCCATAAAAATATCCGAAGGATGTTACCCAGAAAGTAGCAATAATTGCGGTGATAATTCCGCTTGTTCCCCATGCAATCATCTGCTTGTGATGATCAGGCTTGTTTCTTAATTTGTGAAGTAGTGACATATTATAAATAAATTATACCTTACGATTGCTTAATAACAACAATCTCGCATTGCTTTCCCTCGATGTCTTTGCGTTTGATGGTGAGCTTCTCCACTTGGTCGGCACTCTGCTGACTTCCCTCTTTTAGGAAAATAGAGAGAGACTTGGCATCGTAGTGTATAGGAATAATGAGCTTTGGCTCGAGTGACACAGCAGTCTGGTATGCCTGAGCTGGTGTGAGTACTCCATCACCCTCATTTCCTACTGGAACAAAAAGAATATCGATGTCTCCTGCTTCACGAAGCTTGTCAGGTAAAGTCTTTGAACTCTGCGCTCCAAGAAAGCATATGTTCATATTGTCCATACCAAGCGTATATATAGTATTAATTTTTTCTATTCCTCCGTATTGGCTTACACCTTGAAACCCCCGCACAAAAACACCTCCCACCTCATACTCTCCAGTACCCTTGATGAAGAAAGGGGCCTTGTCACCTCGAGAAAGGTCAGCCCCCCCATCCATATCCTCGTGACGAAGAGTCGCCAGAGCAATGTCGGCTCCAAACCGTGAGATTTTGATATCTGAGTCTTTTGAAGGCGCATTAAAAGCAACTACTAAGTCTCCTACCTGTAATTTGAAGAATTCGAGGCCATGATATGTGATAACCATGAGGGTATACTAGCATATATTTGAGTCATGTGCACCTGAATTAACCTCTAAAAAACTGCTTTACTTTGAGTTTATATTAAGGTATTCTACCCAAGCAATTTATTGCAATTATTAACCAACCAGCTTTTTGGTAACCTCGCGTTTTGTACTGACAGATCCGCACGCGAATCCAAAAAGCTTGAAATATTTATATGACAGATGTAATGAACAAGATTCTTCTCGACACCATTACTCCTCCGGGAGAAAGTGATCTCGTTGAAGGTCCCGTTATTGAAGTTCTGAAGGATAAGGTCTTCGTAGACCTTGCTCCATACGGAACAGGTATTATCTACGGACGTGAATTCATGAACGCCCGTGACATCATCAGAAAGATTAACATTGGCGACAACATCGCAGCTAAGGTTGTTTCTGTTGAGAACGAAGAAGGATACATTGAGCTCTCACTTAAGGAAGCTAAACAGGCTCTTATGTGGAGTGAAGCAGAAGCTGCTATTGCTGAGAAAAAAGTGTTTGACCTTCCAGTTATGGAAGCAAACAAAGGAGGAATCATTCTTTCTTGGCAAGGAGTTCAAGGTTTCCTTCCCGCATCACAGCTCAAGCCCGAGCACTACCCTCGTGTAGCTGACGGTGACAAGGACAGAATCCTCGAAGAGCTTCGAAAGCTTGTGGGTACTCGTATCTCAGTAATGATTATCTCAGCAGTTCCAAAAGAAGGTAAACTAATCTTCTCTGAAAAAGACCCTGAGACTAAAGAGAAAGAAAAGATCGTAGGAAAATACGAAGTTGGAAACACTCTTGATGGTACAGTTACTGGGGTTGTTGACTTCGGAGTATTCGTAAAGGTAGAAGAAGGTCTCGAAGGACTTGTTCATATTTCAGAAATTGACTGGTCGCTCGTTGAAGACCCTCGTGCCCTCTACAAGGTAGGAGACAAAGTTAAGGTAAAGGTAATTGAAATCAAAGACAACAAAATCTCTCTTTCTCTCAAGGCTCTCAAGGAGAACCCTTGGAAAGGCGCCGAGAAGAAGTACCAGAAGGATTCAATCGTTGATGGAGTTATCATCAAATTCAACCGACACGGGGCACTCGCTTCTGTTGAAGAAGGAATTGCTGGTCTCGTTCATATCTCAGAATTTGGTAGCGAAGACAAGCTTCGAACAGCACTCGAGCTTGGAAAGAGCTATAAATTCAAGATTACTTTGTTTGATGCAAAGGATCAGAAGATGACACTTTCTTTCGCTGAAGGAAAGTAGCACAACAAAAAAGACTTTAACTGAGTAGATTAGTTAAAGTCTTTTTTGTTGTGCTACTTTCCCGTATTAAGTTGCATAGTTGCAGGTTGTAGGCCCTCACTAACTAAAGTTGCTATTATTTTCACAACATCCTTTCCTAGCTTTTTCAAAGTATCAAGCTCAGCTTTCTTAAACTCGCCAAGAATATGATTTTGTACTCCATCTTCACCATTTGGCTTTTTTATTTTTCCAAAAGGAGTAACAGGAGCAATACCAACACGAATGCGAATAAATTTTTTTGTTTTAATAGATTTTGAAATAGATTCAACTCCTTTATGTCCTCCGCTTCCACGATTAAACGACATCTTGATAGTTCCCATCGGCAAATCGAGATCATCATAAATAACAACAAGTTTCTCCGCTTTCTTTTCACTTGTCACTAGTGGAGCAAGAGCTCCACCAGAACGATTCATAAAGGTCTCAGGTAAGACAAGAGTAGTTTTGTCTCCTTCTATTTCTCCCTTTGCAACAAGCGCATTTAGTTTTTTATCATGCTTCCAATCTTCAAATTCATATGCTTTATGAATCAATTCAACAAGTATCCGTCCTGCATTATGACGTGTTCTCGCATATTCTTCTCCGGGATTTCCGAGTCCTGCAACAATGTATGGCATGACGCAAGTATACAATACTTGCACTTCGCATACCAATTAGAATACAATGTGCCCACGCTATTTAAATTTATGGAAACTGCTCCCGAAACTACTCCCCAAAAAACTTCTTTTCTTCGAGAACTTCTCAACTTTGCTCTTATTATTATATTTGTGGTTCTTCCTATTCGTATTTTTGTGGCGCAGCCGTTTGTTGTTGTTGGAAGCTCAATGGAACCAACCTTTGTTAATGGTGATTATTTAATAATTGATGAGATTTCATACCGCATAAATGAACCTAAGCGTGGAGAGGTTGTGGTATTTAATTACGGTCATATAGCATCAGCTACAGAAGGCCCCTCGACAGCATCTAAGTTTTTCATCAAGCGTATTATCGGACTTCCTGGAGAGACGGTACAAATTAAAGACAAAACCGTCTCAATAATTAATGCGGATCACCCTGAAGGTTTTGTTCTTGATGAACCCTATATTGCCGAACCTCCCACCCCAAACGTAACTCGAACTCTTGGAGATGACGAATACTTTGTTATGGGAGACCATCGTGGAGTGAGTTTCGACTCTCGTTCGTGGGGGGCCCTTCCAGAGAAGGAAATTGTCGGACGAGTATTTGTTCGATTATTTCCTTTCTCAAAAACAGCACTCTTTCCTGGTAGCTATTCCGGAGATTATATAAATGAAAAAAAATAGTTCACGTATTCATCCCGCACAACAGACCGCCAATTTTTACGGCTTCGTCCCTGCCCTCGAGCATATTACTGACTTCAAAGTTACTCATGTAGACGAAGTAAATGCAAAGATATTCGACAAAACAAAAAAGATTCCCGTACTCGAAGAGAAAGTAGCGCTTACTCGCATGTTCCTAGAGAAAAGAATGTCTGCACTTCCACAACCAAGCATGATATTTTACCAAGGACCCATGAATCGCGATGGAACTAAATCGACACAATCACACACATTCAATCTGGAGATAATTGGAAACCCAAAAAGCATTGCTGAAGCAGTTTTAATTGAAACAGCCTATTTAATTATCAAAGAAGAGTATGCAGACTACGAGATTTTGGTAGAGATTAACACCACTGGGGACAAGGATTCTTTTTCAAAGCTCAAAAGAGAGCTTAAATATTTTTATGCAAAAAATGCTAGCAATATACCTCCTACACTAAAAGCTATTTACAAGAAAAGTGTCCTCGAATCTCTTAGCACATCCGACAAAAAGGCTGTTGCTCTTCGGGAATTAGGACCCACCCCACTTGGCTGTCTTTCTGAAGATAGCAGAGACCACTTCAAAGAAGTGCTCGAATACATTGAGGGTTTGCATATTCCTTACACTATCAACCCTTTTCTCATAGGAGACATGTCGTATGGAAACGAAACAGTCTTTCAAATTCATATCACTCATAAAAAAAACGGAACTAAAGTGGTCGCAAAGGGACAAAGATACAACAGTGTCGCGCGTCGTTATCTTGGAAAGAAGGACGTGTCTTCTATTGGAGTGTCCATTATTTTAACCAAAAATCACACCGAGTGCGCGGAGAAAACGAAGGAGAATAAGTACAAATTATTCTTTATTCAACTTGGTTTTGACGCCAAGATCAAAAGCCTTCAGGTTCTTGAAACATTGCGCAAAGCCAACGTTCCCGTCTACCAATCACTATCAAAAGACAAGATGTCGGGTCAAATTACCCTTGCAGAGAAGATGAATATTCCCTATATCGCTATTATTGGCAAGAAAGAGGCCATGGAAAACAGTATTTTGGTCCGAGACATGAACAACCGATGCCAAGACACCGTCCCACTTTGTGATCTAATTGACTACGTAAAGAAGCTATGATAGCCTAAGAAACCTATGATAAATGTCCAAGTAGAAAGAAACCCGAACGAAAACAACACATCGATTATTCGAAAGTTTACTCGTCGTGTCCAGGAATCAGGTGTTCTCAACCGTGTCCGAGGCCTTCGTTATTACGAACGATCAGCTTCTACCTACGTGCAGAAGAAGAAGACTCTCAAGAAAATCACCCGACAAGAAGAAACTGAAAAGCTTGTAAAGCTTGGTAAAATGAAAGTATATTCTCGACGATAATATCTATTGCGATAATGCTTCAGATTTCCGCAACAGCAAAAAAAGATGTACCGAAAGGTGCGTCTTTTTTTAATGAGGTGAGTGAACGCATTCTCGGAAAAAACTACGACCTCTCGCTTGTTTTTGTAGGAAACACCTTGTCACGAAAGCTCAATCTTGCACATCGGCACATAGACAAGCCTACAGATATTCTTTCATTCACTCTCGACAAAAACTCTGGAGAAATTTTTATTAACCTTCCCTATTCAAAAGTAAAATGTAAGAAATTTGACCGCGTTTTTTCTAATTACATCAAGTTTCTTTTTATTCATGGATGTTTTCATTTGAAAGGTTTCGAACATGGTAGTAGAATGGATAGCGAAGAACTCAAAATACAAAAAGAGTTCAACGTATAACCCCTCATGCAAAAAAAAATTTCTATAGGAATAGATATAGGTACCCAAAATACTCGCATTATTGTTCTGGGTGACGAAGGTAACAATGTTCCAAAAGTTATTTCTTCTTATAGCTCAGTTTCGAGAGGTCTTCGTCACGGCTACATCACAAAAACAAAAGACGCCTCTCAATCAGTTCGTGAAGCCTTCAAGAATATCGAGAAGATGTTTGTAGGGACCAAGCTTCCCAAGATTTGTGTATCAGTTGGAGGTACCGGACTTTCAGGAAATATTTTCCAATCTTCTCTTCCTCTCCTCAAGAGTCAAATGGAAGTAACCGATGAAGATATTTCGAGGGTGTCAGAAAGTGGACGAAGTGACATGCCTCAAGCTTTTGCCCTTAATCGTCGCATCATCCACAGCTTCCCTCTTCAGTACAAGATTGATGGGCGTGTCGTACAAGGAAAGCCACATGGTCTTAAAGGTAGTCGACTTGAAGCACGCACATTATTCGTTACCTGTCTCAATCATCATATAAACGATATCCTTGAAGCAATAGAGGATGCTGGCGCAAGCGTGGATAACATTGTCTCTACTCCAATCGCTCGAGGAAACCTTCTACTCACCCGTGTGGAGAAAGTTGCAGGAGTTGCTTTGCTCGACATAGGACTTGAGACCACATCACTCGTTGTTTTTGAGGATGGGCTCCCCATTTCTCTCGAAGTTTACCCTGGTGGAGCTAATGACATCACCAACGACCTTGCTCTTGGACTCAAGATTGATTTGAATGAGGCAGAAGAAACAAAACGCGGAGTTGCACGGATAGAACACCCAAAAAAGAAAGTTGATGAAATTATAAAAAATCGTCTTGAAAAGATTTTTGCTCCCGCTGAAGAACATTTAAAAAAAATCGGTAAGAACGGACTTCTACCGGCGGGAATTATTTTGTGTGGAGGGGGTGCAGAAGTCGCACACATCGAAGCAGTAGCTAAATCATATTTCAAACTTCCTGCTCGACGCATTGAAGAACGAGTTGATTCAGGTTTACGTACACAATTAAAAATTAGTGAATGGGGAGGAGCCTATGGAGCTGCGCTTTTTAATCTTAGTGATGAAGATGAAGAATCATTCGGACTCAAACTCGGTTTGGACCTCGGTAAAAAGTTTAGTAAAGATATTTGGAGCTGGATTAAACAATTTTTGCCTTAAAAGTCAATGGATTTTCATTTGTTATCCTATCTGATACTATATGTCCACTAATAAAAAACGTATCAATATGCCACAAATCAAACCAGAAGTAGAAACATTCGCCCGCATCAAGGTCATTGGAGTTGGAGGTTCAGGAAAGAACGCCGTTAACCACATGGTGAATGCCAAAGTAAAAGGCATCGATTTTATTTCCATCAACACCGACGCTCAGGACCTCCATCACTCTCTTGCAAAGAAGAAAATTCACGTGGGAAAGAACCTTACTCGAGGTCTCGGCGCTGGAATGAATCCTGAAATCGGAAAGCGTGCAGCTGAAGAAACTCGCGAAGAAATTCAAGAAGCAATCAAGGGTGCCGACATGGTATTTGTTACTGGAGGAATGGGAGGAGGAACTGGGACAGGAGCATCTCCTGTCGTTGCTCGTATCGCCAAGGAGATGGGGGCTCTTACTATCGGAGTTGTGACCAAGCCTTTTGCTTTCGAAGGAGCACTTCGTACTAAGCTTGCAGAACAAGGTATTGCAGAACTTCGTGACGCCGTGGATGCCCTTGTTATCATCCCTAACGACCGTCTTATGATGGTTATCTCAAAAGAGACTACAGCCAAGCAGGCGTTCACCATGTCTGATGAAGTACTCAAAGAAGCCGTAGAAGGAATTTCAGACCTCATCACTACTCCTGGATCAATTGCCAACATAGACTTCGCCGATATTCGAGCAGTTCTTGATGACGCAGGTTCCGCTCTCATGGGAGTAGGACGAGGATCTGGAGAAAAGCGAGCAGAAGACGCAGCCAAAGCAGCTATCAACTCTCCTCTTATCGACCTTTCTATCACAGGAGCTAAGGGAGTTCTCTTCTCTATCGCAGGAGGAGACGACCTCACCATGTTTGAAATCCAAGACGCAGCCAAGGTTATTACCGAATCTATCGATTCAGAAGCCAAGGTTATCTTCGGCACAGTTAAAGACGACAAACTTAAGAAGGGTGAGATTAAGATTACCGTTATCGCTTCTGGCTTCCCTACTCAGCAAGGAGCAAGCTCACGACGCACTACAGGTCTTTACGAAGGACGTGATGAGGATGTACAGCCTCGAGGTAAAATTTATAACTCTCTGCAATCTATCACAAAGGATGTGAAGCCTCTTTCATCTGAACGAACCATCGAAAACAAAGTTGAACCTAAAATAGCCCCTGCTCAAGAAGAAAAAGTAGACGCACCAAAAAACAACGACAACGATGATGATGACTGGGGAGCGGTACCAGCATTTCTAAGACGAAAGAAGTAAAATTTGTTATACTGTCTTTCTATGACATATGATCTTGCAATTATTGGAGGAGGACCAGCGGGAATTTCAGCAGGAGTGTACGCTTCACGCAAGCGTCTCAAGACTATTTTTATTACTGACAACTTCGAAGGACAAAGTGCTGTCTCTTCTGGAATTCAAAACTGGATAGGAGAAATTGATATTCCTGGTATGGAGCTCGCTCGTAAGATGCGTTGTCACCTTCTCGCTTACTCGGGTGACATTATTGATATTCAAGAAGGAGAACGAGGAGAATCTATAACCAAGAAAGAAGAGGAGGGTAAAACTATTTTTGAGATAAAAACAGCAAAAGCTTCCTATACCGCACGCGCTATCCTCGTATCAACAGGAAGCCACCGTCGTAAGATAGACGCTGTCGGTGCAGATAAGTTCGAGAACAAAGGGGTGGTGTACTGTGCTTCATGCGACGGACCTCTCTTTTCAGGTATGGAAGTGGTAGTGATTGGTGGAGGAAACGCAGCATTCGAAACGGTTGCCCAACTTCTTGCCTACTGCCCCAAAGTCACCTTGCTTAATCGTAGTGCAGAATTCCGTGCCGACCCTGTCACCATCGAGAGGCTTTCAAAGAACCCCGCTCTTACTATTGTTACAGACGCTATTGTGAAAGAAGTAAAAGGAGAGAAGTTTGTAAATGGCCTCGTATACACCAAAGA
>CAYQLE010000008.1:17671-19523 GCA_964418265.1 uncultured Candidatus Saccharibacteria bacterium
GTGTTTGTCGAGATTGGTCTCATCCCCAACACCGACTTCCTGAAGGGCGTTGTAGACATCAACACCTACGGGCAGATCGTAGTAGACCCTCGCACCCAAATGGCGAGCGTACCAGGCATCTGGGCTGCAGGAGACTGCTCTGATGGCCTCTATCACCAGAACAACATCGCCGCAGGTGAAGGAGTGAAAGCCCTCGAAGACATTTACATGCATTTGCATACCAAGTAGAATACAAACATGACGATATTGATTATCGCTTTTATAGTCATCGGGCTTCTCTTCTGGCTTCACGGCTTTTTTATTCTCTACCATTTTATTCGTTTCGGTGTCGGTACTCGTCCCAAGCAAGCAGCGCTTGTATTCTTTATTGGTTCTCTTGGCCTCTTCTTTCTCCTCCTTGTCGCACTCATAGGCATCATGCTTGAAGTGCCTCCTGTACTCAAGATGATCAATATTACTAATGAAGCACCAACACTATGGCAATAAAATTATCTGTATTTACACAGTCACACTACAGCTTTGAAGGAATGCGTCCTGAAGAGGAAGTAGACATCTTCCTTTACTCTCACTGGCTTATTCCTGTTATGAAATTCATATACTACGCTTTGCTTACCGCCCTTCCTCTTGTTCCCCTACTCTTCTTTGCGCGAGAGATTGTTGAGTATGAAATTATTTCTCTCATCTTCTTTGTCCTTATCGCCTACTACATGCTTCTTTGGTCAATCATGTTCTATGAATTTATGATCTACCTTCTTGATACATGGATTGTAACCAATGAGCGCATTCTTGATATTAACCAAATATCTTTCTTCATTCGTACCACTGCTGAGCTCGACCTTTCTCGTGTACAAGATATCTCAGTACGCACCAGCGGATTCATTCAGACAATCTTTGATTTCGGAGATGTAGAGATTCAGTCAGCGGGGGCAGTAAACAAATTCCTCTTTCGACAAGTGGCCCACCCACAGATGGTAAAAGATAAGATCATGAAGCTTGTGGCTCTAGTAAAAGAGAAGCCGCAAAATCCTCAAGTTTAGTTCCCACAAGCACCGCATCTGCTGCCTCTTTAATATCAGCAACTGTTTCAATATTGCTCGCCTGGCACAACCATCCGTTAAAAACAGCTCGGGCTTGATCAAAAGTTTCTTCTTTTAGTCCACCATTTGCCAGGTCTCGACTATTCCATACCACTTTCATGTTTGTGGGTATAGTTTTTAATTCTTCAAGTGTGTTGGGTTCAATGAGACACTTATCGAAATATACAGCAGGAATACGTCCCACAACCAAAACATAGTCCGCACCCGCCTCTATTGCCTGCTTTATTTCTTCATCTGTGGAGTGAATTCCTTTTGCTAGAATCGGCTTGTTGGTAAGAATTTTAGCTTTGCGGATCAAATCAAAAGAGCCTCCCCACCGTGAATCGGTATGAATAGAGATAATATCTCCAATTTTTTCTGCAATAGAAAACAGCTCATCCCAGCTTTTTTGGGATACAAATCCAAAAGGAGACTTAGTTTTTACTTCTGCGATAATAGTTGTGTTTTTGTACATAAATTAGTGCGGAAGGAAAGGGAGTCGAACCCTCGTGCCGGTTTTATCCGACCATCCGATTTCGAATCGGCGCCGTTATGACCTCTTCGGTATCCTTCCATGGCCTAAATCTAGCACTTTTTGCTTTTTCCAACAAAAATGTTATAAATAGTGCCTTGGCCCTATCGTCTATCGGTTAGGACACATCCTTTTCAAGGATGGAAGCGGAGTTCGACTCTCCGTAGGGTCACAGATTTTAACGAGCAACGCGAGTATAAAATCGTGATGTCGCAGCACTTAGACTTTTAAGAGCGAAGCGAAA
>CAYQLE010000009.1:0-18756 GCA_964418265.1 uncultured Candidatus Saccharibacteria bacterium
TCAATAAAAACAAACACTATGCCAAGCGAACCACTTTTCTTGCGACGAGACTAATATGTGGAAATACATAGACATTCATTCTCATATCAACTTTCCTGAGTACGATGCTGACAGGGAGGCACTCATTGCTCGCATGAAAGAGGCGGGTGTTGCCACTATTACCGTGGGCACATCTTTAGAAACTTCTCGAAGCGCAGTTGCTCTTGCGGATCAATACGACAATGTTTTTGCATGTATCGGTATTCATCCAGCGGAGTCTGCAATGACCGACAATGTAAATTCAAATCAGCACTCATTTGATCAACTGGCTTTTGAAGAATTAATAAGGCACCCAAAAGTAGTAGCGGTCGGGGAGTGTGGTTTGGATTATGGAAGAGACGGTGTAGTTGATCCTACTGACAAAGTTCGACAAGTGGCACTCTTCAATCAGCAAATTGAGTTTGCTGTAAAGCATGACAAACCAATCATGATCCATGCGCGAAGCTCCAACACCGACATTCTTGATATTCTCAATGCTAAGAAAGAAGTTCATGGAGCTCGGCTTCGAGGAAATGCCCACTTCTTCAGTGGAACCAAGGAGCAAGCAGACGCGTACGGAACCCTTGATTTCTCGGTTTCTTTCACGGGAGTCCTTACTTTTACCCATGATTATGATGAGGTAGTGCGTCATGTACCGCTTGGAAACATGATGTCAGAGACTGATTCACCTTTCGTAGCCCCTGTCCCATACCGAGGGAAGAGAAACGAGCCTACATGGGTTATTGAGGTGATTAGTAAAATAGCCCAAATTAAAGGTCTGGACGCTGGGGAAACAGCTGAAGTTCTCCTGAAGAACGCTGTTGCAAAGTTCAAAATCGTGTGATAAGTTAACCTAACTATGGAAATCGAAAAATCAGAACCAAAAGTATACGAGCTCGGCTTTCATCTCGTGCCTACTATTGCAGAAGACGCGGTAGAGAAGGAGTTTGACCTTATTAAGGCTATGATTTCAAAGGAGGGTGGAGAATTTGTTTCAGAAGGAAAGCCTGAACTTATTAACCTCACTTATGCTATGTCTAAGGTGGTAAAAGCTATCAAGTCCAACTACTCAAAAGCATACTTTGCTTGGGTAAAGTTTGAAGTGGTTCCAGAAGCCGTAGAAGCTATCAAGAAAGACCTCGATGCTTCTGCTACTGTTCTCCGGTACCTACTTGTTTCAACCGTAAAAGAAAGCACCCTCTATGCCGACAAGAAGTCTGGCCGACCTTCTTCAGAAGAAGGAGAAGAGTCGTCTGACGACATTGACAAAGCAGTAGAAGAACTCGTAACCAACTAATACATCATATGTACCTAAACAAAGCTCTTATCATTGGTAATCTCACTCGTGATCCTGAGCTTCGTTCTCTTCCATCTGGAATCCAAGTAACTACTTTCTCAGTTGCTACCAACCGTGTTTGGAAGGACAAGGCGGGAGCTCGTCAAGAAACTGCCGACTACCACAACGTGGTGGTGTTTGGTCGTCAAGCAGAGACTGCCAACCAATACCTCAAGAAGGGGGCTTCAGTGCTTGTAGAAGGACGCATGCAGACTCGTTCTTGGGATGGGCAAGATGGCAAGAAGCAGTACCGTACTGAGGTTGTAGCCGATCGTGTACAGTTTGGTCCACGAGCCGGAGGAGCAGGGAGCTATCCACAGCCTTCACCTTCCAACCAGCCTACTTCTTCTGCTCCTGTGCAGGACGATGGGGGTATGGGGGAGTCAATTGCATATCCAGACGATGAAATTAATCCAGAAGACATCCCATTTTAGTCAATTATTTGCCTTTTTATCCTTTTAGTGTATAAATATATTCCTATGAAAAAATGTTTCTTCTCACAAAATAACGTAAAGCATATCGATTACAAGGACACAGAAATCCTTAAGAAATTTCTTAATCCTCACGCTCGTATGATGGCTCGCAAAAAGACCGGTATTTCAGCCAAATTTCAGCGTCAGCTTTCTGAAGCTGTAAAGCGAGCCCGATTCATGGGTCTCCTTCCTTATCTTTCTCGATAAGTAAACATAAAAAAACCTCCCTTCCGGGAGGTTTTTTTATGCTATAATTTAAAAATACGTATGAAAATAAAAGGATTTACTTTAATTGAACTTATGGTAGTTATTAGTATTATTGCACTTTTTACAGCCTTCGGATTCATGAAATTTGCTGAAGCAAAAAATAGAGCTCAGGACACCAAAAAAATTACCGAAATAGGACAAATAGAGAAGGCTATTGTTTTACAAAAAGACACATTAGGAAGAGTGCCTAAAAACTATAATTGCGACGGCACTTACTGTGCTGCTGGTGGGGGAAACATGTCTGCAGCCGAAGGAATTCCGGCCTATGATGCCAGTATGCAGGAGCTTGTGATTGGGGGATACCTTCCTTCAATTCCTAAAAGTATTGATGGGACTTATGTTTATTATTCTGATTCCACTGGACAAATTGCCTCATTCGGAGCAACTCTCAAGAGCTCTGCTTCAAGTGGAAAGACGGGAAACTCTTGTTCTATTATTGGAAGCTCAAATGTTTCGTATCAGAAATGTGTGGGGTTAGATAGTGGGGGTGCGGGAGCTAAATGGGCATCCACTGATGAAGGAGTCATGTGGCAATCTAATGGAACAATTAATGGAACAACAGCCTGTGCAGCTAAATCAATGAGACTTCCTACGGGAATAGAACTTCAAGCTCAAAAAAATGCTGGTTATCCATCCGGAGGTTTCTCTGCAACATCTTATTGGTCTGCAAATAAAGGAGGTATGGGTGGTAAAGCCCTATATTTGAATGTGGCAACTGGCCAATTTGGATACCATCCGGTTAGCATGAATTACTCTGTCCGCTGTGTTCAGTAGTATTAGCTAGCCCTCTCAGAATACTCGCCTGTCTCAGTGTTGATTCGTACAATGTCTCCTTCTTTGATGAACATAGGAGCGGTAACAGTAGCACCTGTTTCGAGAGTGATAACTTTGTTACCACCTTTGGCAGTGTCGCCTCGAACAGCATTAGGCGCCTCGGTAACTTTGAGATCAACTTTGATAGGGAGCTTCACACCGAATATTTTTTCGTCGAATACGAGAGCATCCACAACAGAGTTGGTTTTGATGAACTTCATAGCAGAACCAAGCACCTCCTCATCGAGCATGAAGCGGTTGGCAGGGTCCTTCTCGTCACAGAACCAATATTCACCTTTGTTGATGTACATATACTTTACCTTTTTACTATTAATTTCAGCTTCTGACACTTTGTCAGACACATGGAAAGAGTGTTCTACAACACGCCCTGTGATAAGGCTTCGGAGCTTGGTTGCATTTACAGGTTTTCGTTGCTGCTTTCGGAATACATGAGCAGCGAGTACTTCGTAGGGCTCGTTTTCAAAAATAATATATTTACGGACCGTGATTTCATTGTATTCAAGCATAGGGGCTAGTTATAGCATACTTTCTATTCTTCGTCAGGTGCAGTTTCTTCTTCTGGGTCAGATGAAACCTCTTTCGTTCTTAAGACATTTTTGTCATCAGCGAGTCGCTTAATGATTTCCTTAAGTACTGCGTTTCCTGTCTTCTTATTGTCTCGGAGGTATTGGCGGGTAGCATCGTACCCTCGGCCAAGTTTTTCTTCTGTTCCATCTTTTTGAAGATAACTATAGCTTGTTCCAAGTTTCTTAATGATTCCCATTTTCTCTCCAAGAGCAATCATCTCTCCTTCTTTAGAGATGCCTTCGTTGTACATAAGGTCAAACTCGCTTTGTTTGAAAGGAGGAGATACTTTATTCTTTACTACTTTCACGCGGATACGTCCTCCCATAACCTCATCACCTTTTTTAATCTGAGCAATGCGACGGATGTCGATGCGGACAGAGGTATAGAATTTGAGAGCTTTTCCGCCAGGGGTGGTTTCAGGGTTACCGAACATTACTCCAATCTGCATACGGATCTGGTTGATGAAGATAACTATGGTCTTTGAGCGAGCAACAATTGCAGTGAGTTTACGTAGTGCTTGTGACATGAGACGCGCCTGCTTACCTACGTGGTGTGCTCCCATGTCTCCTTCAATTTCGTCTTTAGGAGTAAGGGCAGCCACTGAGTCTATAACGATAACATCGAGTTTGCCTGAACGAACAAGACTCTCTACGATTTCGAGTGCTTGTTCTCCTGTATCTGGCTGAGAGATAAGAAGTTCGTTAATCTTCACACCAAGGCGGTGTGCGTATTCGGGGTCCATAGCATGTTCGGCGTCGATAAATGCGCAGATACCTCCTTTCTTTTGAGCCTCGGCAATAACATGAAGGGTGAGAGTGGTCTTACCTGATGATTCTGGCCCAAATATTTCAATGATTCGTCCTCGTGGAAGTCCTCCGACACCAAGTGCGGCATCAAGACCTATTGATCCAGTAGAGATTGCATCCACATCAACCCTGGGCTTCTCGCCAAGCTTCATAATAGAGTCTTCTCCAAACTTCATCTTGATCTCATTTAGTGTTGATTCGATATCGTCACCACTTTTCTTTTCTGGTTTTTTTTCTTTTTTTGGTTTCATACAGGTAATTATATTTTAGTGGTTATTAAATAGTTATAAAGAAATCCTAAACTGTTTATCAATATTAGCTATTTTCTTGATATACCAGTTCAATTTTTTTTTCAGTCTTCTTTCCGAACTTATCTTCGGCGCTGAGCTTGATTATATTATACCCAGGGAATAGGAGCAATTTCTCGCGAAAAACACCTTCTTCGGTAATGTTAATAGGTCGGTCATCAAGTCGTATTTCTTTTATATTTGATGCTGTGCCAGTGATTTCAATCAGAGGGTCGGTGTAAATAATTCCTTGCTTAGGAGAGGTAAGGTTAAGGTTTGGACCACCGAGAATCTTGCGAGCTTGGAAAATGGAGTAACCCACTATTAACACAGCAAGAAAGGTGATTATTCCTATTTTTAGCCACGTCTTTGCGTTTCTTTCGTGTGTCATGTTGTTGTCTGATGTAGAAGACCGTCTTCTACATTTTTTCGTTGTTACTATCGTTGTCAGGACTGTAGCCCATCACTTCTCGAGGTTTTGAGCCATTAGCAGGACCAATTATCCCTTTGTCTTCAAGAATATCCATAATACGGGCTGCTCGACCGTACCCAATACTTAACTTACGTTGGAGGTATGAAGTAGAAGCCTTACCTGATTTAATCACAGTATCCTTGGCTTCTTCATAGAGGTCGTCATCTGGAGCTTCGTCTGCAACATCAAGGTTTATTCCACCCATAGTATTGGCAGGGTCAAATGATGGGTCACGGGTAACGTTTTCTCCAGAAATATTTATTTCAGAAGGGAGAGATTCATAATTATCAGCAAGGTACTTCACTACGTTCTTAACTTCAGTTTCAGTAATGTATGCAGACTGCACTCGTTCCGGGCTAGGCATCTTGCTTGATAAGTAGAGCATATCTCCGGCACCAAGGAGCTCTTCAGCACCTCTCATGTCGAGAATAGTTCGTGAGTCTATCTGAGAAGCCACCTGAAGGGCAATACGAGTAGGAACATTGGCTTTGATAAGACCAGTGATGACATTCACCGAAGGGCGCTGTGTTGAGAGGATGAGATGAATACCGACAGCTCGAGACATTTGAGCAAGACGAACTATTCCAGATTCAAGTTCGCGGGGGAAGGTCTGCATAATGTCGGCCAACTCATCGATAATAATAACAATGTAAGGCATTGCTTCGATCTCCTCTCCTTTTTTAATAGCAGGCGCAAGGATTGTTTTGTGATATGAGCTAATATCTCGCACTGAACACTTCTCAAGAATGTTGTAACGTCTATCCATTTCCTTCGCTGCCCATTTGAGAGAGAGAATGGCTTTCTTAGCATCGGTAATAACAGGGGTGAGAAGGTGAGGGATCTTATTATAAAGGGTAAGCTCTACTCGCTTAGGGTCAATCATGATGAAGCGCAAGTTCTCGGGTGAGTTGCGGAAAAGAAGAGAAGTAATAACTGCATGAATAGTCACAGACTTTCCAGAACCAGTCGCTCCAGCAATAAGCATATGAGGAGCTTCCGCAACGTTCATAAAATGAGATTTTCCTGAAATACCTTTTCCAAGAGACACAAGAAGTGGTTTGTCTGACTTCTGGAACTCCTCACTTGAAAGAAGACTTCCAAGACCCACAGTGGTCTTCACGGTATTAGGAATTTCGATACCGACAAGTGACTTACCAGGAATAGGTGCTTCTATACGAATAGGGTGAGCAGCAAGAGCAAGTGCGAGGTTGTTCTGAAGACCAAGGATACGAGAAAGCTTCACTCCTTCGGCAGGCTTGAGAGCGTAGCGAGTAACGGAAGGGCCGATAGAAATTTCGTCCATTTCAACATTGATGCCAAAGTTCTGAAGGGTTCGCTTGATGATGTTAGCATTTGCTTTGATGTCTCCCACTCCAGGCTTACCTTTGTCGAGCTCAAGCATAGAAAGTGGTGGAGGAACAAACTTCTTTCCAAGAAGGGTAGTGAATGAGGCATTAATAAATCCTTCACCCTCTTCTTTTTTAGGAAGGCTTATTTTGGGTCCAAAGTCCTGATCTTTGTTTTCTCGATTAGATAACTTGTTTTGATTAAGTGAAGTTTCGACCTTCTCAACGCTTTTGTTTACGTCTGAGTTTTCAACTGGAACAACTGCTGGTCTAAGTGAAGGAAAGAAGAATGCAAAATGACTCTTCTTCAGACGAGTATTAAAAAGAATAAATGCTCCAATAACAAAGAGGCCAATAAGGAAAGCAATGGCGGCGTATGTGTCAAAAAGTGCAACCAAAGGACCACCAACAAACCCACCAAGAACTCCTCCAAGATTCGGCTCGATTACTTCCAAAATACCAAGACCTGAGATTACAAAAAGAATTGATCCAAGAATACGAGAGAGTGGAAATCTTTTTTCAATAGAAGAAATATACGACACACTTAGAAAGACAAAGATAAGAGGAAGAAGATAATACCCAAGTCCAAAAAGATTGTGGAGAATCCTGTATATAGTGTCTCCTGCTACGCCTCCCTGGCCAAATGGAGCAAGCATGAAGAAGAAAGCAATAATAAAAAAACAGACTGCGAATATACCATGCACCACCTCTTCTTTCATGCCCACAAAAGGCTTCTTCTCTTCAGCTTTCTCTATCTTTTGTTTATTGTATTTCTTAGCCATTGAGGTATTAAAAATGTAATTAAAATATACCTATATAATATCACACAGAACTAGATTTTTGTTTTACAGCACAGGAAAAAGACGGCTTCAATATTGTCTTTTAAGTTGTCCTCTATATAATCGAAGTATGGATAAAGACATAGAAGTAAAAGACAATAGCAATACTCTCGAATCTGTCCTTTTTAGTAATAACCATGATCTACTGTTTATTCTTAAAAAGACACAGAAGATTGCCTACGCAGTATTCATGATTACTGACCTTATAGACATGCAGGAGCCGATTAGAATGTCTCTTAGAAAGACGGCTTCCGACCTCATCAAACTAAGTTTGTCCTTGAGTAAAAATTCCCGATCTGAACGGACCTTTGTCTGTGAATCATTACTTATGTCACTCTTTGAAACACGAGCATTTTGTGAGGCCGGGTACTTTGCTCGGGTTATATCTGGTATGAACTATCAAGTGATAAGAAAAGAAATTGAGTTGATTACAAAGACGGTAGAAACCAAGATGGACAAAAGATTCGTTCTCGAGGAATCTTTTCTTGATGTAGGAAGCCCTGAAAGTTATAAAGGACAAAATATAGGACATCCTACAGCCCATACTGTCCCATACAAAAAACCAGAACAAGCACTTGTTACCTCAAAGACTTTTATCAAAAAGGACATTACTCAACACACACAAAATAGAGCTCAAACTATACTTTTAAGCATTAAAAAAGGACAAGAATTAACCATAAAAGACATTGCTGTATCGGTCACAGGTTGTAGTGAAAAGACTATTCAAAGAGAGCTCCTCGCTCTTGTTGCTAAGGGTGTCCTTAAAAAGAAAGGGGAACGTCGTTGGAGCCGGTATTCTCTGGTTTAGAATTACTCTATTATAGTCTAATTTAGTTTTTGACTATATTGCCAAAATCCTGTAATATACTCGCTAAGTCGCCGTCATTAGGTGTATAAGCTGAAAAGTGGTTATCCACAGCCCTGTATTTGCAGGATGGATATCTACAGCTTATAATTACCCAAGCGACGAATGGTCATTGAAAACTATATAGGTTAGTTCAAAATCCTGAACCGATTTTTCCTGTCATGTCTGCACTCTGGAAACTCAGTCCTACACTTCCAGCTCTTTTCGTTGTTTTGTGTCGATCATTAAAACAATGAAATTGAAAAGAGTTTGTTGGTAATTATTAAGATAGTAGATTATCAAAAACCGTTCCCCACATTATTAATAGTAAACGGGGAACATTAAATTAAAGTTATTAAATTATTTATGAAAAAAGTTATATTAAGCGCATTTGCTTTCGCTCTTGTTCTCAGCTTTGCTGTAGGAACAAGCGCACAGACAACTACTTCAAGTGAAGTTGCTTTGTCACAGTTCAACACCAATCTGACTATCGGTTCAACCGGAACAGATGTTGCTGCACTTCAGACCATTCTTATTACTCAGGGACACCTTGTAATTCCAGCTGGAGTTGCTAAGGGATACTTCGGAACACTTACAAAGATGGCCGTAGCTAAGTGGCAGGCATCAGTTGGAATTTCTCCAGCAGTAGGATACTTCGGTCCAATTTCTCGAGCAGCTATCAACAACGCTACTGGAGGAACATCAACCGGAAATCTTCCAGCAGGATGTTCATCAACTATGGGATTCAGCTCAACAACAGGTGCTAAATGTGACTCTGGTTCAACAACTGGAGGATCAACAACACTTAGCGGTGGAGAAGCTTCTCTTGAAGACCTTAGCGCAAAGGACGGAGAAGATGATAGCGTAGACGAAGGAGGAACTGCAGAAATTGCAGAATTCGAATTCGATGTTGAAGATGGAGATGCTCGAATCAATCGAGTTGATCTTACTTTCACGACTACTAACGTAAGTGGAAATGAGACCGAACCTTGGAATACTTTTGACACCATCACTATCAAAGATGCAGACGGAAAGGAGCTTGCTTCTGAAGATGTATCTGACGAAGATGATTGGCTAGACGAAAATACTCCATTTTCTTTCCGTTTCACCGGACTTGATTATGTTGTCCGAGAAGGAGACATGGGCACACTTATCGTTGAAGTCGAAGCTCAAAATGGAATTGATCGTGCAAGCAGTGCTGACATTCCTTGGACTGTATACATCGGTACAGATGGTCTTCGAGCTACAGACGGAGAAGGAATTGAACAGTATGCTGGTGATAACGCTGAAACTGTCACCTTCGATGTTTCAGAAGAAGGATCAGATGACGATCTTTCCGTTCGAAGCTCAAACGAAGATCCAGATTCAATGACATTGCAGGTTGAAGATACTGATCGATCAGATTGGTACACAATCTTCTCTTTCGAACTTGATTCTGATGAAGATAGTGGAGACATTGAACTTGATCAGCTTCCAGTCACTTTCACCACAAATGATCGTGTAGGAGATGTGATCAATGACCTTGAGCTTGTAATCGACGGAGAAACCTTCGATGATTACGGAGCATTCTCAGCACCTACTGCAACTGTTGCATCAACAACCTTCGATATTGACAAGGATTACACTGTCAAAGGAGGAGAGACAATTACAGTTGAAGTTCGAGCGCAATTCAAGGCTTCTACTGGAAACTACACAGCCGGTACAACAACTATCGCTGCTTCTGTTATCGGTTCACAAATCGAAGCAGAAGGAGCAGATGATGTGGTTGTTACTGGTACTGCAACAGGAGAGACTCATACTCTTTCACTTGCAGATGTCACAATTGATAACTTCATTTGGGCGGTTGATAATAATGCAGGAGCATACATTGACTTCTTCTTCACTGTTTCAGCTGAAGATGAAGACTTCAATGTCCTTACTTCAAGCATAGCTTCATCAACTTCTGGAACAGCAACAACTTCTGCTGGAGTTCTTACAAAGAGCTCAGGAGATGCTGTTGATACAATTTCTGGAGGATTCCAAGTGGATGCTGGTGAAACAACTACCTTCCGAATTCGTTACTCTGTAACTGGAGTTAACGGAACATTCGCCGAAGTTACCATTACTGAAGTAGCAGGACAGGAAGTCCCTGATAATAAGGAACTTTCACCTACTGCAACTCGAAACGTTAATAGCTAATCCTGTTTACGTCAGAGCTTGGTAAGAAGTTAGTTTAAACAAAAACACCCCGAAAGGGGTGTTTTTGTTTACTTTATTTTCTAAAAGAAATATAATGCCAGTATGATAAAAATAGCAAAAAAAATAACGATGGTGGTGGTTACTGTGGTAATCTTTTTTGTTTTATCACTATTTACTAATGCTACATCAGTAGTAGCCATGGAATCTCAAACGGTTTCCTATGGTGTATCTACCACTCTAATTGCTGATATTAAAGGGACTAACCTTACCCGTTTCTTTTTTCAGCCAACAGATATAGTAAACAATAGTCGTGTTTCTTACTTTAAAATCCGCGTCTACTGTGAAGACCAAGCTACGTCAATTATGGTAAATAATATGGTTGGAGATGCTTGTGGGAAAGCCATGCGTCTTGAAAAACAGTCAATTAAGGATTCTTCTATCACACTTTCAAACTCTTCTGCTAACACTGTTGGTTTTTACTTTAAATTGAAGGCGTATGATTCTGAAGGAAATTGGCTTCATTCTGAAAAGAAAGCATTTCGTTGGAAATAGCTATTTTAAGTAAAGCTGTATTTGTGGTATAAGTATGATATGAAATTTCGTTTATTCTTTGCAAAAAAAATAGTCTACATACCACTTTCTGCTGTTGTGCTTATCGTTGGTGGAATCATGGTCTACTCAGCTCTCAACCAACCAGTATATGAAACTGTGGTGGTGGAAGAGCGTGACTTTCTTCAGGAAGTTTCTATGACAGGTCGTGTGGTAGCATCAAAAGACATAAGTCTTGCTTTCGAGTCGGGAGGAAGAGTGTCGAGTGTTCCTGCGGTAGTTGGTACCAAGGTAAATCAAGCAACTGTTCTTGCAAGTGTTGGAAGTGGAGATTTGTATGCATCACTTCTTGGTGCACGGGCACGCCAGCAGTCTGCACAAGCAGACCTTGATGCTGTACTTCGAGGTTCTCGACCAATAGAAATTTCAAATCTTGAGGACTCAGTTCGTTTTGCAAAAGCAGATCTTGTGCTCGCAATTAAGAACGCCTACTTAGTCACAGATGACTCTCTTCGGTCAAAGATAGACGTAATGTTTACCAATCCAACCGGTTCGTATCCAGGCTTTGTTGATTTTGGAGATGGTTCGCGTCGAGATCGTATCGAGGATACTCGCGTCGAAATGGGTAATATGTTAAAAGTTTGGAAGAAAGATATAGATGCACTAACAACTGAAAATTATAAATCAGCAGATAGAGTACAAACACTAGAAAACCTTCAAGCAATGCTTTCATATGTTGAAGAATTAGTAATCGCCTCAAGCTATTTTGAAGACTCAAATCAAATTACTGATGCCCAAAGAGTGACATATACCGCAAATATTTCTTCTGCGCGTAGCGCAATAAACGCAAGTATTAGTGCCGTTAATTCAAGTAATCAGTCATACATATCTGCACAAGGAAAACTTGATCTTGCCGCAGAAGGTTCTACTCAAGAAGAAATCGCTCGTGCCCAAGCCAGTGTGAAGAATGCCCAAGCTTCTGTACTTCAGGCTCAAGCATCACTTGCCAAGACTTCTATCCGAGCACCGTTTACTGGAATAGTCACCAAAGTTGATGTGAGTGTCGGAGGTTTTGTATCTCCAGGAACCCCTGTGGTGTCTATGATTAGTGATTCTAATTTTGAGATTGAGAGCTTTGTTCCTGAGGCAGATATTGCCAAGGTACTTATTGGAAACACTGGTACTACTACACTTGATGCATACGGAGATGATGTGCAGTTTGGTGTAGTAGTGACCGCCATCGACCTTTCACAGACTGAAGTGCAAGGCGTATCAACTTACAAAACCTCTCTACAATTTGTGAGTGTCGACGACCGTATTCGCTCTGGTATGACTGCCAACATTGATCTTGCAAGTCAGACTCGTCCTTCAATACTCTCTGTCCCACAGTCTGCTATTGTGAGCGTGACAGGTAAGCGGACCGTTCTTATTATGAAGGAGAGTGGAAAGACAGAAAGTCGTGACGTGACCACGGGCACTATTGATAACTTTGGAAATATTGAAATCAAGTCAGGTCTTAGTATTGGGGAAGTGGTAGTTACTAATCCTAAGAAATAATTAATTAAAACCATGTTCGACAAAACTGCTATTAAATTCATCTTCGCGTTTCTTGGGGTAATAGTTCTAAGTTTTGCTCTTATGGCTGTGGCAGGGAAGTTTCAGTAGATTTTAGAAATAGTTTAGGTTTTCTTTATCGAAACTTCAGGACTATTTTGTATGCTGTGTAAATGAAAAATGACCACGATACTTGGGTGGTTCTAAAAAAGAAGATAGACGCTCTTTGTGAGCAACAAACTAATTTCCCAATAAAGCAAGAGGTGTGGATGTGTGCTTTGGGTAAGAATATTGGTTTTGAACAAAATGGAGGAGGTGATAATTTCTCAAGACCAGTTTTAGTGATTAAGAAATTAAATAATAAAATGTACTGGATCGTTCCACTTTCTAGTAAGCAAAAACCTTTTGACTTCTATTATAATTTTAAGGACATGTATAACAAAAATGTTTCTGTAATAATTGCCCAGATAAAACTTGTAAGCATTAAAAGAATGCAAAGAAAAATGTATGTTCTAGATAATGTTAATTTTACACAGATTAAATCAAGATTGGTAAGTATTCTTGATCAGTAAACAATCGAAACCCCACCATATGGTGGGGTTTCTCGAATCCCTTGCGGGCACTTTGTAAGAGTAGTATATCAATTGATATTGCCAAGTCAAACCTATGTTTTAGAAATAGTTTAGGTTTTCTTTATCGAAACTTCAGGGAGGTTTACGCATACTGCGTAGATGAAATATATAAAATTTATTATAGCGCTTTTGGTGCTGTTTGGTTGTGTGAGTGTGTATGCGGAGGAACCGTTTGACAGAGAAGGCTACCTCAAAGAATTGGAACCTATCTTCTTCCCTCAACCACGATCAATAGGTTCATCTTCCAGGTGTTGTTCGAGCGTTCTCTTTATCCCAGGGTTTAAAGGCACACGACTTTTTGATGGTGACAGGCAACTATGGGAAGCAAACAGTAACAGTGATGTGCGAGATCTGTTTCTTAATGAAGGTGGTAACAGTATCAACTCAAATGTTTCTGTGGGGGAGATGATAAAGAGGACGAATGTTGGCTTTGGTGTTTTTGATACGGATGTGTACCAAGGAATTTCAGATATGTTTGATAGTTTAGTGTCTTCTGGGGTTATAAGGGAATGGGACACAGTTGAGTACGACTGGCGCAAAGACCTTTTAATATCCGGAAAGATCTTCGGTAAAATTCAACACCTTGCCCAGCACTCGTACGACGGTCAGGTGATTTTGGTAGGTCACAGCAATGGAGGGCTCATGGTTAAGAAAATCTTGTCGGTCATCAATCCCGATTTTGGAGAGCTTGCCCTGAAGTCATCGGTGCTTGTTGCCACTCCTCAGCTTGGCTCTGCACAAACGATAGGTTCACTACTTCATGGAGACGGAGAAAGCGTGGCTCTTGGTCTGTATGTGAACAAAGAGACTGCACGAGAATGGGGAAGAAACATGCTTGGTGCGTACAACCTGCTTCCTGTGGGTGATTTTCTTAAAAACAGACTGGTCCCGCTGGTGAGCTTCGCAAGTTCTACTAATCTTGTTTCAGGTTTTCGTGAAGCGTACGGAGAATCACTCATGTCTACAGATTCATTAAATGCTTTTCTTTTAGGTACAAATGATGGAAGAGTAATTTCCGAAAACACCTTTAGCAATCTCTCACAACCTTTATTACTAAACCCAGACTTGTTTCAAAGAGCTCTTGAGTTTCATTCTGTAATAGGTAATGTTGTAACTAATATTCCGATATATCAGATTGCTGGTATTAATTTCCCAACCACATCAGGAATCGAATACTTCACAAAAGAGTCTTGTGCTTTGACCGCAGGCCCAACCTGTATCCCTATTCAAACTCTCGATCATAAGACATTGAAGACGGTGGTAGGTGATGGGGTTGTGGAAGTGGCAAGTGCAATAGTTGATAAGGAACATTTATTGGGGTCATCATTTCTCTTTGATATTAGCGGATATAACAGGTCGCGGAATAGTAATAAAATACATCACGCAACCATATTTGAAGCGGAACCTATCCACAACCTCATTAAAAATATTCTTGGAATAAGTTCTTCTACGTCTCCATACATTGTACAGAAACATGGTTCGTTTGTTGGGGATACAAACCACCCCATCCTTACATTTGCTGTACATTCTCCTGTCACTTTACACATCACCGACTCGCAGGGCAGAGTAACAGAGCGTAGTAAATTAGAAATCCCCAACAGTGTGTATGAAGAAGTGGGAGAAGGGAAATACATTACCATGCTCGAACCGCAAAACGGACAGCAGAATGAAATACATATTTTAATTCAAGGAACAGGCGACGGAATTTTTAGTTTTGATATTACTAAAACAGTGGGGGAAATAGTAACAACTGAAGCCATCTTCTCACACATTCCCGTCTCGTCTTCAACGAGAGCAACCCTCGAATATTCTTCTGGTGACTCCAACCAAACAAATACATTCAACATGCAAATCGACTTTGATGGTGATGGTGTGGTGGATGAAGAGAGGATAAATGAAAACGAAAATCCAGATAATAAAAAACAACCAAAAGAAATCGCTTCAGAACGCAATTCCCCTCTGCCCCTTAAAAATATAAAAAACCGACTCCAAAGAATCGGCAAAATGGTATTAAAAACGGTCCAAAACAGCTTCGACTCCGCAAAGGAGTTGATAACTCAAGAAGAGCAGGATTACAATACTGAAGATGGTGACGAACAGGATGTAGGGCAGGTAGGTTCTCATTCTGATGAAAGTGTATGTTATCCCTGCTGAAGAAACCGTAAAGAAAACCTAAACAATTCCTAAATTATCCAAGTATTGATAAAAAAGAGAAGTTCTGGTATATTCCTACCAAAGCTTCAGAGACTACAGGCGACAATAAGTCCTGTAAGAGAGGTAAACTCATCTGGCTTTGGTCGACCATTATTGATTTAAAAGTAGTTAAAACCTACTCAAACAATGCCCATTACAAAAGAACAAAAGAAAGAAACTCTTGAGAAAATCAAGGGTGCAGTAAAAGATTCTTCTTCTGTTGTGTTCGTGAACTTTCACGGACTCAATGTGACAGAATCTAGCGAAATGCGTCGAGCACTTCGCGCACAAGAAGTAGGGTACTTCGTTACAAAGAAAACTCTCATCAAGAAAGCTCTTGAAGGAGGTAACTATGAAAACGAACTCCCTGCTCTTGATGGAGAGGTAGCTTTAGCATACGGGGCGGACGCAATTGCGCCTGCTCGTGAAGTGTACTCTTTCCAGAAGAAGTTTGCAGGTAAGTTGGCGATCCTCGGAGGAATCTTCGAAGGTGTCTACAAGGACAAAGAGAGCATGATGTCGATTGCGACAATCCCTTCTCTTCAAGTACTTCGTGGGCAGTTCGTCAACCTCATCAATTCTCCTATTCAGGGATTTGTCATTGCACTTAACGCAATCGCAGAGAAGAAGCAGTAATTACAATCGAATGTCAAAGGGCACCTTTGACACAAATTAATCACTTAAAATAAATTATTTATGACAGATGAAAATACAAACCCTGTAGAAGTTGTTGAAACTCCTGCACAGTTCAAGTCAGTTGTTGAAGCCATCGAGAAGATGTCAGTACTCGAACTTCACGAACTCGTAAAGTTCCTCGAAAAGAAATTTGGAGTATCAGCAGCCGCTGTAGCAGTAGCGGGTCCCGCAACAGGGGGCGCAGCCGCAGCTGAAGAGAAGTCTACTTTCAACGTAGAACTTAAGGACGCCGGAGCTCAGAAGATCGGTATCATCAAGATCGTTAAGGAAGTTCTCGGACTTGGACTTAAGGAGGCTAAGGATATCGTAGACGGAGTACCCGCAATGCTTAAGGAAGGAATGAAGAAAGAAGAAGCCGAAGCTCTCAAGAAGCAAATTGAGGACGCTGGTGGAAAGGTTGAGTTGAAATAGGGGTCAGGAGCTATTTTCTGATTCAAAAAAACAGTAACAAAACAACACTGTCTTGGAAGGGGTTTTGGTTTGCAACAGCAAACCAACCGAGCGGGTTTCTAGTAAGAAACTACGCGTGCCCTGGAGAGACGGTGTTTTTTTGTTATTAATTTTACCTTAAGAAATAAATAGCTCCTGACCCCATTTTCGTGTATGATTACCGGCATGGAAACACTCGAGAAATTGTTTGGAAGCGCAGCGAAAGTAAAGATAATGCGTCTCTTCATATTTAACCCTGATCAGTTCTTTACTACCAAGATTATTGTTCAGCGTACGCGTCTTACTGCGAGTCAGATTCGAAAAGAAATTACCCTTCTCCAAAAAATAAAGCTAATAAAAAGCAAAGGAACAGGCGCTCGAAAGATGTGGTATATCAACGATACTTTTGCTCACCTCAGTCCACTTCGCGAACTCATGACCCACAGCGTTGCTGTTAGCTTTGATAGTTTGGTGAAGAAGATTGGTAAGACATGTAAACTTAAAGCACTTGTCCTTTCGGGACTATTCATCAATCATCCAGAGAGCAGGGTAGACATGCTTATAATAGGTAATCAGTTTAATCGAGATTCTCTTTCTCGTACCATCAAGAAGCTTGAGTCAGAGATTGGAAGGGAGCTCAGTTATGCTGTTCTTGAAACTGAAGACTTCCACTATCGTATGGGTATTGGAGACCGCCTCATCCGCGATATTCTCGAATTTCCTCATCAGGTTGCCTTTGACCGATTGGGGGTTAAATAAACTTTTCCTTTTTTACCTGTGGTATAATTACTGTGCTAGTAATTAATAGTAATATCTTAATTTTTATGATGAATTCATACGGTCTAACACTTCTTGATTCATTTCAAGCAGTATGGCCAGCACTCATTGTGGTAGGTGTTCGCCTTATAGTTGCTCTTGCAATATTTGTTATTGGTTGGATTATTGGTGTATTCGTTGCAAGCTTGATACAAAAGCTCTTCGTATCGCTTAAGGTTGATTCTGCTCTTCGACACGCAGGAGTAGAAGATACTCTTCGAAAGGGAGATATTCGTCTTAACTCAGGGGCATTTGTTGGTGCGTTAGTGAAGTGGTTTATCATTGTGATATTCCTCCTCTCTTCATTCCAAGTTCTTGGTTTGGTACAGGTAACTGCATTCTTGCAGGCAATTGTAATTGCATACCTTCCACAAGTAATCGTGTCAGTTCTTATTCTTCTTGTTGCTGTATTAGTTGGTGATGTAATGCAAAAAATTGTTCGTGCATCAGCAAAGACAGCAGAACTAAAATCAGCAGCTCTCCTTGGTGCCGTTACTAAGTGGATTATTTGGGTATTTGCAATCCTCACTGTACTTGTACAGCTTGGTATCGGAGCAGACCTTATTCGTATTCTTTTCACAGGAATCGTGGTTGCTCTAGCGATTGCGATTGGTATTGCCTTCGGTCTCGGAGGACAGTCTCATGCCTCTGAATTGATTGATAAAATCAAGCGGGAAATAGGGGATAAGTAAGGATTAACTAAGGAATAAATAGGCCTTAAAACCTCAAAAAAGACCCCTCTGTGGCATAGTGCCGGAGGGGTCTTTTTAGTATTTGACAATTATATTCAATCATATATACTCGACCTTACACCGAAATATGTTAATCACCCTAAATTTGGAGCGCTACTTATAACCTCAATTTTGAGTGTTATTAGAAACCGCTCCAAAAGGAGCGGTTTTTTTAAGCCGAGATTAACATAGTACGAATGACACATTGAAAACTTCATCCCGCCCCGACAATTTATCCCGAGATTATATCAAAGGATGATGAGAGGTCTTTTCAGTTGGAGGCGGACAAAAAGATGTATCTGAGTAAGGTACATCTGTAAACAGGTAAAGATAGTAAACATAAAATAATTGTGGTTTTTAGATTTCCTAATAGGAAACTAAGAGCATATGGTGGATGCCTTGACTTAAAATGACGATGAAGGACGCTGTGTAGCTGCGATATGCTTCGGGGAGGTGCCTAACAACCTTTGATCCGGAGATCTCCGAATGGGGAAACCCTCCCGCCTTGTGCGGGAATCCTGAACTAGATTCAGGAGGTGTTACCTGGGGAAGTAAAACATTTCAGTACCCAGAGGAATAGAAAAGAATGTCCGTAAGGACGATATTTCGTTAGTAGCGGCGAGCGAAAACGAAAGAGCCCAAACCGAATTCTCCAATTAAAGGCGCTTTTTAAGTGCCTTTGATTGGGTGATTCGGGGTTGTAAGATAGCAAACGTAATTTATTACAAAGAGTTACAAATCATATTGTTAGCAGAACAAACTGGAACGTTTGGCCCAAGCAGGTGAAAGCCCTTTAAGCGAAAACAATATGACTCTTCTTGTTACTCTTGAGTACCTCGAGACACGAATGGCTCGGGGGAATCCAGCGGAACTAACCGCTAAGGCTAAA
>CAYQLE010000010.1:0-17847 GCA_964418265.1 uncultured Candidatus Saccharibacteria bacterium
GTTGATAATCTGTAGTTTGCTATAATACCCCCATGAAAACCCCACATACCCTCGCCCTCATACTAGCTTTCGTTGTCTTGGTTGTTCTTGCTGTCTATATTAAAACTATCGCGCCTCAAGAACAAGGTATTGAGGCAGTATCTGTATCTGGAACTGTGACTGCGGTAAACCTCGAGCAAATGATGGTTGATGGACCAGGTTTGGTCACACTTTCTACCGAACAAGGCGTGCGAGTGATTGCGGTGCCTTCATTTGGACGAAACACGTGTGCAAAAGATGCGGATCTTGCCGATGTGACTACTATCAAACTGGGTGACAAGGTAGAGGTGCGTGGCGAAATCAGTGAAGAGAACTATATCGTTCCGTGCATAGATTCTTCTCACTATCTTCGAGTATTATCTTCGGGTAATGCTTCTAAGCCGGAGCCCACTCCTCCTGTGGTTTCAGTAGGGAAATGCTATGTTGGAGGTTGCTCTTCAGAAATCTGTAGCGACCGACCAGATGCTGTGTCTAATTGCATGTATACCGAATCATATGCGTGCTACAAGACAGCTAGGTGCGAGAGACAGACTGCTGGTGCGTGTGGATGGACAGAGACTGCGGAGTTGAAGATGTGTTTAGCGAAGGCTCGGTAAGAACCGCTCATATTTTTGACTTTAGTTTTGTGGTATATTCTAGCACATGACTAACAACCTTCGTATTACTATTATTTCGCTTTTGTTTGCCATTCCGTTTATTGGCCTGATTGTGTCGACTAACTTGTTCTTCCCGTATATTACTGGTAAGAACCTTGTATTTCGCCTCATTGTCGAAGTGGTGGCAGTGCTATACGTTCTTCTTGCTCTCCGTGAACCGAAGTATCGCCCTCGACTCACGCCTGTGGTGATCTCTTTTATTGCTTTTCTTGGTGTGATGTTTGTTGCCAATCTTAACGCTGAGTACCCATTCAAAGCCTTCTTTTCGAACTTCGAACGTATGGAAGGTTGGTTTACCATACTTCATCTTTTTGTGTACTTTATTGTTATTGGTGCGGTCTTCAATACAGAGAAACTCTGGCGATATTTCTTCCAGACTTCGCTTGGGGTAAGTGTACTCATTGGAACTTTGGGGCTCAACCAGCTTGCCGACAAGAATCGTGTTGACGGAACTCTCGGTAACTCCACTTATCTCGGACTCTACGCACTCTTCCACATTTTTCTAGCAGTGTTTCTCTTTGCTCGTCATATTGAGAGATTGAAGAAGTTCGAGCAGGTGAGTATTGGGAAAGCTTCGGTTTATGTGGGACTAATTGCATTTAATCTTGCAGTGCTTTACTTTACTGGTACTCGTGGAGCGCTTCTTGGTCTTATTGCGGGAGGAGGATTCATATCTCTCATGTTTGCGATTTTCGAGAAGAACAAAACTCTTAGAATTCTTGGTATCACGGTACTCACTTCTATTGTAGTAGTCCTCGGTTCTCTCATGGTTTTCAAATCTTCTTCTGTGGTTCAGGAATCTCCTATGCTTTCTCGTTTTGCCAAGATTGCAACTCTCGACCCAACAGCTCTTGCAGAACTTGCTTCTACTGAAGGAAAAGCACGCTTCACTATCTGGAGTATTGCGCTTGATGGAGTGCAAGAGCGTCCACTACTTGGGTGGGGACAGGACAACTTCAACTATGTTTTCAACAAGTACTATGATCCTGTAATCTGGAACCAAGAACAGTGGTTTGACCGCGCACACAATGTATTCTTCGATTGGCTTACCGCAGGAGGAATACTTGGCCTTCTTGCATACTTGTCGCTCTTCGTGCTCGGGGTGGTTTCTATTTGGCGAGCTCGCACTGATAATAAGGAGGATTCGTTCGTGTATTCAGACAGAGTAGTTCTTACAGGGCTCTTCATTGCCTACTTCATTCACAACTTATTTGTATTTGATAACATTGTGAGCTACATATTATTCTTCTCAATACTTGCATTCATCTACATGCATGAGAAGGGAGGTATTGCGCATGAAAAAATCAGTAAGCCTTTTTCTAAAAGTGCTATTACCACAGGAAGTATTGTTGCAATACTTGCCGGTAGCGTTGCGGTATACATGTTCGTTCTTGCTCCGTTTATCAGTGCTACGACTCTTATCAAGGCACTTATCTATCAGAACACAGGAATCCAAAGGGGGGGAGACCAATACTTTACTGCTTCGCTTGATACGTATAAAAAAGTTATTGATTCAGGTGGTGTGGGTGTAGTTGAAGCACGTGAGCAACTTAATTCTGGTGCAATGAATATTGTATTTCAGTCATCAGCTTCTGATGAGGTGAAGAGTCAATTCATCGCTTACACATTTGAACAGATGGAAGCTCAATTGAAAGAAACACCAAACGATGCGCGAGCTTATTACTTCTATGGAATGTTTCTTTACAATATACACAACGCAGTTCCTTCTGTGAGTATAGAGGATGCGATTGCTGTTTTTGAGCGAGCCGTTGAACTAAGTCCTCGTAAGCAAAGTATGATTCTTCCTTTGGTGGGGATGTATATTAATCTAAAGCAATATGACAAGGCTTTGCAGACAGCGAAGACTGCGTACGAATTAAACAAAGAAAACAAAGAGGCTCTAGGATACTATGCAGCAGCTCTTATCTACACTGGTGATAATTCTTTAGCAGATGAGAACAAAGAATTTGATATCGACAAGAACATACTTCGTGCATTTTATGAAACAAGACAGTTGACGAAGATTAACTCGATTCTCACAAGTAAGATGGATCTAGCGCGTGAGTATATATCAGACAAGAGGTATGATTTGGCAGTAACTCAGATTAAAGAAGTAATGGCTATTGACGGTGCACGCAAGGTGGAAGGGGAGAAGTTGCTCGCAGAAATTAAAGTCTTGAGTAAGAACTAAAAGCAAAAAATTGACTTTCGGATCATAATCTGCTACTGTTGCAGACATGTGAGGGCTTAATCATTAATTTGATGCGAGTTCATACAAAGTAAATATCCACAAGACCCGCTTCGGCGGGTTTTGTGTTTTTGGAGTGTGCAATGTCTATCATTGTAAGTTAGAATAATAATCCTATGACACTTGGAACACATGCGATTGTTGGTGCCTCAGTTGCCTCTCTAGTCCCCACAAACCCTCTTTTAGCCTTTATATTGGGTTTTGCGAGTCATTTCTTACTTGATGCTATTCCTCATTGGGATTACAAACTCTACTCTCTAGAGCGCAAAAATGGGGACAAAATGCAGACGTATATGCACTTCAATCGATTTTTTCTCTTTGATTTTGCGCGTATTGGCTTCGATGCGCTACTCGGTCTCTTTGTGGCTTTTATTGCTTTTCGGGATTCGTCTGCTTTTCCTTATATCATTCTTGTTGGTGCTACCGGTGCTATGCTTCCTGATGCTCTTCAGTTTGTATATTTTAAATGGAAGAAGGAACCTGTTCGATCACTCCAGCGTTTTCATGGATGGATTCATGCAGAAAGACGTATTTACGATCCCCTTCGAGGGATAGTATTTCAGATTCTTGTGGTTATTGTTGCAATTAGTCTTGTCAGCACGGTGCGAGTATTTGCGGGCTTCTAAGAGAGTGGTACAATAGGAAGCATGGAAGAAATTGTTAAATCAGATTGGTTCTTCTTTATCACCACGATCTCGGTCGCGGTGATTACTGTTCTTTTGTCCGTGGTGATTGTATACGGATTTATTATCTTGAAGAAGGTGAACAAGTTTGTAGAGACAGTCAAAGAAGAAGGCGAGGAACTTATCGAGGACCTTCAAGAAGTGCGTGCTCGTATTAAGAGTGAGTCAGGTCTCATCTCGAAAGTTCCGGCAGTGATCGCGGGGTTAATGCAGTTATTTAAAATTAAAAAGTCTAAATCAAAAAAATAATCAATATGGCTAAAAAATCAGAAGGACACGCAGGAGCAGTAGTAGCTATCGCAACAATCGCAGCAGCAGCGGGTGCATATTTTCTATACGGATCAAAGGATGCTACTAAGAACCGAAAAGCTGTGAAGAGTTGGGCACTCAAGGCAAAGGGAGAAGTTCTCGAAAAGCTTGAAAAGGCAAAAGAAATCAACGAAGAGTCATACCACACTATTGTTGATACTGTTATGAAGAAGTACGCAAACCTTAAAGACAGCAAGGAAGAAGTAGATTCTGTTATCACGGACCTCAAGAGTCATTGGAAGAACATTAAGAAGCATGTTAAGTCTGACACTAAGGCGGTAGCAAAGACTGCAAAGGCCGGCGCAAAGAAAGTGGTAAAGAAAGCAACTAAATAAGTCTGGTATGAAGAAAGATACGTCATGGGGAAATGTTGCTTCTTGGTATGATGAGCTCTTGTCGGAAGACGACACATACCAATCGAAAGTAATTCTTCCGAATCTGACCCGTATCTTGGACATCCAAAAAGGAGATAAAATCCTTGACCTCGCATGTGGTCAGGGGTTTTTCTCTAGAGCATTTGCAAGTGCGGGAGCTGATGTTACTGGCGTTGATATCTCAAAGGAGCTTATCGCCAAGGCTCAAGAGCGTAACACCAAGAAAACAGACACGGGACCTTTAAATAAGAGCAAAGGAAATGTAGAGACTCCTGCATTGTCTGACCACACGAAGCTTCACTATGAAGTGTCCCCGTCGCATGACCTCTCAATGATTGAAAGCGGAACCGTCAACAAGATTGTTATTGTTCTTGCTTTACAGAATATCGAAAAAATTAAGGAGACACTCGATGAATGTCGTCGTGTACTTGTAAAAGGGGGTGAATTTTGTATTGTTCTCAACCATCCGGCTTTTCGCATTCCGAAGCGAAGCTCATGGGGTTATGATGAGAAGTTGCAGGTGCAGTATCGTCGTATTGATGGCTACCTTAGTGATTCGAAAGAAGAGATTATTATGAATCCAGGACAGGTGAAAGAAGGAGGAAAGCCCGAGAAGACTGTGTCTTTCCACAGGCCTCTTCAGTCGTACTTTAAGTTTCTCCAGAAGTCTGGCTTTACCGTGTCACGTCTCGAGGAGTGGAATTCTCATCGCAAAAGCGAGCCGGGCAAGCGTAGCAAGGCTGAAGACGTCGCACGCAAGGAAATCCCTCTTTTTCTTGCGCTTGTTGCCAATGCTTTGTAGAATGCCTGAATGAGTTCACTGTTCAACCTCTCTGTCATTATTGATATTACTATCGTCTCTCTTTTTGTTTATCTCTTGTTGATTTTTATTAAACAAACTCGGTCGTACTTTATTTTTTATACTCTTACAGCTGTGGTTCTTCTTAATGTGCTTTCAAGTACTCTTAATCTCTCTTTGACTCGCAAGATTATCGCTCCGGTAATTACCTCAATCATTGTTATTTTTATTGTGGTGTTCCAGCGAGAGATTCGCCGTTTCTTCCGTTGGTTGGCGACATCTCGTGGTCAGCTCAATAACCGCCTTGTTCAGTTTGATGAAGTTATCTCATCTTCACTTTCGACTGTTATGTTCGACATGGCTAAGAAGCGTGTCGGAGGTATTATTGTTCTTTCTGGAGAATATCCTCTCGACGATATTATTGAAGGGGGATTTTCTCTGGACGGAAAAATTTCAGCTCCACTTATTATAAGTATTTTTGATGATTCTACTCCAGGACATGACGGAGCGATCTTGATTGAAAATCGTCGCATTGCGAAGTTTGGTGTACATCTTCCGCTTGCTGAGAATTTCAAAGGATTCTCAGATATGGGAACTCGTCACCGTGCAGCATGTGGAATCACTGAACACACCGATGCTCTTGCTCTTGTGGTATCTGAGGAACGCGGAACAGTATCCATCGCACAGAACGGACATATTAAGACAATCAAAGACAAAGAAGAGCTGGAGGAAATTCTTCATTCATTCATCAAGACTGAACATGCTTCCCAGAACAGCTGGTGGACAGTATTTGTCGAACACAATTTTACTCTTAAGGTTGCAAGTCTTGCTCTTGCTTGCGTGTTTTGGTTCTTCTTTGTATACCAAGCAAGTATTGTTAATAAGGAGATTGTAATACCGTTTGAGTTTCAGCGGTTACCTGACGGTCTGCTTCTTTCTGAAACAAGCTCTTCGACCGCCTCTATTACTATTTCGGGAAACAATCAGGATATTAATAATCTAAAAGCGGGAGACATTCGTATTCTCGTGAATCTTAGAGATGCAAAGCAGGGAAGAAGTACTGTGGCATTAACCCCAGAAGTGGTGACCGGTCCTTCGTATGTGAAAGTAGTTCGGGTGAGCCCAGCCAATCTTAATATTGTCCTTCTTCCTTCTGGCACTCCTCCAGCTACCACAACTTTACTCTATTTAGACACTCAGTAGCACAGGAATCACGATAGGCTTCTTGGCCGTCTGTTGGAACAAGAACCGTGACATTTCTTCTGTAACCACATTCTTTACGTGGTCGAGGTTTATAGGTCCGGTTCCTTGGATGTTTCGCTCGATTGTCTTCTTGATCACGAAGCGTGCTTCTCGAAGAAGGTCTTGAGATTCACGAAGATATACTGATCCGCGAGAAATAATATCAGGAGATTTCTTGAGCTTGCCGGTCTTTGAATCAATCATGGCAACAAATACGAAGATACCGTCTTGTGCAAGAATCTGACGGTCTCGGATAACCACTTCTTGGATATCTCCGATAGTGAACCCATCCACCATAACTGTTGAAGAAGCAGCCTTCTCTTTGAGAGTAACAATTTTTGACCCACCTTCTTGGATTTCAATAACCATACCGTTGTCAGGAACTATTATGTGGTTCTTAGGCATACCAAGTTCGTGAGCAAATTCTCCATGAAGCTTCACCATGTAATGGCTTCCGTGCACAGGAATGAAGAACTTAGGTTTAATCTTTTTGTGAAGCCATTCAATTTCTCCTCGGTTACCGTGACCTGTTGAGTGAATGTACACCTCTGAGGTTCTGTAGTGAGTAATACGAGCACCCTTGCGTGCAATACCGTCTTTGAGTCGTTGCACCGCCTTTTCGTTACCAGGAACGATTGAAGATGAAAGCACTACGGTGTCACGTTCATTGAGTTTGAAGTGTTTGTAGTTGTCGTGCACAAGGCGTCCAAGGAAAGAGAATTCTTCTCCCTGAGCACCTGTTGCAAGTACTACTACCTTGTCAGGAGGGAAGTTGCCAATGTCTTCAGGTTTGATGATTACTCCCTTGTCTACTTTAAGAAGTCCTGCAAACATAGTGATCTCAATGTTGTTCTTCATACTTCGTCCTTCGATTACTATCTTCTTTCCATATTTCTCACAAGCCTTTACGACGTGCGCGATACGGTGAATGTGTGATGCGAACATGGTCATGATAAGTCGGCCCTTCGCCTCTTTGATAATAAGGTCGAGGTTTTCGTGAACGACTGAGTCAGGTGTTGAGAAGCCTGGGTTTTCGATGTTGGTTGAATCAGTAAGCATTACAAGAGTATTTTCTTTGTCAAAAATTGCATATGCCTTCTCTTCGTTTTCTGAAGGGATACCGTCGAGATGCTCGAGCTTATAGTCTCCAGGAGCTACGATGTTTCCGTAAGGGGTTTCAATAATAACTCCAACTGAGTCAGGGATTGAGTGAGTCACTCCAAAGAAACGAACTACAAGGTCTCCCATTTTGATGCGGTCACTGGTTTCGATTATTTTGAAATCAATTTGTTCAAGATGAGGGTATTCACTTTGACGCTTCTTCATCATGAGACTAGTAAGGTTGCGGGTATACACCGGAGGATTACCAATTCTATCCATGATAAAAGGCACTGCACCAATATGGTCGAGGTGACCGTGAGTGATGATGAGTGCACGGATCTTGTGCTTACGCTCTTCAAGATACTTAGTGTTTGGAAGAATGTAGTCGATACCTGGCGTATCTTCTTCTTTGAATTGGAAACCTGCATCAATAACGATGATGTCGTTTCCAATTTCAATAAGGGTCATATTCTTTCCCACTTCTTCTACTCCCCCAAGAGCGATAATACGAATATCTCCTTCTTTAAGAGGAGGAATCACTCCACCTTTCTTTTCGGCGTCACCACCATGACGGTTTGCCGAACGAGGTCGTTCGTGTCCACGCGCTCCTCTTCCTCCGCGAGAATTTCCACCATTGCTATTGCCTCGTGGTGGTCGTGCTGATCTGTCTTCTGCTGGCGCAGGTGCTACGTTTGCAGTGTCGTTTGCTGTTTCTGAAGTCATTCGATCGACTACTTGATCGAGATCGTCAGTTTTTTGGTCTGTTGTCATTGTATTTTTAACTAATTATTAATTAACTTTCTATATTAAAGATTCGTCATCCGAGCCTTTCATCTCTACACAATTATTTGCGTGTATATGAAAAACGTTGATGATTTCTTTACCTATCTCCAGATCCTTTTTGCTTTAAGGTATGAGGAAAGCACTATAGACCATCGCTCGCTACTTGCTTCGAGCGCGGGTAACTTTACGTCTTTAAGGCTTTTGGGGAGAACATAGATGAGCTCCGGGGAGTAAAGAAAGACTGCTGGTACGTCTGATTGTATCACACTTACTAGTTTTTGTGCTAATTCTATTTTTTCTTCCGTGTTTATGGTAGTACGAAGAGATTCAAGAGCTCTATCGGCACGGAGGTTGGTATACATTGCAACGTTGAGTCCAGGGTCATTACGTTCGCCTGAGTGCCAGAAAGGGAAGATATCATAACCTCTTCCTGCAACCTCTCCAAACAGGAGAGCGTCGTACTCGCGAGGACGAATAATTTTTTGCGTAAGTTCAGATGAGGGTACAATGTTAATTGAAACATCAATACCTATTTCCTTCCAACGTGATTTAAGTATCTCGGCTGTCTTTGCAAGTTCAGTATTGTCTGAAGTTGAAAGAGCGAAGCTAAGTATCTTCTTTTCGTTGTTAGTAGTTTTCTCACGGATACCATCAATGTTTAGCTTCCATTCATTTTTCTCAAGAAGCGCTTTAGCCCCTTCAATATCAGCTGGGCTTGATGAGGCCATATTATTTCCAACAAGTGATACAGGAAGCGGACTTGTCTCTGGCAAACCGTAGCCTTTCAGCACTTCGTCTATGATGTAGTCTCTATCGACAGACATATTAAGCGCTGTTCGTATTGCTTTGTCAGTAAAAATGGTAGCTTGATTTTGATTAAAGAATACTCCGAAAGTTCGAAGAAGGGGAATATGCTCAATTCGATATCCTAGTGTTTCTAGTTTCTGTGCCTCCTCAGAAGAAAGTATAACAGCACTGTTGATGGTGCCTTTCTCAAGAGCTCGTATCACTTCTGCTGTATCCTTAAAAAAGTAGATGAATATGGTCGAGATGTTCTTTTGTCCGGGTGCATACTTACTAAACGCACGAAGCTCGTAATACTCAAGCACTCCTGTGGCTGTTCTTTTTATCTTATGTATTTTGTAAGGACCTGATCCCACGGGTTCAAAATTGTATGTGCTAAATGTGAATTGCTCAATATCGGCATCTTGCCAGATATGCTTAGGTATAATTCCTAAGGTAGTGTTTTCAATGAATGGGGTGTAAGGACTTCGTAATCTAATTTCAACTGTTTTCTCGTTAATCTTATTAATCTCAACACCTTGCCAGTTGGATGCAAGAGCACTTTTCATGTTGGGATCTTTTACTTTTGATACAGTAAACACAATGTCGTCAGCAGTAATTGGTACCATGTCGTGAAATACTGCCTTATCCCTAATTTTGAAAGTGTATATCAATCCATCTTCAGATACTGTGTAGCTTTCAGCAAGGTCAAGAACAATGTTACCGTCACTATCAAGACGCATAAGTCCTGAATAGAGTAGGGAAGAAAGATCTTTTCCTGAATCAACAACAGAAAGAATGGGATTGATGAAACTTGGGTACCCTACTATCCCTTCTTTGATAACCCCTCCTCGTCCTGGGGCATCCACTCTAAATGAATCGATGCCAAAATAAATAAACGATACAAAACTCGCCACAAGACTAAACGAGAGTACAACAAATACAATTTTCTCAACCAGAGAGAATTTTTTGAAGATAACTTTTAGTCTTTCAAGATATTCAGTTTTCACAGGAGATAATAAAACGCTCTTTTTAGTGAGGTTTATAGTTTAGATGACGAGAGCGAGGATACAACTTCCTACGAAAAGCACAGATACAACGATTGTTCCAACAAAAAGAACCTTTTCGGCTCCTCGACGGGTGTGGGCGTTGTTTGAACCATCGCTACCACCAAAAGCGCCTCCAAGACCAGTCTCTGACTGCTGGAGCAACACGCCCCCGATGATGAGAACGGCTAGGAATATCTGTATATATGGGAGGAATTGCAATACTGTCGTCATGTCGGTACATCCTATCATATTGCACTGAGAGGTGCAAAGGGGGTATAATTCCAGTATGAAGTTGGAACAAACACAGCTCGGTTTTTCAGAAAGTGACCCTGTATTTGACGCAGTGCTCCAGAAATATACTTTTAGCATCAATTCTCTGAAAGAAGATGAATCACCCGAGGAGCTTTTGAAAAATTTGATACACATTACCTGTTCAAGGGCAGGAGAGATTGATTTTGATGATATTGAGTTACATTTGCCAGAAGAAACCATTAAGCACTTAGTTATTATTAAAGACAAGGTGGTTAGATATGCCCTAGACAAACTCGATGAGTTAATTTTAAAGATTAGTCCAGATGAACCGGTGGAAGAGATAATCAAGTTCTATATAAGAGATGCTAAAGCTATGCTCTCTTCTTTGGATGCTTTAGGATTAAAAGGTTTTCTTAATGGAAATGAGTGTACCCAGCTTGAGCAACGACGCAAGAACATAAATGTAAAAGAAATCGAGTTTGCTCCTCTTTCTACACATGTTGAAGCTTAGGATTTGTGTGCTAAAATAGGTACATGATTACCATATATATTGTTATCGCTATCGTTGTTATCGTCGCGGTGTGGGTCATTGCTTCGTATAACGGTTTTATTACTCTTATCAACCGTGCAAAAGAAGCTTGGTCTGACATTGAGGTACAGATGAAGCGTCGTTACGATCTTATTCCTAATTTGGTAAATACTGTAAAAGGATATGCTACACACGAAGCAGGTACTTTTGAGAAGGTAACAGAAGCTCGTTCAAAAGCTATCGGAGCACAGACTGTAGCTGAGCACGCACAAGCAGAAGGTGAACTCACCAACATGCTAAAGTCTCTTTTTGCTGTCGCAGAAGCTTATCCAGACCTCAAGGCCAACACAAACTTCCTTGAGCTTCAGCGTGAGCTTTCTGATACTGAGAACAAAATCCAAGCCGCTCGACGTTTCTACAACACAAATGTTCGAGATTTGAACATTGGTGTTGAGTCTTTCCCATCAAATGTTATTGCTAGGACTTTCAAATTCAAAGCACTCGAATTCTTCGAACTAGCAGAATCAGAACAATCAGCCAAGCAACCAGTTGAAGTGAAGTTCTAGTACGCTGCGTATTATCTTTCATGGCAACGCTTTATACACAACAATCTTCTAATACAACAAAGACCTGGCTTCTCATGGCTGGGTTTCTTGCTGTGGTGGTTGCTGTGGGGTATTTTGTATCTTACTTCTACAATAATCCCTTCATACTATACGGAGCGATTATTTTTAGCGTAGTGATGAACATTACGAGTTATTGGTTTTCAGATAAAATAGCGCTTTCGCTCTCTGGTGCAAAAGAGATTGACCCTTCACGAAGCAATGTTCACCTTGAGCTTAAACGTTTAGTGGAGAATCTATCGATTACTGCTGGCCTGCCTTGCCCTCGTATATATATCATTAACGATCGTGCTCCTAATGCATTTGCAACTGGACGAAACAAACATCATTCTGCGGTTGCGGTGACTACTGGGTTACTTGAGATAATGGAAAGAAATGAGCTTGAGGGAGTAATGGCGCATGAACTTGCTCATATTGGAAACAAAGACATTCTTCTTTCTTCGTCAGTAATTGTGCTTGTTGGATTTATTTCTATTATTTCTGATATTTTCTTGCGAAGTGTGTTTTTTGGGGGAGGAAGAAATTCAGATAATCGAGGAGCAAACCCGCTTATGATTATTGGGATAGTGTTCATTATTCTCTCTCCAATTATTGCAACGATTATCCAGCTTGCTATTTCACGAAAACGAGAATACTTAGCAGATGCGACAGGGGCACTTCTTACTAGATATCCAGAAGGACTTGCGTCTGCTCTTCAGAAGATTGGGGGAGCCACCACTCCACTTAAAAGCGCCTCAAACGCCACAGCCCACCTTTATATTTCAAACCCTTTTGGTGCTAAGGCAATGAAAGGACTTTCTGCTTTGTTTATGACCCACCCACCTATTGAGGATCGCGTTCGTATTTTGCGTGGGATGAAATAAAAAATCACACCCTTGATTGGGTGCGATTGTGTTTTAGGCTATCTCTTCGGCCCCAACTCGCTCCGTAGCAATGATGAGCAGAGCAACTCCTACATCACCAACTTCTCTCCAAGGAAGTTTGGTAGGGACTTCGTTTCTGACACACCAGGTGTCAAACTCTTTCTTTTCAACCGAGACAGACCAATGATCTCGGTCGTATTCGCCTTCGATACGTTTGGTCCCCCATTTGATGAGAGAGAAGACTTTCTTTCGGATAAAGCCGATAGACACTCTTTGCGGTTGTTGCGTGTCGCCGAGGAACTGAATAATTTTGCACATATTTTTTATTACCAAAGTAAAAACTACCACCATTTTATAATATGTCAAATAAGATGTAATCTGGTATATTTAATTAAATATAATAGGAAGATTCGCATAGTGGCCAAGTGTGCCACCTTGGAAAGATGGCAGGAAAGAAATCCTCATCGAGATGTAGTAAATAAAACATGTTTTAGTGCTACAATACATGAATGTTTTTTGCACAAAAAGTATTTCTCTTTATTATTATTTGTCTATTAGGAGCATTTGTATATTTCGTTGGTATTCCATACGTCCAAAACTTCCAGACAAATACTCTTTCAAAGCAAATTGCAATTGAGATAAGCAGTAATGAAAAAAAGCCAATTCTTACTTCTTTTGGAACGACGACAATTCTTCTTAATCTTGCGGTTACAAATTTCGAGAAGGAAAGGGGACTTGGGGGTAATTTCTTTCTTAGTAATAGTAACGGAATGCTTTTTGTGTATGATCGGGTAGGGTACCCTGCTATTTGGATGAAGAATATGATATTTCCAATCGACATCATCTGGCTTAATAGTGATTTTAGAATCGTTGATGTCGAGAAAAATATTTCTCCTATAACATACCCGACAGCCTTTCGCCCTGATCTTCCTGCACAATATGTACTCGAGGTAAATGCAGGCTTTTTTGATCTGCATAATATACAAATTGGAGATACTCTTAAACTTGCCGAAATCGAAGATGGCGGAGTATAATACTTAAATGGAAAAACGCATTAATGAAATCGTTGGTTATTTATTTGTCGCTGTAGTTTTTATTACTCCAATTATTTTTTCTCCGATACCTTTGCTTTCGTTTGAGTTTTCCAAACTTATTCCTTTCTTTGTAATTGTTTTTTTTGCTCTGTTTTTGTGGATTGTTCAAAGCTTCAATGATGGAAGGTTTGTGATTCCTTCTCATCCGTTCTTCTTTGCAGTTCTTGGTGTTCCGCTTGCTTATTTTGTCTCCGGCCTCTTCTCAGTTAACCGTGCGGAGTCTTTTCTTGGTCTAGGTGTCGAAGTGGGAACCGTGAGTTTTATTACAGGGCTTTTCCTCTTCATGTGGCTTGTCTCTTTGTTTGTACGTACTAAAAATAAAATTTTTATTTCTTATTTGGCGATTGGTATCGCGTTTCTTGTTACTGCTATTTTTCACACCCTACGCTTCTTTTTTGGAGTTGATTTTCTCTCATTTGGTATTTTCCCGCACATTGTATCTAACACATTGGGGCGCTGGACTGACGTATCTATTTTTGCAGGTGTAGCAGTGCTTCTTGCTCTTACCACCATTGAGTTTTTGCGACTGGATAAGATTGCAAAAATATTTTCTTACCTTGTACTTGTCTTTGGTATTTTTATCCTTTCTGTAAGTAATTTCCCTGTGATTGTGTGGGGCCAGTCAACGAACGCTTCATTGGGAATCTTTACCCTTATTGGCTTGTTTTCTTTGATTTTCTTTGTGTATTTCATCTCTGCTTCATATGAAAATGCCCGAAAGAAAAAAACAGACGAAGACGGAAATCTTATTTCTTCAGGTCGCAAAATTCCACCTGCCTCGCTTGTTGTGCTTGTGATTAGTATCATATTTACTCTTGGAGCAAATCCTCTTCAAAGTATGTTAGGAAGTTATTTCAAAATTGAGCCTGTAGTAGAGACCCGTCTTTTGTGGCAACCAACAGCAGCACTTTCTTGGTCAACTCTTACTGATCTTTGGTACCGTCCTCTTGTTGGATACGGTCCTGAACAGTTCTCATACAAGTGGCTTCTCGACAAGCCGGTTGGGGTAAATGATAGCTTTGTTTGGAATAGCTCATTTGATAATGGTGTTGGATTTATTCCTTCTTCTATTGTTACCACAGGTCTACTCGGACTTATTTCATGGCTTGCTTTCCTTGGCCTGCTTGCATATCTTGGATACAAGGCACTGTTCGCCAAATTTAAAGATCCATTCTCTCAGTACCTTACCGTGTCTTCGTTTCTTGTATCCTTGTTTTTGTGGCTTACACAAATTTTCTACACACCAAGTATCATAAGCTTTATTCTTACTTTCTTTTTTACAGGAATCTTCTTAGGCTCGCTCTTCAGAGAAAAAGTTATTAAGGAGACTGAATTTGTTTTTGAAAATAGTAAAGAGAAGAGTTTTGCTTCTATTATGGGACTTATAATTCTACTTATTATTGTGCTTTTCTGGGCTTATAAGATTGGAGAGACTGTAGTTTCCGCCACATTTTCCAATCGTGCAAACATTATCCTTCAGTCAGCTCAAAATATTGAGGATGTTGATAGAGCGAAGCTTCTTCTTGAATCTGCTGTTTTATTAAACGCTTCAGATACTTATTTTAGAGCACTTGCAAATATTTCTCTTGCACAAGTAAATGGTCTTCTTCAGGATGAGTCTACTGATGTAGAAGAGCTTCGTACGCGTTTTCAGAGTGTTTTTGGGCAAGCGCTTGATTACTCTCGTGCCGCAGTAATGTTTAATCCAAAAAGTTATGACAACTACATTACTCTTGGAAACGTTCTTGCGTCAGTTGCGGGACTTAATATTCCAGATGCGTATGAGAATGCGAAAGCTGCATATGAGGAGGCAAGAAAGCTCAATCCAAATAGTCCAGTTGTTCCATATCTCCTTGCTCGTCTTGAAATTAATAAAAATAACATTAATGGAGCTAAGGAGAAAATTGGTGAAGCTCTACTGCTTAAACCTTATTACTTCGACGCTATCGTCCTCTTGGGTCGCATTCAGATAGGGGAAGGAAAGACCAACGACGCTCTTGTTTCCTTCAACGTTGCCCAGAACTTGGATCCTCAAAATCAAGACATCAAAGCTATCATCCGGTCATTGCAAGATAACCAAGCTCCGGTAATTCCAGAAAATATAGATCAGAAAAGTAATGTTGCTTCAAGTACAGACGAAGAGTAGTATCAGAGTATGGTAGGCAAAATCCTCTCTATTATAGGAAAAGAAATAAGTGGCGTTCATAACGCTGCTTATTTATTGGGGGTTTTTGCACTATTGTCGCAGTGTCTTGCTCTGGTTCGTGATCGCTTGCTCGCGCATCATTTTGGAGCAGGAACTTCTCTTGATTTGTATTACGCATCATTTCGTATTCCTGATCTTATTTTTGCTTCGGTAGCTTCGCTTGTTTCTATTTCTGTTCTTATCCCATTTCTTTCTCGACTGATGGGTGATCAGAATACAGAAAATATAGATCAAACAAAAAAGTTTTTAAACAGTTTATTTAGCGGATATTTGATAATAATGGTAGTCGTGTCAGTAGCTGTTTTCTTTGCTATGCCTTACTTGGCACACTTCATCGTTCCAAATTTCACTGAATCGCTTAAAACAGAATTTGTACTGCTTTCACAAATTCTCTTACTTCAGCCTATTGCTCTTGGAATTTCAAACCTTCTTGGTTCAGTAACTCAGGTAACCCGTCGTTTTTTCCTCTATGCGCTTAGTCCACTCTTCTATAATATTTCAATTATTTTAGGCGTTGTTTTTCTTGCTCCTCAGTATGGATTGAAGGGAATTATATATGGAGTTGTAGCGGGAAGTGTTCTTCATTTCGCAGTACAGATCCCGTATATTTTGAGACTTGGTCTTCTCCCTATCTTCTCTTTTCGTATTGATTTGAAAAGTATGATAGAAGTCGCCAAGCTTTCTCTTCCTCGTACTCTTACGTTGTCTCTCACGAGTATTGAACTTATCTTCCTTACATTGTATGCAGGAGGAATGAAAGACGGCTCTATTTCCGTCTTCAACTTCGCACTTAACTTGCAATCCGTCCCGTTTGCAATTATTGGTGTAAGTTATTCTCTTGCTGCTTTTCCGACCCTTAGCAGGCTCTTTAACGAAGGGCAAAAGGAGAAGTTTTTGGAACAGATTGAGACGGCTGCTCGGCACATTATCTTCTGGTCACTTCCTGTCGCTGTTCTATTTATTGTTCTTCGAGCTCAGATTGTTCGTGTAATTCTTGGATCGGGTAATTTTAGTTGGGAGGATACTCGTCTCACAGCAGCTTGTCTTGCTCTCTTTGTTGTTTCTCTCGTTGCTCAGAGTCTCCGGCTTCTTTTTACTCGTGCATATTATGCGGCAGGAAATACTAAAAAGCCTTTAATTATTAATCTTCTTGCTTCACTTCTTACCATCACTCTTCCTATCGGCTTTATTATTCTTTGGGATCGTTTGCCAGAATTTAGTTATTTTATTCAGAATCTGTTTAAAATTGAGGATGTCGAGGGAGGTGTAGTACTTATGCTTCCGCTGGGGTATTCAATCGGAACTATCGCGAGTATGATTGCTCTGCTGGTTTCATTTAAATTTGATTTTAAAAAATCAGTTAGCATTCTCTGTCGAAGCTTTAGACACAGTTTCTCCGCTTCGATTATAACTGGTTTTGTCGCGTATCTCATGCTTTCTGCGCTTGCAAACTATTTTGATACCACGACGCTTCCTGGTCTATTTCTACAAGGATTTCTTGCGGGTGTGGCTGGTATTCTTGCTGGTGTCGGGACTCTTTCTCTTCTTAAAAGCCAAGAGCTTAAGGAGATTTTTGCTGTCGTTCCTCGCAAGATATTTGGTGAGAAGAATGTGGTGCTTGATGAGGTAAGAAAAATTGAATAAATGGTGCCTGTCCCCTTTATCTGATATATTGTGCAACACATGAGAGCCCACCCACTTAGCCATGTTCGAAACTTCAGTATTATTGCCCATATTGACCATGGAAAGTCGACTCTTGCCGATAGAATGCTCGAAATCACCAACACTATCCCGGAACGTAAAATGCAAGCGCAGGTTCTCGATAGTATGGAACTTGAAAGAGAGAAGGGAATCACTATTAAAATGCGACCGGTGCGCATGGAGCATGAGCACAAAGGAGAAAAACATATTCTTAATCTCATCGATACCCCAGGACACATCGACTTTTATTATGAAGTGTCTCGTGCACTCAAAGCGGTAGAAGGATCTATTCTTCTTGTGGACTCTACTCAAGGCGTACAAGCTCAGACACTTACCACTCTTGGTATGGCGCGTGAGCTCGGTCTTGTCATCATCCCCGTGCTTTCAAAAGTGGACTCGCCACTTGCTCGGGTGAAAGAAATCAAAGAAGAAGTTGTAAAGTTAATTGGTTGTAATGAAGAAGATGTTCTTGAGGCCTCTGGTAAGACGGGACAAGGTGTAAAAGACCTTCTT
>CAYQLE010000011.1:0-16012 GCA_964418265.1 uncultured Candidatus Saccharibacteria bacterium
AGAATGTTCTCCTCGTATTCCTTCCTGCTCCGTTCTTTGTCAGTGTCTTCAACTCGTACCACGAAAGAACCCTTATTCTTCTTTGCGAAAAGGTAGCTAAACACTGCTGTTCGGTAATTTCCAGCATGAAGAAGTCCTGTTGGGCTTGGAGCGAATCGCGTGATTACTTGTGTCATATGAGGGCTATTTTAGCACACCCAAATACCAAAAAAAGGGTTTTAATAGTTGACAAATATATATTTTAATGACACTATATTTTTTTATTACTTCTTTGTATCCCGTAGTGCAAGCATTTGAATCGCCTTGTTCACTGCCCTGCTATCCACCGGAGGCATAAATCTTGCAATCTCTTTTACTGGTGCATCGGGGTGCGACTTTATAAAATCATGAAGATCAACAAGTGCTTCGGCCTCAGCCACGAGCTTCCTTTCTTCTTGAATGTTTATTACCTGTGCTTGTGGATTAATTTGTGTAGAGAATGGTTTCATAAATGGGGTCAGGAGCTATTTATTTCTTATGTTAAAATTTATATACATGCAAAAAATACTAAAATAAATAGCTCCTGACCCCATTTATTTTTCGTGAGAGATGCCTATGTTTACTAGTTCTTCCGCAATGGTGTGAGCAGCATCAATCCGAGCAAAACCCTTGGCTCCAGCAATCATTCTCTCCTTCACTTCTGGATGATTGAGAATACGGTGTATTTCTGAAGTTATGATCTCCGGACGAAGATTCGTTTCCTCAATCACAGAACATGCGCCACTTCTCATGTAGTTGTAAGCGTTGCTTCTTTGGTCGTGACTAACACTCTCGGGAATAGGAATAATAATTGACGGAAGTCCCCACACAGCAATCTCAAAAATAGTAGAACCAGCGCGAGAGATGACAAGGTCGCTAATTCCAGCTGCTTGACGCATCATATATTCTGAAAGGTAAGGAAACACTTTATAACCAGAAGCGTTAGGATTTTCCTCAAGGGTAACTTCACTTTGATTCTTCACATCCTGAAAATTCTTAGGACCCGCTTGGTGAATAATCTGGTACTCGCCAATAATCGAACGAAGTGTGTCGAGGAGCGCGTCGTTTATCTTCACTGCTCCTTGCGACCCACCAAGCACTAAAATAACTGGCTTGTCCTTTGAGAGTCCAAATGCTTCGTGAGAACCCTCCTTGATTGGTTGGGTGATCTCGGTGCGGAGAGGATTTCCTGTCCACGCAACTTTATTTGCTTTAAAATATTTTCCTGCGTCTGGGTAAGACACAGCAATTTTGGTTGCAAACTTGGCTGCAAGAGCATTGGCGCGCCCTGGCTTGCTATCTGATTCGTGAACAATTACAGGAATTCCAAGAATTGCACCAGCAATGACTGTTGGTACGCTTACGTACCCGCCTTTGCTGAATATAGCATCAGGATACAAAACAAAAAGCTTCCAAAGTGCTTTGAAGAACCCTCCGATTGTTCTAAAAAAGTCAGAAAAATTCTTGAGAGAGAAATATCGACGTACTTTACCTGCGGGAATGTATACGAAATTAATTTTGTTTTCTTTTAGGATAACATCGTTGTAAGGGTCAGTAGAGAAATAATAAAGCTCAGGGGTAAGCATTGCCTTCTCTTCGGATACTTTCTTGATTTGTTCAGCTACAGCAATGAGCGGATAAAAATGTCCTCCTGTTCCCCCTCCGGTTATTATGATTTTCATTTTTGAGTTTGGTGTTTTGAAATGCTTAAGATAATCCCAACGCTAAAGAGTGCGATAAATAATGCGGTTCCTCCCTTACTCATAAAAACAAGAGGAACACCTGTAATGGGTATCAGACCAAGCATAGATGCAATATTAACAAATGAGCCTGACACGATAAGTATAACAATTCCAACAATCGTAAGTCTACCAAAAACGTCTTGCACAGAAGTTGCAATTTTGAGTCCGCGAAGTGCGAGGGATACATATAATAAAATAATAAGAGTAGCTCCTATAAGTCCAAACTCCTCACCAGCTACAGCAAAGATAGAATCGCTGTTTGATTCAGGAAGAAAATTAAATTTCTGTGCGCTTTGTCCAAACCCTTTACCTAGCACACCTCCTGATCCGATAGCAATCATTGATTGCTGGATTTGATACCCAGATCCATAAGGGTCACTTGTTGGATCAAGCATGGTGTGAATTCTTTGCATAACATAAGGCTTCATCATGGCAAGAACAAGAAATCCCACTATCCCGATACCAATAATTGTACCCACATGTCGCCATTTAGCCCCTGCAACAATATACATACCAAGCGTTGCAAACACCGTAATACCAAAAGTGGTAGTGTCTGGTTGAGAAAGAATAAGCGCTCCAGAAATCAACGTCAGAACGAGGAAAGGAAGTAATCCAAACTTGAAAGTAGCAACCTTCTGCTTTATGTGGACAAGCCATGATGCCCAAAAGATAACTACGAATATCTTATATATTTCAGAGGGCTGGAAAGATACTGGTCCAATATGAATCCAGCGTGTAGCCCCGTTGTATTCAAAGCCAATACCTGGGACAAAAATTATGATGAGGCCGATAATTGAAAGAATAAAAAGTGGTAAAGAAAATTTCCTCCATACTTTATAATCAATATAAGATGCAACAATTAGTGCAATGCCTCCTCCAATAAGTCCTAGCCATATTTGATTACGTGTCGAATCTTTAAACAGCTCTTCGGTGCGCGCGAGAAGCCCAAGAGATGCAGAACTGAAGATAAAAAATCCAGCGATAACAAGAAGGATTACATTGATAAGGAAAGGTTTATCAACAGATTGTTTCAAAACGCTCATATTATCCTACAAGAGCTATAACAATGCCTATAAACCCACAAATAACTGATATGATCCAAAAACGCATGGTGACCTTATATGATGGCCAACCAATGGCCTCAAGGTGATGGTGAAGAGGTGCAACCTTAAGAATTTTCTTATTAAAATACTTTTTTGAAAACATCTGGACACTTGAAGAAAGAGAGGTAATAAAAAGAGGAAAAGCGATGATAGGAAGAAGTAATGGCTGATTAGTAAGAAAAGCGATGATGGAAAGAGTTATGGTAAGCCCCAGCATTCCTGTCTCACCCATGTAGAAACGTGCTGGCGGAATATTGAACCAAAGAAAAGCAAGAAGTCCTCCTATGATTACTGCAGAGAAGGCTGCAAGATCAATCTGGTTGTTGAAGAAGGCTATTACCATGTATGAGGCAAATGCAGAGATCATCACGCCCCCTGCTAGCCCGTCGATACCATCGATGACTGAGCCAGAAAAAACACCAAGGGTAACTAACATATAAAAAGGAATAAAGAGAAGACCAAGATCAATTTCTCCAAAGAACGGAACATACACTCCCGTAACGCCAAGTTTGAAAGCAAACCACCATCCTCCGACAAACGCTATTGCAAGTACAACAAGAATACGGTATTTGCGAGAAATTCCATCAGTACGATCTGCATCTCCTCTAATTTGAAGAAGATCGTCAATAAGACCGATAACAGAAGCGAACACCAGAGCAAAAAGAGGAAGGAGGGTTTGGTTCTTGCTGAGGAAATTGAGTTTTTGATTGATATCTCCACCAAAAATAGAAGCATTAAGATAAATAAGCGAAATGGTAATGAGCACTGAAAGCCAAATGATAACTCCTCCTATTCGAGGTGTTGAGAGCTCACCTTCTTCATTGTGAATCTTTTTGAAGTCTTCTGATATCTTGTCGCAACCCTTTACTGTCGAATTAATTTTTCGTGAGCGTCGCTTCCAAAGCTTATGCTTGTAAAAAAAGTTTGTAAGAAACGGGGTGATTGCTAATCCAACAAAAAACGAAATAATAGCAGGGAAAAATATTTTGATTACGCTAAGTGTTAGAGCCGTCATTTTATATTATTATACTTTTCCATAGTAGCTTGTGCAAGAAGGGTCACGTCGCTAAACCGTCCTTCAAAACTTGAACCGAGAATTACTATAATAACTGGCTCGCCTAGTCCTTTATCAAACACCACAGCAAGGCTTCCTCCTGCAAGATTAGTGTAGCCAGTTTTTGATGCAATAGGGTTTGGAAGTTGGTTGATAATAATATCAGTATTCTCTGCTTTGTAGGTGGTAGTGTCTGAAGAAAAATAAGTCGTAGAATACTTTGTATCTAAAAGAAGATCGGGATGAGTTTTAAGAATGTATTCAAAAAGCTTCGCAACATCTTTCGCACTCCCGTATCCCCCAGCAATCCTTTGCTCTTCAAGATCAAGCCCTGTGGGATTATTAAACGTCATGGTGTTTAGTTCTAATTCTTTTGCCTTGGCATTCATATGAGCCTCAAAACTGGTAGATGTTTCCTGGGCGCTAAAAACAGATTGATATGCACTCGCCACAGCTCGCGCTCCGTCATTTGAAGAAACGGTCAGTAAATAACCAATAAGGTTTTTGAAATTCCAAACATCTCCAAGAAGAAGCTTGTTGTCACCATACTCTCCAAAAGTATCAGAATTAATGGTTACCTTTTGACCACGGAGACGATCCTGAGCAACGAGCGCAGTCATAACCTTAGTAATTGATGCAAGCGGGAGGACATTGTTGGGGTTTTTCTCATAAAGAATCTTTTTTGCTGAGACATCGTATACATACACAGCTTTTGCTTCGACAGTCACACCTTCAAAAGGATTCTTCTCTTGTTTGTAAATTTGTGCGGTAAAAAAGGAATCAGAGTCAGACGGTGTGATCTTGCTTTGAACATACACACTAGAAATTGCGAGTGTGCTAATAACGCACACGAGCAAAAGTGACTTAGTCGCGAATGAACGCGGTATGTGTGGGTTAAATATTTTCATTATTCTACTCTTTGAACTCTTCCACCTCCTTTTTTATTTGTTCGTATCCTTCGAGCTCTTCTAGTTTTGAAATTCCTAAAAGTGAAAGCAGATCAAGAGTAGCACTGTACACAATTCCCTTTCCTGCCTCACTGTTACTCTTTTGTATTAGTCCACGAATAAGAAGGTTGCGAAGAATAAAACCCGAGTTCACGCCACGGATGTAATCAATTTCTTTTTTAGTGACGGGTCCTCGATACAGGATAATAGTAAGAGTCTCAAGGGCTGAGGAAGTAAGTTCCTTCACAAGCTCTTCTTTTGAAAGCTTTTGTATCAATTCACTTGTTTCAGAATTTGTTTTAAGAACTACTTCATCGTTTTGCTCGATAAGTGTAATTCCTCGATCTTTAAGAACATCACGAAGTTCTGCCAAAGCTAAAACTATTTCTTCTTTTGACTTATCAAGAGTTGTAGCAAGCCAGTTAGTACTAACAGCTTCGTTTTTCCAAAAAAGGAGGGCTTCAATGTGGGCAGATGTGGTCATAAATGGCTATAAATAAGTGGGGGTACCAACTTTCTGGGACTCAAGTTCAATGTCTTCAAAAAGCTCACTTTGGGATGCTTCCACAATACCACGTTTTACCAGTTCTAGCATAGCCAAGAAGCTTACAATTACCTCTATCTTTTCCTCACGAGAAATAGCTCCTGACCCCCTTTTTGAGAAGTCTCGAAAGCTCATTTTGAGTGCACCTTGGATACGTAGTGCGAGCTCGTCGATAGTTTCCTCGAGTGTCTTTATTTTACGGATGGTAATTTCTGGTAACTTCTCTTTCTTCGGTAAATTAGCAAGAACATTCTTCATTGCCTGTACTATGCTTTGAATGGTTATATCTGGAGATGGCGAGAAAACTACTTCAGGTTTCGAATCATTCGCATAATAAAGAACATTGGCTCCAAAGCGATTTTTTACATGTAGTGATAGTTCTTTTATTTTTTTGTACTCCTTGAGGCGGTCTTCAAGTTCTTCGACACTTTTTTCCTCTTCCTTGGTAAAATCGAGATTCGGAAGAAGTGATTTAGATTTAATGAGAAGAAGAGTTGATGCAATCACAATAAAGTCGGCAGTATGGCTCATGTGGTGGTCTGTAATGTTTTCGATATAAGAAAGATAGTCGTCTGTTACCTGAGCCAGTGAGATATCATTGATGAAAAGTTTCCTCTTCTCAACCAAAGACAAAAGAACATCAAGAGGTCCTTCAAATGATTCAGTTTTGATTGAAAAGTGTTGATCCATCTTGTATTTTAAATATGTAAAATTAGTATAACAAAAAAACCCCCGGTTGGGATTGTTATAGGGTGAGTCAATTAGTCGATTATCTTCTCCTGAGTAGCCCTTAATACATCGTCACTCGTTTTGTCATAGTCGTGAGAAGTGATGTATCCAGGGTAGGTTTCGTAATATTCACCTCTACCCTTCTCTAGTGGCTTCCATTCGGACATATTTGCTGTGCCATGCATAGGAAACAATTTGGCGTGTACATGGTCTACCCCAAATCCTTCAAACACCATAGCGGTACGACCAACATCTTCTAGTTTTGTGTCGAGAAGTTGTGCGACGTGCTTGGTAGCGAGAATGAGAGAGGTAAGAACATTATCAGAAAGGCTAAAAGCATAACTACCATAATGTTGCTTAGGAATCACCACGGTTACTCCTTCTGTGTTCGGGAAAATACTAAGAAAAGCGAGGTGGTCCTCGCTTTCCCAGATCTTATACGACTGCATGTTTCCTTTGACGATTTCGCAGAAGATACAGTTCATCTACCTATTCTCGACTATGAAAGGTGTTTTGACAAGAGTTTTGTCATTTCAAACATTGATACTGTTCCCTTTCCTCCGAAAACCTTTTTAAGGTTGGCATCAGCAACAATGTTTCGCTTGTTCTTTGGATCCTGCAGATCATTCTTCTTGATGTATACCCAAATCTTTTTTGTGACTTCTGAACGAGGCATAGGACCTTTTCCTACAACTGCTGCAAGGTCAGCACTGATTGTCATGGGCTTCATAAATGCTGAGTTTGCTTTCTTTACTACTTTTTTTGCTGTTGGCATATTTGTTTAATTTATTAGTACCCCCACATCATACCACAGGAAAAAAAATAGGGAATGTCTATATTTTGTTTTTTAGGCTAAGATAGTTACACATGGAAAACACATTTAAGGGAAATGAATCTGAACACACAGAACTGAAGGAGCTTGCCGAAGTATTTTTGACTGAATACATATCCGACAATAGTCATGAAACCAACAGTACCGAAGAGATACGAATTAATATGGTAGAGGCTCTTGATCAGCTAGCATTAGCAAAATCAGTTGAAGAAGTTATCAATTTACTCGCTCCATTCAAAGGCCAGCTACGAGGGGTGGTGGAAAAAAAGCACCTTGAACAGAGTGTGTACACAAAGTTACTCAGCTACCTTCTCTAAGTTTTTAGTGTTGTTATTCGTGCAAACCAATCTGAAGTTCGTGTAGTCGACGGTATTCTCCGTTTTCAATGGCAATAAGTTCTGGGTGCTTACCTTTCTCTACAATTTCACCATTTTTGAATACAAAAATCATGTCAGCCTTACGAACAGTACTCAGTCGGTGTGCAACGATAAATGTTGTGCGTCCCTCCATGAGTATATTAAGTGATTCTGAAATAATTTTTTCAGTTCCCGCGTCAAGTGCAGAAGTAGGTTCATCGAGAATAAGAATTTTGGGGTCCTTGAGGATAGCCCGAGCAATAGCCACGCGTTGCTTCTGTCCGACCGAAAGTTTGAGACCCTTCTCTCCTACTTTTTGATTCCATGTTTCAGGAAATTTTTCTATAAAGTCTACACAATGCGCTTTTCGGGCAGCTTCACGGATTTCGTCCTTTGTTTTATCGAAACTTCCGTAAGTAAGGTTGTTTTCGATGGTGTCATTGAAGAGTGTTACTTCTTGGCTTACTACGCCAATATTTTCACGCAAAGTGTTCAGATCAACTTCTTTAATGTTAACTCCCTCAATTAAGATACTTCCTTTTGTGGGAAAGTGATATGCAGAAAGTAGATCGATAAGAGTACTCTTCCCTACTCCTGATTCTCCCACAAGAGCTACTGTTTCCCCTTGCTTCACCTCAAAGTTAATGTTCTTCAATACAGGGTTACTTTGGTCGTAGTAGAAATCGACGTGGTCAAATTTAATATTTCCTTCTACGATGATTTTATGTGTATTCTTGCTTGTATAGACTTCAGTCGGAAGACCGAGTACTGTTTCAGCTTCTTCAAGTGAAATTAGGCCGTTTTGAATCATTTTCCAGTTATTGATTATCATTGAAAGTGGTCTGAATATCATCAAGGCGTATGTGTTGTATGCAATCATTTCTCCCACAGACATTGACCCTTGTGAAATAAGATAGATAGAAATAAAAAGCACAAATGCTCTTACCACAATTTGTATTCTGTTCTGCATTGCGCCAGTATGCCTTTGTATTTGCACAAGTTTGTACCAAGTTGTCATTCCTCCTTCCTGATACTCCTTTTTTATGCGACTAAATTCGTAATCTTCTGTAGCAAAATCTTTCACTGAACGAATATTATTGATACTATCGTGAATAATTCCGTGAGCTGTTGCGTATGCCTTATGTACCTGTCTTTGGAGGGCAACTGTTGGTGCAATTTCTTTAGCTGAGAAATATATGTAGCCCGCAACAGCAATGGTAACAACAATACCAATGTATAAGTTGGTGGTGACTACGAAGAAAAACATAATAATAGCGGTTACGAGCTGAGGAAGAGAGTTAAGTACGGCATCAGCAAATATTTCTCCCATTGCTCTCCCCGCTTTGCTTACTTTTTCTGTGTTTTCCCCTGCTTTAGAATTCTTATGAAAACTTAGAGGTAATCTAAAGAGATGTTTGTAGGCATCAGAAATATATGAAGTGCGAGTATTTTCTTGAATCCATCGAGCCTCAAGAGCTTTTTTAAGATCGGCAAAGCTTTGGATAATAAGCAGAACTAAATAAACAGACAGGATAGCAAAAGCTTCAAGAAATGTTTGCTCGAATAAAGTGATATTTTTTCCTGCTGTAATTGAATCGATTGTTCTTCCCCAAATATATGGTGTAAGAGCGTCAACCATGGATGAGATGACAATAAGAAAGAATACAAAGCCAATTTTACCTTTATTATATTTGGTCGTATATCTAATAATATCTTTAAGACCCTTGATAATAACCTTCAGTCCAAACTTAGGTGTTGTTTCATTATTTTGTTTGATCATAAGATAATAGACGATATGCTATTGCTACAGGCACTTAGATAGCGACTCCCACCGCCTCCCTCACCTCTTTTATTTTCTCGCTTGCGACTGCTTTTGCTTTGATTCCTCCTGCTTTTAACATTTCAATAACTTCAGGTAGCTTTGTTTCAAACTCTTTTCGTTTTTCGCGAAGGGGTGTGATAAATGCAATAAGGTCATCAGCAAGTGCGTCTTTGAGTATTTTGTATTTACCTTTGTGCTCTGCGTAGAGCACGTCGATTTCTTCTTTTGTTTTTATGAGTGCGTGGATAGCATATACATTAACAGGCACATCTACACCGGAGTCGGTCACAATACCTGCAACTAGTTTACGAATCTCTTCGTCTGATGCGAAAAGCGGAATAGTGTTGCCATAACTCTTGGACATCTTTTGTCCGTCGATACCAGGAACCACCGCCACCTCACTCATGATCATTGGTTCGGGAAGTTTAAATACTTGTTGTTTGTATACATGATTAAATTTCTCTGCGGTATCACGGGCAATTTCTACATGTTGTTTTTGATCTTGTCCTACGGGAACTAAATCAGGACTATACAAAAGAATATCTGCTGCCATGAGCATTGGATAGTTGAATGTGCCAACACTGATCTCTTTGTTCTTGGCCTCGGCGTCTTTGAAAGCATGTGCGCGCATAAGGTACGGCATGGTGGTGATAGTTTCAAAAATCCACGCAAGTTCGAAATGTTCAGACACGTCTGATTGTTTGAAGATAGTAATTTTTGCAGGATCAAGGCCGATAGCGAGATAGTCGAGCATGACGCCTATGATGTTGTCATGCATGGTTTGTTTGTCTTGAATGCTGTGGAGAGCGTGGTAGTCTGCAATCATCACAAACCCGCCTCCAAGACTCTCTTGTAACTCCACAAACTGCTTCATTGCTCCGAAATAATTACCAATATGTGGCTTACCGCTTGGTTGGATGCCTGATAGGAATGTTTTGTTCATGGAGACTATTATACCTATTTTTAGGCAAAAAAAAACCACCAAGCCATTGGGCTCGGTGGTGTGGGTGTTGTTAGCTAGGCGCCGAAGGTGTTGCAGATTCTGTTGAACCCAAAAGCGGTTACAGGAAGCACACCGTCTGCATTCGCAATACTCGGGATTTTCTCCGCGTCTCGCTTGGCGTCTCGATTGGCATCACGCCAAGCCTTTGATACCTCCTTAGGTGTCACAGGTTTTTCTCCATCTACTGAGCAGTCTTTGCAAACGCAGGACTTGTCATACTTTTGTGTTTGTTTACATTTTTTTCTCATTTTTTACTCCTCTACTAAAATACCACCGAAGATTATTTTGTCAACCAGAAGAACTGACGCTTCCCTACGCGGATTTTTTGTTCGTTGGCAAGGGCGGTAAGAACCAAGGTCTCATCACTGTCATTATTACGAACAGCATTCTGTTCAAAAAGAGTGCGGAGCTTGCTCTTGCTTTCAAAATATGGCAAGAGAACCTCAAAAACAGTCTGTCCTTCTGTGTAAGTCACCGCAATAAAATCATCTTCGGTAAGGTCCTTCTTCACAAACTTTCTTTCAAAATTTTCACGTTGTTTCTTTCCTTCTGCAAGAGATTTAGTTTCAAGAGCAATGAGGAGCATACCAAGTTGCTTCTTCATCTCAAGAGGGCTTTCTTCAATAAGGGCTCTTAGTTGCTCAACTTCACTTTCTTTGACATCAGTAAAAGCAAGGTACCAAGGAAGAATGAGTTTGTCAGGGATACTCATGACTTTGCCGAACTTGTCTTCGAACGAAGCACTGAGATTGATAGTGTTCCCTACTGACTTAGACATTTTCTTTCCCGAACCATCTGTTCCTTCGATGATAGGAGTACAGAGGGCAACTTCTGGAGTGATACCTTCAGATGACATAAGCTCCCTACACTGCTGGAAGTTAATGAGCTGATCCACACCACCGACTTCAATGTCGGTCTTAAGATGGATTGAGTCGAGTCCCATGAGGAAGCCATAGACCGTCTCTGCGAGTGACACACTATGGCCATGCACAAGACGATTGCGGAAGTCCTCACGTTGAGTAGCAGAAGACATACTGATATGACGCATGTGCCCGAGCATCTCGGCGAGTTTTATCTTCTTAAGCCAAGTTGAGTTGAAGTGAATGTGCGTGTGCCAGAGGTTGAGGTATGGACTGATCTGCCCTTTGAAACCCCTTGCATTCATCTTCACATCGTTGTATGAAAGTGCCTTTCTTTCACTCTCACGACCGCTTGGATCACCGATGGTTGCGGTGAAGTCTCCAATAATGAAGTCGATACGATGCCCTGCTTTCTGAAATTGCCGAAGAAGAAGAAGTGGAACAATGTGTCCGATATGAAGGTCTTTGCCTGTCGCGTCGGTACCAAGCTTCACACGGAGGGTGCGCTTCTCAGCAAGTAGAGACTTGAGCTTGTCTTCAGGAAGGATTTCTTGGCACTTAGTTCGCACAAAACTCAAAAACTCCTCGGTAGGCATGTTGCGCCAGTCGGCTGTGATGCGTGTAAAAAGTGTGTCTAACATTGGTAATATAGTACGATTTTTGGTGAGGGTTGTCTAATTTGACTTTAGAATTAATTTCGGTTTTCTTTAAACCTTATAATTTCTTCACCTCAGTATCTCTTACCTCTCCCAACTCCACATAAAACTGACTTCCTTTGCCTTCACCTTCAGACTCTGCCCACACACGACCTTTGTGTGCTTCGATAATTTTCTTTGCAACGAAGAGCCCGAGACCTGTTCCCATGATGTTTGTTTTGCCAGCATCTGGTGCACGAGAGAATTTGTTGAAGAGAAGTGGTATAACCTCCTTTTTGATTCCTATACCGGTATCTTTGATACTTACGAGTACTTTGCCTGCATTTTTTGTAAGGCTAATATGCACACTTCCTCTTGGGGTGTACTTGATTGAGTTATCAACTAAGTTACCAATCACCTGCTTTATCTTACCCATGTCAGCATGTGTCATGTAGGTAGTGGTTTCGTCACACTCAAAGGTAAGATCGAGTTTGGCAATATTAACAACAGGCTTGAGTTCGGTAATCAGTCCAGATACTAGCTCCTTCATGTCAAAGTTAGAGAAATCAAATTTCATTCTTCCTTGCTCAATACGAGACACATCAAGATAGTCTCCAACCACAATCACCAATGACTGAGCTGATCTAAGTATCACATTCACCGCTGATCTTGCCTTCTCAGGAAACTCTCCATAATCACCCTCCAAAAGCATTGAAGCATAGCCCTTGATTGACCCAAGTGGCCCACGAATCTGGTGAGTTGCGAGAGAAATGAACTCTGTCTTTTGAGCGTCGAGCTCTTTGAGTCGGGTGTTGGTGTGTTGGAGGTTGTTGGTGAGTTCTTCGAGTTTTTTACGTACTTGTAGATCACGTTTTACACCACGGACAAGGAAGTATCCGAAAATAAGAACAAGAAGAAATGTAACTGCATTGAGGGCAATGTTTGTAGGATTTTTAATAAAGAAGAACTGAGTTCCGATGAGAACCACCAGAGTTGCTACAAGCGCCTGCGCTCCAAGTACTCCCACATTGAAGGCTTTGTATTTCACGATAGCGTATACGATAAGACCAAGAAAGACCGGTGTGACAAAAAGACCATATAGTCCAATTTCATAGTTTCCTGTCTGAACACTAAGGTAATCTGTTCCTGCAAATGTAACAAAGAAGAGAATAAGTGCAGATCCAACTATGAGAATTTGGTTTCGTGAACTCTTAGTATTTTTGGTAAATACAGCACGGCCCATAAAAAAGAGGATAATGACAATTACAAATGCCTCAATATAGTTTTTATACATAACAAGAAAATCACTATTGATTGACTCACACCACGGCTGATTAAACTCATAAATAGAGGTGACTGTTACCATACGCACAAAAGCTGGGATAGTAAGAAGAAAACCTCCGAGCTTCCAACCCCAATGAATATCTCTTTGTCTTACAAAAACAATAAAGAAATATAGACCAAGAAGAAAAAAGATAACGTTTATATATTCAAAGAATGACCAGAAGAAATGGACCAAGTTATAACTATCTTGTGTCCATACAATAACATCCGCTACAAGCCAGAAGTTGATACTCATAATAAAAGCAAAGAATACCTTTGAAATAAGTGAAAACTTGGTTTGAACTAAAAGGTATCCACCGAGGAGAATAGAGGCAATAATTGGTAAAAAATGAGAATATGAAGCTATTGTACGAAGATTGTTTGTAGTTTCAAAACAGGTATTGAGATCCATGTGTGAATTATAGTTTAATTATTTACTAATTTCCACCCACCCTACTTTTAATGGCTTTCTTCTCTTGATACGGATAACTAATCCAAAATTCATCCCCTTCGATTTCTGTTGGTTCAAGAGCTACGATAAGTGGCTTCAACCCTGTTTTCTTATACACATCTATAAAGGCAGGAAGAAATACTTCTTTGGTAAAACAAATTTCTTTTTCTTCAAGCATAAAGTTTTCGAACTGAATAGCATGCTTAACTAATAATGATAAAAATGATTTATAATACTCTTGAGGAACACCACCATTATTTCTAAACCAAGAGGATGCCTCAAAAATATGCTTCTCGGGATTCAATTGCGGAAAAGCTTTAAAGAAAAGCTCATGATGAAAATCAACTAACGGTTGCCCCCAAAATGTTTTAACCTCGGGGATTTGCTTACCGTTAGCTTTGTTAAAATCTATAACATTTAAATGTTCAACGTGACATCTTCCGGACTTGTCTCTTCCTGTAAAAAATCTAAGTTTACCTAATGCATGTTTCCATTCGTTATTAGATGTAAATTTATCCTCGGTTTGTTCAAAAATTAAAGGTTCATAATCGAGAGCGTCTGCAACACCAACATATCTACTTATTTGGTAGTTTGGAGTAATAACACAAACATACAAAAGTGCACGAAATCCATTCTTTAAACAATCCGGAACATCAACGGAAACTTGAACCGAAGGATCATTCCACCTTCTCTCAAGTTCTATCACCGCTTCTCGAACAGGTGTGTATACGAAATCATCAAAAGCCTTGCGGTCAGAGATGAGTGTGTCTATGTTTGGAATAACCACTTTTGGCTTAGCTATTCCCCACCCTATTTTGTGTAATAGTTGTTGAATCATGAATCTTTAGGGTCAATGCGGAGGTGTTTGTAAGGTAGTATTATTTTTACGATTGGGGTTTTTATAAACATAATTATTCTTCCAGCCCCTCCCTTACACACTTACTTTGTTCAGGGTCACATTCAATTACCTCACACAATATCTTTCCACTCTCACACTCAGCAGCACAACCATTGTCTGTACATATTGGAAAGTCGTATGCTTTTACATAAAAGGCTTTGTAGTAAGTAAGCCCATTAGGAGGACACCTATCAGGACTATCTTCGCAATAATCTCGGTAGAAACAGGTTTCAATAGAAGGGTCACAATTCGCTTCAACATAGTAGTTGAAGTCTTCGGTATAGTAATATTTGTAGAAGCTAAAACTAATCGCCAGTAAGATGGTGACAAGTAAGACCCAGTTGATGACGATGTGAATCCGCTTGGATTTCTGTTCGGTCATTGTGTTTGTAGTATAGCAAGTAAACTAAATAAAAAGAAGAAACCGCGCACTGTTATTGAAACAGGTGCGCGGTTTTGAGGAACCATTGGAAAGCGGACACTCCACCGAAGATAAATCCCGTCCAACCAACATTCGAGAGAATGGTAGCCGAAAGGAAAATCTTCCAGTCTCGAGCTGACAACCCTTTGTGCGCCTGTTCCCTCTTGCGGAGGTATACAGTAGCAAGAAAAGGATCGTATATCGACAAGCCAATGAAGGCGGTGATATTTCCAAATGAAACCATTTTCTGGAGCCATTTAGGAAGCTTCGAGGAAAGATTGTCTTTCCCCTCTTTGAGACTTTCGAAACCAAGCCAATCCTTGCCAGTTTTGTCGTACACCCAGATGAGCGTAAGATTCAAAGCAATGGAAAGAATCGTCATGATGCCACAGCCCCAGAATGGGCCAAAAATAGCAATGACGGGGATATAGACTCCGTAGTCGAATCCCTGGTTGATAACAAAGTTGATGGTGTGTCCTATACCTACGGTTCCAAGTTTGGTGAGTAGCGAGTTCATTCGCCACCTCCTTTCTTGGTTGAATTAAAGAACAGTTAGATTACACAACGTGAACTAACTGGCAATACAATAGCATGAAAGTAGACTGTTGTAAAGAGTTGAGCAAGGGTCAAATGCCGAGCATTTGACCCTTGCGGGCTATTTAGAGCTCGTAACGAGTGGAATTACCCTTTCCAATTCGATTTAGCTTCCCTTTTTGGGCAAGAGAACTCAAGTATCGACTTGCTGTAGTATCGGACACTCGTAAGAGCTTTTCTACCTGATCGTTGGTAACTGAGCCTTTTTCCTTTGCAAAACTGAGAATCTTGTCCAGACGGGTGCGGTTACGAAACTGGACCGCATCAAGAGCTTGGTCGAGAAGACGTCGAAGAGCTGAGTTTGATCGTTTTTCGAGTGGAGAGGCTTGCTTTTCTTCTTTTTCTTCATTCTCACCCTCCTTTTGATCAGGTTCGGGATTTGAGACATCTTTTGTTTTTTTTCTTCTTTTTTATTTACCCAAGCTTTAATTTTTAAACTTTTTAAATAACTCCCCAAGCTCTGGGTTCTTTATCTGTTTATTTAAAGTCAGTTTAAACCTGGCAACATCCCTTTTTGTAATATATTTATTAAAATCAACATCCTCTTTATTTTTATCAGCTTTTTCAACCAAATTAATATACAAAGAATATAATACATTTGTGCTTTTATTTCTGTAAAATAAATCCATCTTTTTAAAAACATAGATAACTAATTTTTTATACTCATCAAATGTTAAATG
>CAYQLE010000012.1:0-15698 GCA_964418265.1 uncultured Candidatus Saccharibacteria bacterium
CGAGGTCGTCCTACACCAAAAAGTGCTGTAAGGCCGATTTCAATTCGTTTTTCGTCTGGGATGGTGATACCTAGGATACGCATGGTGTGATGATATAAAATTTAATTAAAACTAGCCCTGTCGCTGCTTGTGACGAGGGTTACCCTTGCAGGTCACATACAAATAACCTTTTCGGCGTACTACATTGCATTTTGGGCAAATTTTCTTAACGGTGGATTTAACTTTCATAAAATTACGTGTAGTTAGAAACCTAACATATTGCTGAATAATTGTCTAGAGCCGACGAGTAAGACGACTCTTACCTTCGTAAGGATTTACCTCAATTTCGACTTTGTCCCCGACCAAAACCCTGATTCGGTTGAATTTCATTTTTCCGCTCATATAAACATGCATAATACTGCCGTCCTCGATCTCAACCTTAAACTCAGTGTTGGGCAGAGATTCAACCACTGTTCCTGTAATCTTATTTGGACCAGTGGCGGTTGTGTCAGTTTCAGTCATTAATAGAGCTATATTACAGGATTATGTTTATTTTGTCACGATAACATTAATTTTGCTTGTTTTTGATGGAAACGAGTTCTTCCAAAATGGGCGGATAATAGCATCAGCTTTAATAATCTCGGGGTACGATTTGAGGAGTTCTGGGAGCTGCTTCTTTGATTTACCCGCTAGAAGCGCCTTGAGGGCCTCAGTATCGAACGATTGCCCTGTGGTGAGGGTTCCTGCATAAGTAATAGTCAAATTAGGCTTAGAAATGAAGGAAGAGACTGTCTGTCTGTTATTAAGAGAAAGGACAAGGGAATCAAGATTATCAAAACGGTATTCCTTACCCAGAACCGTATTAATCATTGAGAGAATATCTTGCTTTTTAAATACCAGAGCTTCGCCAGTCATCTCACCTTTTAGAATAGTCTTATCTGATTCACCAGAGAGAATACTGTAGGTAAAATTAACAATCACGCCCCCATCCTTGAAGAAAATATTATCTTCTGGAATCTGAGAAGATATATCTTTGTAGATTTCCTCAGTAAGACTAGCTTTTACGTTATCTATAGCCACCTTTAGGTCTGCATCAGATACTTGTCCCATAAGTCCGTCAAATCCACCCGTCAAGGCAGTTGTTGAGCGTGCATAGAAACCATCATACTTTGTGGTACCGCGGAAACCTGGAATAGTAAAGTCTGTCTTTGCTAAGTTGTATTTTGGACCAATAGAATCTGCCACGATTGTGGCCTCAACACTACCTGGAGTGGTCTTACCTCCAGATGTTTTGCTACCTGGTACGGTTACTGCCTTTTCAAGGCGATAAATAAGACCTTCTGAGGTTTCAAGACGAGTGGTGGCAATAAGTTGTTGAGAGGCTGAACTAAAGTTGTTGTAAATAATGACAGTCCCAGTCGCTTTCTTCTCTACTTTCTTTGGAGTTCCTGTGGTTGGAAGATCAATACTTGAATCTTTTTTTGAAGCCACCACTTGGTAGGAAGATTCTGTGGTAGTGCTCGTAATGTTAACAGGAATAGTTTCGGTCTTAAGAGCAATGGTGACGGTAGAGCTTTCACTAAACAGCCAAAAGAAAAGACCAACAAGAACAACAAGTGATCCTGTGCCAATCCAAAGTGGGTTAATTCTAGACCTCTTCTTAATTGAACGAGTTTTTATACGAGTCTTTGACTGTACCACTAGTTCTTCTTCGGGTTCAGCTTGTTCACGAGCATGAGATGAATGCTTATTCCTATACACAGCAGTCTCTTCAAGAAGGATGTCAATTTTATTTTGTTTACGTTCAGGAATCGGTATATTACGAATACTTTTTTTATTTTTTTCGGAAGGAATGATGTCACTAAAAGTTTTTTTGAGCATACCTATATTATACTTCGATAAGTGAAGTCACGTCTAGTCTCTGAAGTGCAAAACCTCCTACAGTCATACACGATGAATGATACGTCCCATCTGCAAAAACTTTTTCAATAATTGGAAGCACTTCGGGAGGAACAACCGCATACACATCACTTGGTAAAGAAACTCCCCCAAAGCACTCATCGAGAATTTTTTTGAGATTGTTTTCTGATTGAGAGTCAATGAGAATTGACTCAGTCTTGAAAAAATCACCCTGTTTTTTTATTGAAATATCAATAGTCTCTCCGCCCGACGAGCAAACTATAAAGCTGTCCTTCATATACTTTAGATGAATTTGCTCAGCAAGATAAAATGGAAATGAATAAAATTCACCTTTTTGCTCAGTAAAAGAGAATGGGACTGCTGAAAGGTACGCTGTGAGACGAAGATCACTTGCCTCTTGGCTTTGTGGAGAAGGTACGTGGTAGCCATTAAGAAGAAGAGTGAGAGATGCTGAAGTGATTAATTGATAGTTCTTGTTTCGATTATGTTTTGTAAGAAAATCAAGTCTGATTCGATTCATGAAGTGGTTAAAAGCTTTTTTATCAACCATGAAAGGAGTTTCAGAAGTATGATGGATTGATATAGTCTCTGAGATGAGATGATGCCCCATAAAAAAGAACTGGGTTCGGTTCAAGGATTTGTGGCTAATCATCTTATCAACCATTTCTCCGAAGCTTTCTTCAGAATTGAAATGCTTCTCTAGTGCAGGTTTACCCTTTTCAATAAGAGTGAGAGTGTGGGAGTCAATAATAAGTGCGAGTGACATTGTGGTTCTAGTATAACAAATAAATGTGGACAGGCACCTTCTTATTCCAGAACTGCTTTGATACGACGTACACCTTGAGATACAGCTTCTTCTTTAGCAATTTTAAAATGACCAAGTTCTGAAGTATTAGCAACGTGAGGTCCTCCGCAGAATTCTTGGCTGAAATATCCGTCAGTTTCGTTACCGATTGAGTAGACTTTCACAACGTCTCCGTATTTGTCACCGAATACATGCACAGCATCGATCTTCTCTGCTTCTTCTTTGGGCATTTCGCGAAATATAACAGGGTGTGCTTCTTGAATTTTCTGATTTACAATATCTTCAACTTTCTTTTTCTCTTCATCGGTCATTTTGGCTCCATGGGAGAAGTCGAATCGCATTCGTTCGGCAGTAATATTACTTCCCTTTTGTGATACATGAGTTCCGAGAATTTCTCGAAGTGCGAAGTTGAGTAGGTGAGTGGCAGTGTGGTAACGAAGTGATGTCTCTGAAGTGTCCCCGAGTCCCCCTTTGAACTTTTGTTCTGAGCCCGCACGAGAGAGGTCTTGGTGGTTTTTGAATTCTTCTTCAAAGCCTTTCATATCAAGAACCAGACCCTTTTCTTTTGCAATTTCTTTAATACTTTCAATTGGAAATCCGTCAGTTGTCACAAGGTCAAAAATAACATATCCAGGAAGCGTTTTATCAGATTGGTCTAATTGTTCAGTAAGATTGTCTGGTTTATGTTCATCATAATAAAAAACGGGTTTGGTTATAATTTTATTAAATTTCTTAAAACCTCTTTCGAAAGTCACTCGAAACTTAGCTTCCTCCTCTTCAATGGTATTCAAAATACGATCTTTACGTTCGAGAATTGTTGGGTATGCTTCTCTATGTGTTTCAATAACCGCTTTTGCGATTTCAGTAAGCTTACCCGCTTCAATCCTGAGTTTATTCGCATGATTTACCGATCGACGAAGCAAACGACGAAGAACATATCCTTGATCTTTGTTATCTGGAAGCACGCCATCACAAATGAGGAAAACAGAAGCACGAAGGTGGTCGGCGATAATGCGTTTTGACTTTAAAATAGCTCCTGACCCTAATTCTTCTGATCCAAGTTCTACTATTTTAGCCATGATCAATTCAAAAATATCTGTATCATATATATTGTCCTTACCTTGAAGTACCATAGTGACACGTTCAAATCCAGAACCTGTGTCTACATTCTTGCTTTCAAGCTTCCCTACTACTTTGCCATCTTTCTTCACATACTCCATGAATACATCATTCCAGATTTCCACCACTTTCTGCTCGGTGTCGGCTTTCATATATTCTTCCTTGGTTAAACCACTGGTCATAGTGCCCGTGATATCGTAGAACATCTCAGTGTCAGGTCCACAAGGACCGTTTGGACCTGGTTGCCACCAATTGCTTTCAGCAGACATGAAGTAGATACGCTCACCTGTTACGTTGTTCTTTTCGAAAATATCTTTCCAGATTTGTGCAGACTCTTCGTCTCGAGGAGCGTTCTCATCCCCTTCAAAACAAGTTACATACAATCGCTGTGGATCAAGACCGAATCCTTCTTCTTTGGAGGTAAGGAGCTCATAGCTCCAATTAATTGCATCTTTTTTGAAGTAATCACCAAGAGACCAGTTCCCCATCATTTCGAAGAAAGTGGCGTGGGTGTTGTCTCCAATGTCGTCTATATCTCCCGTACGAACGCATTTTTGAAAATTTACGAGACGAGTTCCTTGAGGATGCTTCTCTCCAAGAAGATACGGAACAAGTGGTTGCATGCCGGCGGTATTAAATAGCACCGAAGGGTCGTTTTCAGGTACTAAAGAGGCCGAAGGAAGTGCAACGTGTCCACGCTTCTCAAAAAACTGTATAAACCGCTGGCGGATTTCAGCTGAAGTCATAGGTGTATTTTTACCATTTTTTGAGGAAATAAAAAAGTTTCTACTTAGTCAATTTCTCCAATAACTTAATATCATCCTCGATACTCTTGAGCCCTTCCTCCCAGAAAGCAGGATTGGAAGTGTCGATACCGATATCGTTGAAAATATCTTGAGGGCTTTTTGATCCTCCCGCATAAAGAATACCTTTTATTTTTTCAAGAAAAACTGGGTTCTCCTTGTATTTTCGATAGAGGGCTTTGCTAATGAGGCATCCGTATGCGTATGAATACACGTAGAAGAAACGTCGAATATGTGACCATGTTACAAACATATAACCATCACTCTCTTTCATTTCCATAATTGGACCAAGATATGACTTCATGTGTTTATTCATGAGAGAAGCAATCTCATCTTTTGAAACCGCTCCTTTCTCACGAATGTTTTTATGCAGTTCAAGCTCAAAGTTAAAACAAGCAATCTGCCTGAAGGTGGTTTGCACCTCGTCATTAATGCGGTCATGCAGAGCTACTATCTGTTCTTTCGGTGAAAGAGTTTTGAATACTTCATCAAACACAACCCGCTCAAAGAAGGTCGAAGCGACTTCAGCCACCGCAGTAGTGTAGCTTTGATACAAAGAAGTTTGTGTTTTGTGAGAGTATTCAGTATGAATCGCATGCCCCATCTCGTGTGCGAGGGTCATCACATCTTTCATTTGTGGAAGATGATTAAGAAGAACAAAAGTTGGGTTACCAGAGCTTCCTGAGCAGTCCGCACCTCCTGTCTTCCCTTGCTTTGGGTACACATCAATCTGCCCGTTCTTAAGGTAATTGTTAAGAACCTTGGCAAAATCAGCATCGAGACTTTCAAAGGCTGTTCGAGTAATTTCAAGCCCCTGTTCAAAAGAAATTTCTTTATTTGTTTTCCCAATGCCGACATTTCTATCCGCATAAGTCAGCTTATTTAGTTTGAGGAGCTTGGCTTTGAGTGAGTAGAACTTGTGACTAATTTTATTATTTCGAACAACAGCGTCCATTAAAGCAAACACTGTCTTCTCCTCAGTCTCATGATTAAGAAGAGTTGAATCGTATGGGTTTTTGCGTCCACGAAGCTCGTCGCTAATTTTCTTGTCTGTATACACCGCATTGATCTCTGCTTCAGCAAAGTCACTCACTGATTGTAGCTTCTCCATAATAAGAGTATGAAGTGAGTGTCTTTCTTTCGTCGGAAGAGTTGAAATCATACCCATTGCTTGAGGAAGAGGAAGTTTAACCTTTTTCCACACCACACATTGTTTACTAAGGAGCTTCTCTTGGTTCGACACCCACATTTCTTGTGCCGGAACGTTTTTAAGAGAAAGTATCTTTTCTTCAGCTTCAGTAAGGTTGTATTTTGATTGCTTAAAGATTACCTCAAGAAAGTATGAAAAATGTTTGAGTTTTGAAGATTTGAGAAGAGTTTTTTGTTTCGTTTCAGGAATTTTTCCAAGTACCAGTTGAAAGAAAATTACACGGTTGGAAGCTTTGGTTAGTCTTTCGGTTATTTTATTTATCTCCGCTTCTGCTTTAGTGTCAGAACCATTTAAATCTTTTGCATAGTAGAAGTATAGAATAGCTCTACTTCCCAGAGGGTTTGCAGAAAGAGTTTCGAAGTCGGTAAGTGCTTTCGAAAGAGCGTCTTTGGATTTAGTAAAGTCATTATTCTCATACTTCTTCTCGAACGCTTCGTACACAGATTCGAAATTCCTCACATCTTTCTCGATCTGCGGGTCGGTATGTGACTTGTAGAGTAGCTTAAGGTTCCATTCAGTTTTCATGTTTTTCATATAGTTCAGAATATATCATATTTAGATTTTTAAGCACAAAAAACCCAGCTCGCATGAGCTGGTCTTATTATCTTTTCTTAACTCTGATATGCATGAATCCTATTTCAATTATAACATTTTCAGGAGTGACTTCACCAGGGAAAAAGAGTTGTGCAGTAGCTAAAATTTCTGCAACACTTATTGGTTGTGCTTTGCTATCCACTTCCCACCAGCAAATTACTTTCACACCTGAGATATCTTGGACAACAGACGGTCTAGAGAAAACTGTGTTCACCATAATTATATGTTTGCGAAAAGACTAACACACTACATATAGTTTTTCAATAAGTGGGTAAAGTCAACCCTTCTTCTCTTTAAGCCTATTAGTTGCCTCAAGAAGGGCTTTGCCTGCTTGGTTGCGGTAGGCACAGTAGTCACAGGTTTCTGTGGCGCTGGGGATGCGGTCATCCATGAGGCAGGATTTGATAAGGTTTAGAGTTTTCTCAATCCAAACAGTCTTTCCTATATATGAGATTACTTTAATATCAAATTCGAGTTTCGCATCGAATGCTTCACGGTCACGCTTACCGTTGCAGTACACGAAGTAGCCGGTGTCAGACACTTCGAAGTCATTGTTGCGAAGAAGCCATTGGTAAACCTCCATCTGGCGTTTGTAGCCGTCTTGCCACTCTGCATCAAGGTTTACTTCGGTGTCCTTGCTGGTAGCCTTGTAGTCCACCACCATGAGCTGACCCTTCGGGTTTACCCAAATATCGTCAACTGCTCCGAAGATGAGAAAGTTGGATTCTTTGTGAAGCGCTTGCACACCAACAAAGTTCTCACGCCATGTATCCATGTTTTTGTGTGCAAACGGAACAGCGTCAACTCCGTAGGTGGTCATGAGAGGATGTGCTGTCTTAGTTCGGCGATGTCCATCAAATTCTTTTTTGAGAAGTAAGTCGACGGCGCTGTTGAGGTTGAAGGGAAAACCTTGAGGGCGACCAACACCAAGACGACGGTCGAGATAAAAACAGCGAGGACACTCGACGAAGAGGTCAATCTTCGAACGAGAGAGCTTGAAAGGCTCGCCTTCGCCATTCACTTCAGGTATAAATAATTTCTTTTTATATGTTCCGTTCCATGCCATAGGAAGGTATTGTAACATAAAAAAATCACGTTAAGGACGTGATTTACTAGAGATCTTTGGGCAAAGCCGATTAATTGCTTTGGGAGATACTCACCAATTTGAATTCCTGAGCCAGGAGTCGAGGAGCTATGCTTTCCTCAAAATCCATTATTGCATCTTGCACAGTAAACAAGTCTCGAATAAAACCCTTAGTCGCAATACGAATATTAACAGTCACATTGTGTTCACCACCAGCCAAGTTAAGAACGATTCTATCAACAACGAATGAATTGGTATATTCTTTGTTCCAAACACAAAAAACTATAGTGTCACCACGCTGAATTTTAGAATCAGTGATGTGTTCGAAGACTGCCTGTACATAACGTTTGCTATTATTTGTACAATCCAGTTTTTTACTAAGCCAGTTTCTTTGAATAGGTTTGCCGACGATTTCAATTTGAACAGTGAGTACAATTTTTGTTTTCATTACATACCTTTCTTTGCTTGTTATATCACATAACCTCTCAAATTCAAAAGGTTAAGTTTTTATTTTACACTACAATTCCTCCACCAACGCACACCATACTGTTATATACCACTACCGACTGCCCAGGAGCCACAATGTCTCCCTCGCCAACAAAAATTATGTCGGCTTCGTTGTTTGGTTTGGTTTCAATCTTCACTTCATACAGTTCGCCACGATACCTCACGCGAGCTTGGTAGGTTTTATTTACGTCAGGAGGATTTGAAATCCAGTTAGTATTTTTAAGTGCTATATTAGTTGATTCTGCTTTATTTTTCTTTTCATGCGAGACCGTAATGGTGTTTTGCTCAGTATTCTTTTTAGTTATGAAATACGGCGCGTCATCAGGGGTCTTCTTTGTAATAATAAATCCATGTCGTTCGCCAATGGTATAAAAAATAGATCCTTCGTGATGACCAATCACCTCTCCTTGTTCATCAAGAACATTTCCACGCTCTTCATTAATGAAGTGTTTAAGAAATTCTTTCATATCAATAGAGCCAATAAAACACAAACCTTGACTGTCTTTTTTTTCTGCGTTTGGGAGATTGAATTTCTTGGCGAGCATGCGTACTTTTGGCTTTTCGATGTTTCCCACAGGAAAGAGTGTTTTGCTAAATTGCTCACTTGTCACCATCCACAAGAAATACGACTGGTCTTTGTTGTCGTCCTCACCCTTTAGTAGCTCTGCGTGTAGAAGACTGTCTTCTACACAGGTTTGAGCATAATGGCCTGTTGCAACAAAATCAGCACCTTGCTTCATTGCCCAATCATAGAATCCCCCAAACTTCACATGGCGATTACACATCACATCAGGGTTTGGTGTACGACCTTTTTTGTATTCATCTATCATATAGTCCACCACTTCTTTTTTGTATTCCTTTTCGAGGTCTAGTGTGATAAATGGAATATCAAGATGTGCTGCCACTCGCATAGCGTCACGTCGATCTTCTTTCCATGTGCAAGGCATGAAGTCGGGTTGCCACACCTTGATAAACACACCCACCACACCGTACCCCTGCTCTTTTAGTAATGCAGCGGAAACAGAGGAGTCTACGCCCCCCGACATTCCTACATATACTTTTTTTCGCTTATTCATCACAGATTGAAGATATCAGAAAATGGGGTCAGGAACTATTTATTTTAAATGTGCTTCGATATTAGCTCGATGTGCATCAAAATCTTTAGCATAGTACATCAAACCATCTTTTCCCGTAATATAAAAAAGATACTCTGAAGTTTCTGGATTAAGTGCCGCGTTAATTGAAGCAAGGCCTGGATTTGAAAGTGGATTATTTGGAAAACCTCGTTCTTCATAGGTAATTGGAGCAACATCAACTTGTAATGCCATACCTATCTCTAGACGTTTCCACAGCACGCCCGACACAATAGAAAAGTCCTGAATTGTATCCGCTTCCTCCTCGAGAATAGAAGCCATTATAATAATTTCATTCCATTTTAATCCTTTTGATAGTGCCTCCTCCTGCAACAACTTTGTCTTAACTTCAAAATTATTTTTCATTAGAGAGACAACTTCATCAGTAGAGGTAGTTGAAAAGAAGTAAGTATCGGGAAATAAATATCCCTGATCGTTTATTGTTTTATTCAAAAATAAATCACTGTCGAAATTTGGATAACTTGTCTTGATTATTTCCGCAACCTGTTGATTGGTTGAACCTTCAGGAATAGTGGCACGTCGTTGCTCATACCTATATTCTCCTCGTGTAACCCTCCAAGCCACACCAAACACGGTATGACTTTTTTTAAAGGAATATTCTCCTGGATAAATACTATTATGTCCTCCCACAACACGAAGAGCGAGTTTAAACATATTAGTGTCTCTAATAAGAGAATTTTCTTCAAGCTTTGTGGCGATTTGATTTGCATTCATTCCCTTCTCAATAGTAAAAACTGTTTCAGAAAACTGAGGAGGATACAGAAGACGAATACCAAAAGCAATTGCAAGGATACATACACCAATGAAGGCTGAGGGGAGAATTTTATTCATAACTAAATTGGGAGGTTTGAAGGTGCGTCTGATTTCTTTGAAGGAATACGCGCGAAGTTTGGAGTCTTTGCAACGCGTCCTGGGAAGTGATAAATAGTAGCAAGTTCTTCAACATTCATAATAAAGTGTTCATTATCATAAACTGGCTTGAAGAATGCCCGCTTCTTATACATATCAATAATTTCTTCTTTCTTTCTGTTCAATCGAAAATTCATGAAGTCCTCCCAAGGATAATCAAAAGATGTTGTCTTAGTTGGCTTGAATCCGTTCAAATCGTTGGAGTTGTATTGACGTACTGATCCTGTAAGCCCCGCTACATTTGCTTTATTAAAGGCATCTTTTTTATCAGCAATATAAATCGCACGGATTGCAGTATCAAAAGCAAATTTCGATACAGTTTTCTCAATCGCTTCAATACCGCTTCTCTCACCTTTGGTCATGCGTTCAGCACTTTTTCCATCATCACCTTTGTTTCGTTCCATCTTTGCCTTGATTTCTTCTTTAGCAAAATGAGTCCAATCAACCATTCCCTTGTCGGCAGACTTCAATTCCTTTTTGTGAGCACGTATTAGGATCTGAATCCACATCTGCTCATTCTTTCCAAGAGAACCGAGAAGCTCCAGCATTGGAGTAATAGGATCAATTTTGAATTCCTCTTTAGGATCTTTGTCGAGACCGTAGTCTACATATGTCTTAATCGGATAAAAACTATCTTTTATTTTAACAAATCGACATCCCCATAAATTATTAACTTCGGGGCTGAAACTCATGCCGTTTGTGTAGTCATCTACTTCGGTAATTTCAACATCAGGGTATTGGCTGTAAAGTTGTGTTTCTATGATTTTCTTCATACTTTTACGAGTCCACACAAAGAAATGCACCTGCCCTTCAAGAGAAACTAACTCAAGAGAAAACCACGCACGCATTCCTCCTTTCCAGTACTTGTCCCAGAAATTCCCCTCTCCTGCGGTTTGATGAAGTGAGGTTAAAAATACTTCCATCGCGACAGGTGACTTTGTGATTTCCTTAGGTAATCGAAACTCAAGCAAAACATGTTCTTGTGCGATAAGGAAAACCGTACGGACGTACTTAACCCAGGCTTTCCAGAAGAAATAACCCAATAAAAAAGGAATTGCAATAATCAAGAGAAAATACAAAACATAAAATATTTGTACCAGAAGGTCAACAATCATCATTCCTGATTCTTCGCTCATGAAGTAACTATATCACAGAATATTTTCCGTCTTTAGTTTTTTTGAAAAACTTTTGGTTTTGGAGATTTACAAGAATAGTGTTTTCTTTTACGTATCGTTCTTTGAGAACTTTTTCAATTACTTCTTCTTTAGTAAGAGGACCGTTTTTGTCGATGACTTTCTTAATAACATCCTTCACTACACCAGAGAGGTATCCCCATTCAGAAAGCGCATAGAGACCACGTCCCACAAGCACGAACCGTTCGTCTTTGATAAGTTCGTTATGAGTGGTTGCGGGGTGAGCCTTTTTGTTGAACAAGTCAGTAATGATCTTGGCAATATCACGGAAGTGAATAGGAGAACCATGTTTTCGCATAGCAAGAAATGCATAATCACGAATTCCTTTAGCGTGAACATTTGAAGATTCTGCGAGACCCCATTCACCGAGAGGGTTTTTAGCAATTGTCTTTGAAAGTGATAACCATCTCTTCATAACCTCATCATTTTTGTATTCTTCAGAAACATCCTTTAGATATTCAAGAAAATTTTCAATAAGCTCTGGCTCAGAAACCAAATCATCGTTTGAGAAGCCTGCATACAATTTACGAAGAGATTCGTGTACTTGTTTTGAGGTGTCAGCATCAACATGCCATCGATGCTTGAATTCATCATCTTCTTTTTCTTTTTTAAATGGATCACCAAGAACAAGCAGAAGGTTGAAATGATTCTGAACAGACTTATCTTTTGATAAATGATTGAGAAGATCAACTTCAGCAACGATTCCTCCCATTTTTTTGATTATTGCTTCAAGTTCCTCGAATACTCCCTTTTCTGCTTTGTATGCATCTGATTTACGGATGTTTGTGAGAGCAGTATTTTCAATCTGACGTACTCTTTCGCGAGTGATGCGATATACTCCACCAATCGCTTCCAAGGTCATTCGATTTCCGTTAGCTCCTAGTCCGTAGCGACTGATAATAACCTCCCTAGCACGGTCTTGAAGTGCACCAAGAAGTCTTTTCGTCACTTGTTTTGGTTTGAAAGTGATAGTTGCCATTTGTTTATACGATTATGTATACCACACTCCACTTATTAGTCAACGATTAATCGGTAAGTAGATTTAGTATCTTATTTTTTACCCAAATCACCTTCTTAATACTCTTTCCTTCAAGCCATTTTTTGGTTCCCTCCGATTTTAAAGCAATAGACTTTGCCTCCTCTTCTCCACTATCAACCAATAGTTTTATAATTTCCCGAGTTTTCCCATTAATCTGAACAGCTATTGAGATACTGTCTCCAACAAGCTTTGTGGGGTCATAGATTGGCCACAGAGTAGTGTGAATCGAGTTCGTATGTCCAAGTTCATTCCAGAGTTCTTCGGTCACATGGGGGGCGAATGGAGCGAGGAGTTGGAGAAAAATTTCGTAATCCTTTTGAGCAATTTCTGATTCTTTTTCGAGAGTATTGAGAGCAATCATGAGCTGGCTTACTGCTGTGTTAAATTTTAAGTTCTGAATATCTTCTGAAATCTTTTTTATTGTCTGATGAATGAGTATTTGTAGAGGTCCGACCTCTACACTCTCTGTTTTGTGTAGAGGTCGGACCTCTACCTTTTCCTTGAGCTTCCACACACGTTCTATGAAGCGTCGAGTTCCCACAAGTCCGTCTGTGTTCCAGCTAATAGCTTGATCGAATGGCCCCATAAACATTTCATACAAACGAAGTGAGTCAGCTCCGAAATTCTTCACAATATCATCAGGGTTGATAACATTTCCCCACCGTTTCGACATCTTGCGTCCATCAGATGCCATAATGAGTCCCACTGACTGAAGTTTGTGGAACGGTTCAACTGTTGTTACCACTCCGATGTCATATAGAAACTTGTGCCAGAAGCGCGCATATATAAGATGGCGAGTAGCATGCTCTGCTCCTCCAACATACAAGTCTACTTCATTCCAATATTTTTCTTTCTCAGGACCAACAAGAGCGTTGTCATTGTGCGGATCCATATAACGTAAGTAGTACCAAGAAGAACCCGCCCATTGCGGCATGGTGTTTGTTTCTCTGTGTAGAAGACCGTCTTCTACACTAACATCAACCCATTCAGGGATATTCGCAAGCGGAGACTCTCCGGTGTCAGTTGGTTCGTAGTGGTCAACCATGGGCAAAGTCACTGGTAAATCTTTTTCATCAACAGGAATTATTTTGCCATTTTTATTATGAAGAACAGGAATCGGTTCTCCCCAGTAGCGTTGACGAGAAAATACCCAGTCACGAAGTTTGTACTGAACTGCTTTACGTCCTAACTTCTCTGTGATTTTTTCTTTTACTTCTATCGAATCTAAATTTGAAAAAATACCCGAATTAATAATTATACCCCTATTCTTAGTGTAGGGTTTTTCATAAGTATCATAATCATTGTAATTTTTATTAATTTCTTCCTCAGAGTGGCCCTCAGCAGAAATTTTCATAACCCTTTTAAAAGGTAGCTGATATTTTTTTGCAAAAGAAAAATCTTTTAGATCATGAGCTGGTACCGCCATCACCGCACCCGTTCCATAATCAGCGAGCACGTAGTCCGCAATCCACACAGGCACTTGTTCATTGTTTGCAGGATTAATTACAGTCACACCTTTGAGTTCAACACCTGTTTTTTGTTTGGTTGCATCAGTTCGCTCAATTTCAGGTTTCTGTTCTGTAGAAAGTATGTACTTTTCCACTTCATCTTTATTTGAAATCAAACCATTCAATATCATTTCTACTATAAGGGGATGTTCTGGAGCAAGTACAACATACGTCACACCAAAAAGAGTGTCAGGTCGTGTAGTAAACACTGTTATTTTGTGTAGAAGACCGTCTTCTACATTGAAGTCAATCTCAACTCCTTCACTTCTTCCAATCCAGTTTCTCTGAGCTTCTTTTATTGACTCAGGCCAGTCGAGTAGTAGCTCACCTTTTTCATTTTTTGCGTCTAAGTCAGTGAGTAGTCGGTCAGCATAGTCAGTAATCTTAAGCACCCACTGCTTCATCAATCTTTTTTCTACAACAGCTCCACATCGTTCGCATTTTCCGTCTTCAATGTCTTCGTTGGCAAGGCCCGTCTTGTCGACAGGACACCAATTGATGTACTTGTATGCTTCATGCGCCAAACCTTTCTCCAAAAGCTTTAAGAAAATCCATTGCGTCCATTTATAATATTTCGGATCAGTCGTATTTATTTCTCGTGACCAATCATAGTCGAAGCCAAGAAGTTCCAACTGCTTTTTGTACCTTGCAACATTTTCCGCCACCGCAATAACAGGGTTGGTCTTCATCTTAATTGCATAGTTCTCAGCAGGAAGTCCAAAGGCATCAAATCCCATTGGGTGAAGCACGTTGAATCCTTGCATACGCTTCATGCGAGACACTACATCAGTAGCAATGTATCCCTTCGGGTGACCCACATGCAAACCTTCTCCAGATGGATACGGAAACATGTCGAGCACATAAAACTTCTGCTTTGAAGCATCTTCGGTAGTCTTGTACAGTTTTTGTTCCTCCCACTTCTTCTGCCACTTTTGTTCAATTGATGCGGGGTCATATTTCATATAGTAAACGCATCATACAACAAAAAAGAGTTGTGGTTAAGCATGTCAAAGGGCATCTTTGACATGCTTTGACATCTCGAAGACGAAGAAAGACCACCCCTTGCGGAGTGGTCTTTCATTTTGGTTCTGCGTCGTAAGCCGAATTCTGTCATCTTTGTATTACAACATTGATGGACAATCATTTATCTGGGATCATTATCGCTAATGACCTCTAGCAGCACTTCTATAGAACTTTCATTCTAAAGACACGGCCTTGCACAGAAGTAAGGATTTTGCCGTTTCACTCTTATATCACTACAAGATTATTCTCTAGATAAATTAATCCCTAGAGAATCCTAGCCTTTCGGCATCGGCGTCACTGCTCGCACCTCTCGGATTACCCGGACAGGAATTACCTGCTACCCGTTCCAATTGAATGGATCTGTGTTCGGACTTTCCTCCATCGCCTCGTCGAAGCGCTTCGTGAAGGCGGTTGAACCTTCTTCTCGAAACTACGACATAGCAATGGCGATTGTCAGACGCAGGTATATATTATGTCACAAAAATACCAAAGTTGGTAATTTTTTAAATTATCATTTCTATATAAAAATGAATAAATTTAAACTCAGTTGTCTAGGACAGAAATAAAAAATCAGACCAACCGGGTGAGGGTTGGCCTGAGGAGTTGCGAATCAAGAGTCAATAATTCAAAAGACTCAAGGATTCAAGGTGCGAGGATCACTGCTCTGAACCGAACGCGGACACGGTGCCAAAGCGGTCGTTGGTACCGCTCGTCCAGTACGTGAAGAACTTGAGCAAGCCGTCGCGTGAGTAGAAGAGCGGCGCACTCGAGAAGTCGCCATCGGCGCCCGGAGCGTTTTCATCACCAGAGCAGTCGACGCAGAGGTCTTCGTCTTTGGTGAAGCGTTCCTG
>CAYQLE010000013.1:0-15577 GCA_964418265.1 uncultured Candidatus Saccharibacteria bacterium
TTCCCAGTCCTTCCTACAACTCCATCATCTTTCATATTCACTCGCAATCTTACTCTCGGGTCGGTGGGTGGAGATGTGCGCGCACTGCAAATTTACCTTAATACAAATGGATTCAATATCTCAGCACAAGGCACGGGTTCGCTAGGGAATGAGACTACAATGTTTGGAGTCCTTACCCGTGCCGCACTTGCTCGCTATCAAACCGCAAAAGGAATTGTTCCTGCGGTGGGGTACTTTGGACCATTTACCCGAGCTAGTATTTCTCAATAATCAGTTTTAACCTGTAGTTCCGTCATTACATCCACCACTACTTTTAAATCAAGTTCACATGCACTTGGTGCTTGCTCTGTGTTTTGTATTACTTCAACAAGACGAGGATGACTTGGGTGTTCTGCTTGTTCAAGCCCTGCTGCTTCGAGTGATTCTGGAAATTTGTCTGGGTGTGCAGTTTCAAAAATAACAGCAACACTCTCTTTTGAAATTTCTCCTTTAGTTCGTGCACGAAGAAGAGCAATGTATCCTGTTACTCCATGAGGTTCGAGTACAATACTTGTTCTTGCGTGAAGGTCACGCATCATTGCATGTATCTCTTGGTCTGTTTCAACATCTTCTGCCCAAATGAGTTGTCGGAGATAAGTAAGTATTTCTGTAGTTACTCCGTATGTTGAAAGTGGAATACTTTCATATACTGAAGTCATTCTTTTTATATCGTTCTTCATCTGTGCGTAATTAATTGTTCCCACGTATCCTGTTTTTATTCCTGCAAAATGTAGAAGACGTTCGAGGTTGCTCGGATCAAGAATGTCCATCGAAGGAGCTGATGAAGAAGCAAAGGGGCGGTGACGCACTACCCCTTCACCAATAATGTTGGCAAGAATATTATTGGTATTTGTCCCAACTATAAAATGAGAGACAGGAAGTCCAATTTCTTTTGCATAAATACCCGCCATCAGATGTCCCACATTTCCTGTTGGTACCGAAAAAACTATTTCCTCTCCAACCTGTATCGAGCCACTCTTTACAAGTTCTGCATACGCCATGAAATACTGAGTCATTTGAGGAATAAGTCGCCAGATGTTGATTGAGTTGGCGCTCGAAAGATTTAATGACGAGACATTATTGATGAGTGAGATTATTTCTTCGGTAGTGTATGAAATTCCAAGCTTTATTTGGATATCTTTTTGGTATGCACTTATACCTTCAGTATCTTCAAGTGAAAGTGTGCGGGCGGACTGAAGAAGCTTGGCAATATCCTGACAGTTATCGAAATTACCTTTGATGGGAATGATTTGTTCGTTAGGGTAGCGGTGATGAACGTCAATCATTTGTTTCTCTTGTACTTCACTTACTCCGTCGTGTGGGTAGAGAATGGTGACGGTGATGCGTTTTGATCCACCGAAGGCGTCTGCAATCGCCACCCCAGTGTCTCCTGAGGTTGCTACAACAATATTGATACGCGCATCATGAATATCTGCATAGCGAGACATAAGGCAAGCAAGTGAACGTGCGGCGACATCTTTGAAGCTCGCTGTTGGTCCTTGGTCGAGTCGGAGAACGTAGTCGTTACTTTCGGCAATACGTTCCAAAGGCATGGAGAAGTTCAATGCATTTTCTAAATCCATTTTTAATTCTTCCTGAGAAATTATGTCCTTTGGCACAAAAAGTCTCATTACCTCGAAAGCAGTAGAGCTTGGGGTCGCACTATTCCACCATTCTTTGTTTGCAATAAGCTCTGGTGATAGTGCAGGGAAGTCTTGTGGAACCAAAAGGCCCCCATCTGGCGCCATACCCTGCACGATGCTTTGCCAAAAAGGAATCTCTATCTTGGAATTTCGAGTGCTTATGAACATTTTTTATTTTAAATACAATTCAATCAGTCTCTTGTGCTCATCGTAGGTCTTTGAACAATATATCTTGCGTTTGCTGTCATGGAAATAAAAGATACAAGAAGTCTTTTGTGGGTTGTATGCGGCAGCAATAGCGGCAAGCCCTGGGTTTGCGATGGGGGTAGGAGGAAGACCTTTGTTTTGGTAGGTATTGTAAGGGGAGTCAATAAACTTATCTTTTGAAAGAGGCTGAGGCCACCAACCGTCTTCTTTATTTCCTTTTGCATATTGAAGAGTTGCGTCAATGTCGAGACTCATTCCCATCCAGATACGATTCCAGATAATTCCAGATATGAGGTTCATGTCATGCTTGCCGGCTGCTTCGCGTTGAATAAGCGAAGCTATCTTTAGTGCGGTGTCTATGTTTATTTTCTCTTTATTAATTGTATAGTTTCCTTTTTTTGTGATAGTTGCTACTTTCTTCTCGAGTGTCTGAGTCATCTTGTTCTTCACGGATTCTCCACTGGCGTCGACAGGGAAGATATAGGTGGTAGGAAAATAATACCCTTCAATGCTGTTGTTGGTGCTTAGGAAGTCCTTCCTATCTTGATCATTCCAAGCGAGAGTTTTACTGTAGATGTCGGCAACCTGTTCCTTGCGGAGACCTTCAGGAATACGAACATAGCGAATGTAGGGATTGGCGAGGTTTTGGTATACTACAAAAAAGCTAAGATACTGGTCCGTCCGTTCAAGGCCTTGAGAAATCTGGTTCTTGAAGGTATACGCACCCCCCACCAGAACAAGGCAAATTAATGTAAGAAGTGCTATAATCTTCATACTTTTGCTCATATAGCTAGAGTATAGCACGACCCGCAAGGAAAACTGTAAGGAAAAGGGTCGTGCACCGTCATAAATTATGTCAAACGACACCCAAAATCGCAGCCAATTCCTCGATATATACAAAAAGTACTCTGATGAGCTTTTTCGGTACTCTTTCTTCAAGACTGCCAATAGAGATGTATCTCTTGAGATTGTCCAAGAAGTGTTCATGAAGGTGTGGAGCGCTTTTGATAGAGGGGAATACCCTGACAACATAAAGGCTTTCTTGTATACCTCGGTTCGTAATGCAATTACAGATTGGTACCGTAAGAAGAAGCCTTTGTCGCTAGACGGGCTTCAGGAAATTGGATTTGACGCACCAGCCGAGGAGGTATCTTACTCTGACAAATTTGATGTCGAGAAGATTCTCGAGAAAACAAACGATTTGGAGGAGATGTATCGTGAGATTATCATCCTTCGATTCGTGAACGATCTTTCGGTCAAAGAGATTGCCAAGCTCTTAAACGAGCGAGAGAACAACATCTCTGTCCGTATCCACCGAGCAATCGATAAACTCAAAAAACAATATAACAACAAATAAATGAAAGAGAAATGGCTTAAAAATTTAATTAAAGAAGCACGTCAAACCAAACTGACTCGCAACGAGAAGCAGACCATGCTGTCGGCTATCTTGGGAGGTGCTTACATTCCTTCTCCTTATCAGTTTTCTTTTCCGACTTTTATACACACCTATCAACGTCAGGCTGTTGCCTTGGTTGTGATTTTTGTTCTTGTGATTACTACAGGAGGTACTTCTTTTGCTGCAGAGAGCGCTCTTCCTGGAGAGGCTCTTTATTCTATAAAAGTGAATGTTAATGAAGAAATCCAAAGCCTTGTCGCTCTTTCTCCTGATGCTAAGGCCCGCGTAGGTATCGAGCGCACCACCAAGCGTCTCAAAGAAGCAGAGAAGCTTGCTGACGAAGGTCGTCTTACACCAGAAGCACAAGGTATCATCAAAGCAAACATTAAGAGTCATGGAGAAGACATCAAAGCCAACCTTGCTGTTCTTGCTTCATCCAATTCTGCCACTACCGCTCAAGCGGTTGTGTCTGATTTCCGTGCTTCTGTTGAGGCTATCTCACCTTCTGCTCCAATTGCTACTTCTTCAGAATTAGCTGTAGATTCTATAGTATCAAAAAACACCTCAGACAATAAAACTGATGTATCTGCAGATGCTCAAGCCATAGGTCTTCTTTCTATCACAGAGGAGCTTAAGGCTGAACTTGTAATAATTGAAGAGACTCTCGCAAGCACTACGGCTGCTGCTACTCCTTCCGCTTCTCCTCCAACAGATTCTCAAGAGGGTAAGTCTTCTACAACAGCTACTTCAACTCTTCCTGTGCTACCTACTACCCCAGTTGCAAGCACAACCATAAGTGTAAGCACATCTTCTTCACCTGTTCTTCGTGTACAATAGTCAATATGGATATTGTTGTATTCGGAGCTTCAGGACATCTTTCTAATAATAAAATATTCCCCGCTCTCGACGCTCTGTACACAAAAGGAGTCATTCCTAAAACTTCTCAAGTAATTGGGTTTTCTCGTACCACTAAAGAGAATGTTTCGTACTCGTTTCCATATCAAGCGGTGACAGGAGATTATGCAAACTACGATGCAGTCTCGAAGCTGAAAGACTTTCTTCGCCCAGATACTAAACATGTTTTCTTCCTCGCTGTACCACCTTTGGTGTATGGCGACCTTTTTGCGTCTATTCATCGGTCTGAACTTGTCACGAAGGATGACCCTGCGGGGCACAGCATTATTCTTGTTGAGAAGCCTTTTGGAGAAAGTGGGGAAAATGCAAAGTTTCTTCTTGGTGTATCGGCAGAATATTTCCGTGCAGATCAGCTATTGAAGATAGACCATTACGCAGGAAAAGAAGAACTAAGGAAGCTTGAGTACGAAGATTTCTCTACTATTAAAGAAGTTGCTTTTGAAATATTTGAAACTGCTGATATTGAAGGTCGCGGGGGATTCTACGATAATGTCGGTGCGCTTAAGGATGTAGGGCAGAACCACTTGCTCTTCATGCTCGCTACTTTCTTTAAAAATGATGAACCACGAGAAGAAGTGTTGAAACATCTTTCACTTGATACAAATTCTCCAAAAGGAAACCCGTTTGTATTTGGTTCATATGAGGGATACGGTAAAATAGAGACCTATTTTAGTATCCCAGCTCGACTTGATCGAGAAGATACAAAGCACATTAGTATTCGTCTTTCATCAGGCAAGGCTCTTGCAGAAAACAAAGTCTGCATTCGAATAACATTTTTTGATGGTAAAACAAAAGAAATTATTCTTGCCTCAGGTCTGCACACCTACGAGCATATTTTTGAAGATGCTTTACAAGGCAAAAGTTCAACATTTCTGTCTAATGACGAAGTGTGCGAATCTTGGAGGTTTATTGAAGAGGTTGAAAAAGTGAAGGTTGTGAGTGAAATGATTAGCTATAAAATAGGGTCAGGAGCTATTTTATTAAAATAGCTCCTGACCCTATTTATTTCAAGCCATTGCAAGTTTCTGCTGACCATAGCCCCTTGTTGTTCGCTTTGGCATCAGCTTGAGCCTTTTTAAATTCTGTTTGGTATTTGTACGGTGTGTTGTATGTATATTCGTATGCATACCCTTGCTCAAGCATTATTTTGTTGTAGTTGGTACCATCTTTCATGATTACATAACCAAGGTGACGTCCGTACTTGTCGAATTCTCCTTGTGTTCCGTCTGTTTCAATTTTCACTTGAGTGTTTTCAAGAAGTGACTTGGCATACGCAGAGGCTTCCTTACCAAAGCATTCAACTGGTCTTCGTGGGTCCAAAGTTTCAGGAGTGTTGATACCGATCAGTCTCACCGTAAGTGATTCACAATTATTATTTACCTCAATTGTGTCACCATCAATCACTCGAACAACTTCAAGAAGGGAATTAGTTGTTGAACTTGCAATATTTTGTGTTGAGGTTCCCGCTAGTTCATTTGTAGGAACGCAATTTTTAAAATACGAACTCTTGTCGAAGTTCTCATCAAACACCTTTAGTACATCACCCTTCGGATCAAGCAAAGAAACAGCTAATAAAAAGACACTTATTATAATAAAAGTCAATAGTTTTTTGTGGTTTTGCTTCATAGTGTTGGTATAGTATAATCTAATCGTTAGTTTTAATCACTAAATATATGCTTATGAATCCAGATAATTCCCCTTTTAAGAAACCGTTCGAGAATATTCAGAACAAAATTAATAATGTAGCCAGTGCAAGTGGACAAGCCTTCGTATTCGACAAATTTGTAGCAATAGCTTTGGTTGTCGGAATCATTGTCGGTTTCCTTATTGGTCACGGCGTTGGGTCAAACAGTGTTGGTAACAACGCATCTAGCACTGGGTTTTTCTTTGGTGGTAAATCAAGCACTACTCCAGAAGTAATCAATCTTGAGGACGTAAAAAGTTCCAATGCAAGCTTCGTCACAGTAAACAAGCAGGATGCAGGAAACTATGTACTTATTTCTTCACTTACTCTCGACAATACATACTGGGTAGCAGTACGGGACAGCTCAGAAATTACCAACACACCTTATATTCTTGGTGCTCGTCGAGTAAAACCTGGAACATATACTGATCTTTCAGTGTTCATATCTCGAAACACAGAAGCTGGTAAGAAATATGAAGTGGTGTTCTACAAAGACAGCATAGACTTCAACTATAGTGCTTCAGCCCTTCTTACTCTCAATGACGAAGTAGTACGTGCAGGGTTTGAAGTTAAGTAATTTAGTTTAGATTTAGTTCTTTTGTGTTTTCATTTCTCAAACCTCATTCATTTCTCATAGCGATTGTGACCATTCTTGCTTTTGCAGCGAATGGTCTTTCGCTTTATTTCCCAAAGAAAATGGGGGAATATATCGACGCATACAGTGCTGGGAGTTTTAGTGCGTCGAATGCATGGTTTGTTGTGGGAGGGATTGCCCTTATTGTTCTTGTTTTGTCTTTTGTTCAATCAGCAGTTGCTTCGTACGCTTCAGAGAAAATTAGTTTTGAACTAAGAAACAAACTTGTTGGTGTTTTGAAGAATCGATCTTTTGAAACAATGCGCGGAGCGCGTGCCGGGCACCTCGTCACAGTCGCCACTTCTGATGTTGATGCAATTAAAAACTTTGTCGTAAATGGACTTCCTTCAATGCTTATGGCTATCGTGACGCTTATTGGAGTAACCGTTTTTCTTGTGATCATTAACTTGAAGCTTGCTCTTCTTACTCTCACCATTTTGCCTGTTATATTTATTGTTTTTATTTTTGTCTTTTCCAAACTTGGACCTTTGTTTGGAGCAACACAGAACAATCTTGATAATATTAATAAGACCATTAATGAAAGTATTGTTTCTTCTGCGCTCGTACGAGTTTTGAATTCAATGCATGTAGAGATGGGTAAGTTTGATGTCGTAAACAAAAAAGGCGCCGAGCTTGGTAAAACTCTTGTTACTTACTTTGCTTCTCTTATTCCAGTCATCACTCTTCTTTCTAATGCCGCAGTACTTGTGGTGCTTTGGTTTGGAGGACGCGACGTGATTGCGGGCAACCTTAGTCTTGGAGAAATGTCTGCTTTCTTTGCCTATACTTCAGTTTTTGTATGGCCTTTCTTTATTCTTTCTTTTGGAAGTACTTTAGTCTCTCGTGCAATGGTATCTGCGAAACGTATTAATGAAGTACTTCACGAACAGAATGTGTATTCTAAAGATGAGGGAGCAACAGGTGAAGTAAAAGGTGAAGTGGTTTTTAAAAATGTTTTTCTTCGCTACGGCAACACTCCTGTTCTTAAAGATATTTCTTTTAGTATTAAGTCAGGACAAAGCACCGCTATTATTGGTCCAACAGGAGCAGGTAAGACTGAACTCTTTTATCTTCTTACAGGTCTTGCCACTCCTACTTCCGGAGAAATAAGTATTGATGGACGACCTCTTTCGAAGTGGAATCAATCAAATCTTCTTTCTCAAATTGGTTTGGTGTTTCAAGATAGTATTGTTTTCAATACTTCGTTTAAAGAGAATGTTTTGTTCAAAAGTGGTGCGGATGAAGATGCATTATCCAAAGCACTTCGAGTGGCAGACCTCGACCACCTAGTAGTAAATCTTCCTAAAGGACTCGAGACCAATGTAAGTGAGCGCGGAACAAGTTTGTCAGGAGGACAGAAGCAACGCCTCATGCTTGCTCGGGCTCTCGCTCTCAAACCTCGAATGCTCCTTCTTGATGACTTCACTGCACGAGTAGATGCTGGTACCGAAGAGCGAATTCTTTCAAACATTCAAAAAGAATTTGCAGGTATCACACTCATTTCAATTACTCAGAAGATTGAGTCTATTAAAGAGTATGACCACATTATCGTTCTTATGGGGGGAGAACTTGTGGCACAGGGAAAACATGGAGACCTTCTTGCTCATTCAATTGAGTATCAGCAAATTTATGAATCACAACAAAGCATAGAAAATCACTAATATGGATTATCAACTTCACAACAAAACACAAAAAGAAAAAGCGTATCTCAAACGCCTAGTTCAAAGCGGAAAAGAGTTAAGTAACTTTATCGACAAGAAGCGTTTTGGATGGGCACTGTTACTTGTGATTGTAAGTTCCTTGGCTGCAATAGTGAGCCCATATCTTCTTGGAGTTGCTATTGATACCTATATTACTAATGCAGATCTTACGGGACTCGCGTGGCTTATATTGTTCCTTGCTGTGCTTTTTGTGGTGACGGGTATTGCTACGTACTTTCAGCAACAGATCATGGGTAAGGCTTCACAAGACGCACTCTTCAAGCTTCGTGGAACTATTTTTGAAAAGCTACAGTCACTACCTATTGCATTCTTCAATCAAAACAAAACAGGAGACCTTATGTCTCGTCTCAATAACGACACCGACAAACTTAATCAGTTTCTTTCAGAAAGCATTCTTCGTTTTGCTGGAAGTGCGTTTACACTTTTGGGTATTGGAGGTTTTATTTTATATCTTAATTGGAAGCTTGGTCTTGTGCTTCTGTCTTCAACTATTTTCTTACTAGTTATTACACGTATTGCTTCTCCTTTTATTGAAAGCTCAAACCGTAAGACATCCGCATCTCTTGGAGATTTTACTTCAGGTGTTACAGAACAACTTTCCAACTTCAAAGCTATTATTGCTTTCGATCGACGAAATTTCTTTGAAGAGTATTTGACTGGGTTAAACAGCACTCTCTACAAAAAGTCAGTGCTTTCTGGTTTTCTTAATCAAGCATTCTCACCTATTTATGATTTCGCAGGCTATATCGCACAAGTTGCTGTGCTTGTGTATGGAATCTTTCTTATTACTCAAGGAGAGATTACTATTGGTGTGCTCATTGCTTTCCTTACATATGCACTTCGTTTCTACGATCCTCTTCGTTGGATTGCAGATATTTTTGGAAACATTCAAGTATCACTAGCATCATGGGGACGAATTCAAGAAGTACTCGCACTCAATTCTGATGTGATAGTAAAAGATAATGGAGAGCCTCTTCCGCAAGATGTTGATAGTACTACTCTCATGGCATGGAGAGATGTGTGTTTTGGGTATACTGATGATTCTTTGGTGGTAAAGCATGTTTCTTTTGATTTGAAGAGGGGGCACACCTACGCACTTGTTGGTCCAACAGGCGGAGGGAAGTCAACTATTGCGAGCCTCATGGCGCGCTTGTATGACCCAAGTTCAGGAACTATTTTCTGGAAAGACAAAGACATGCACACATATTGCCGAAAAGAACTTTCTTCTTTGATTGGAGTAATCCTTCAAGAACCGTTTTTGTTTAGTGGAACGGTCGCAGACAACATTCGCTATGGTAATGACTTGCTTGTTGAGATAAATGACGAACAACTTCTTGATATTCTTTCTTCAAAGAACATGAACTCACTTATCAAACGTTTTCCTGAAGGGCTTCAGACACCAGTACAAAGTGGAGCAGAGAATATGAGTATTGGACAAAAGCAACTCATCTCTTTTGTGCGTACCATTCTTCGTGAGCCTGAGTTTCTCATTCTCGATGAAGCGACTGCCAACATTGACACGGTGACAGAGTCGGTACTTCAAGAACTTATTGATTCACTTCCTGTTGACACTACCAAGGTCATCATTGCCCACCGTCTCAACACAATTAAAAATGCAGATGAGATTCTGTTTGTTGGAAACGGTACGGTAAAACGCGTTGCTGACGAAGCTGAGGTGCTTGAGTTGCTTAAGTTAAATGCTAAAAGTTAAACCATTAATCAACCATCCAAAAGACTTTCTCTCGCACATTAGTTATTTTTTCCGGGTACGCATAATTTTCTGCTGAAAATTTGCTCGCTCTCAAGCATTCCGAGAGCCCCTCCAAAAATAACTAAGTACTCAAGAAAGTCTTTTGATTGAACAAATCTTAGACACACACACAAAAGTGTGTTCTTTAGTGTTTCCTGTGGATAACCTAACCAAAATGGGTTGCGGTGGTGGATGAGTGGGATACAATGGTATCTAAGTGGGAAGAAGTGGTAATTAGTAAAAGTAAGTGAGTTGGTGAAAGTAAAAATAAATAAACATGCTCATCGGAGAATACACACACAGCCAAGACGAAAAGAAACGAATTTCACTTCCGATCAAGTTCCGCAAGGAACTTGGGAAGTCGGTGGTTGTGACGCATGGACTCGATAACTGCTTGTTTATTTATGGAGTTAAAGAATGGCAAAAGATTTCGGAAAAGCTGGGGAACCTTTCGATTGGCCAGACCGACACGCGACGCTTCAATAGATTTATTCTTTCCGGAGCGAGCGAGGTTGAGGTGGATTCAATCGGACGGGTCCTCATCCCTGAATATTTGAGAGAGTTTGCAAAGCTTCAGGGAAAAGTAGTGTTTGCCGGTGTTCACAATCGTGTTGAGGTGTGGAATGAGGGAGCTTGGATTGCTTACAAAAAAGCAATCCGAGGTGATGCTGACAAGCTTGCCGAGAAGCTTGGAGAAATAGGCGCCATCTAATCCCATGACACATCACATCACCGTACTTTTACATGAGACAGTAGACGGTCTTGATATTCATAAAGGAGATGTCGTGGTAGACGGAACATTCGGTGGAGGAGGGCATAGCGCTCTCATTGCTGAGAAGTTCGGAGACAGCATTACTCTCGTGTGTATTGACCAAGACAAGGACGCGCTTGATCAGAACAAAGAGAAAGTAACTAAGTTCTGCAAGAATGCACACTTTGTTGAGTCAAACACACGAAATATCTCTGAGGTTCTAAAAGGTTTGGGTCTTACCCACGCCAATCGCATTCTTCTGGACTTAGGTCTCTCTTCTGATCAGTTTGAAATTTCAGGAAGAGGATTTAGTTTTCGAAAAGACGAACCACTTCTGATGACGTTCTCGAATGATTCCGCAAAGCACATCTTCACAGCGTATGACATTGTGAATGAATGGGAACAAGAATCAATTTCAGATGTTATCTATGGGTACAGCGAAGAGCACTTCTCGCGACACATTGCAGAAGCAATTGTGAAAGAAAGAGAAGTAGCTCCTATCAAGACTACGTTCGACTTGGTGAGGGTGATCGAGTCTGCAGTACCTAATTGGTATCGTAAAGGCAAAATTCACCCCGCCACAAAAACGTTTCAGTCGTTACGTATTGCGGTGAATGACGAGCTTGGAGCACTTAAAGAAGTTCTTGAGACAGGCTTTGAACTTCTTGCTCCCGAAGGCCGCATGGCACTTATTTCTTTCCACAGCCTCGAGGACCGCATACTCAAAGTATTTTTTAAAGCAAAAGCAGAAGAAGACAAGTTAGTACTTATTAACAAGAAGGTAATTGCTCCAAGTAGAGAGGAGGAGAAAGCAAACCCCCGATCTCGAAGCGCAAAACTCCGCATAATTCAAAAAAACAAATGAACACAAACACAACATACAATCCAACTATTTTAGAAAAGAGAGTTCTCGCTGGTCTTGTTCTTGCTATTTTTGTATTCCTTTGCCTTTATGTATTTTTTGTAAACCAGACAGTGTGGAATGTCGCATCAAGACAGGATACGGTTAAGAAAATGAGTATTTTCTCAGGGGAAATTGCATTTCTCGAAGCGGTATACATGAATGAAAGTGCCGCTCTTACTCTCGACCGAGCATATGCTATGGGCTTTAAAGAGACCTCTGGTGCCGAAACTATTTTTGTAGAACGCGTCTCTCCAGCAGTCGCATTTCGATAATCAGCTAATTAGGGTAAAATAGTTAAAATGAAATCTCGTCTGCAATTTCGAATGCGTATTTTCTCTAGCTTTGTTATTTTTTGTGCGCTTCTTCTTGTGGCACGCCTTTATTTTCTCCAAGTAGTACATGGGGATGAATTTGCTGACAAGGCGGACCATCAGTACATGCGTCCTGCTTCATACGTGTTTGATCGAGGTTCTATATTTTTTACTTCAAAGGATGGAAGTCAAATTTCCGCAGCGACCACTAAAGATGGTTTTTTAATCGCCCTTAATCCTCAGAAAATAACCGACCCGAATTCAATCTGCTCTTCACTAAAGGAGATTCTAACTGAACTTGATTGTGTTGATGTCGAAGCACGAGCAAAAAAGACCCACGACCCCTACGAAGAAATCGCTCGCCGTATCGATCTTGATAAAGGAAAAAATATAATTGATTTAAAAATTCCAGGAGTAGGAGTGTACAAAGATAAATGGCGGATATATCCAGGGAATGATATTGCAGCTCACGTGCTTGGTTTTGTTGGTTATAGAGGGGATGAGTTGGGAGGACGATATGGCCTTGAGAAGCAGTATGAAGAGGTATTAAAACGAGGAGAAGAAGATGCTTATGCAAACTTCTTTGTTGAAATATTTGCAAACATAAATAAGTCTGTTGTGCAGAAGGAAGAGCTGTCGGGAGACATTGTGACTACTATCGAGCCTGTGACGCAAGAGTATCTCGAGCAAGCAGTGAGCGGGGTAAAGGAGAAATGGGGATCGCAAACTGCAGGAGGGATCATTATAGACCCAATGACAGGAGAAATAATTGCAATGGCAATAGATCCTTCATTTGATCCAAACAACTTCAGAATTGTTTCTAATACTGCTGTTTTTTCTAATGATTTAGTTGAGAATGTCTATGAGATGGGTTCTATTATCAAACCTCTTACTATGGCAGCGGCTATTGATCTTGGTCTTGCAGAAGCGCAGACTACGTATAACGACGCTGGGTCTGTTACCCTTAACGGGCGAACTATGTATAACTTCGATAAAAAAGGTCGAGGAGTCATTACTATGCAACAAGCGATGGGGGAATCTCTCAACACTGGTTTCGTGTATCTTTCTCAGAAAATAGGTCGTGATAATCTTCGAAAATATTTTACAGAGTTTGGATTGGGAGACCACACTGGTGTTGATCTTCCAAACGAAGCAAAAGGTCTCATTAGTAATCTGCAGGCTCCTCGAGACCTTGAATATGCCAACGCATCATTCGGACAGGGAATTGCAATGACTCCTATTGCAACCGTTCGCGCGCTCTCTTCTCTTGCAAATGGAGGCACCTTGATTACACCTCATGTGGTGAAAGAAATTAAATACAAGTTAGGGCATACTAAAAAAATAAAATACCCTGAAGGAAAAAGGGTAATAAAAGAAGAAACCTCGGAAGCCATAACCCGTATTCTTATTGAAAACTTTGATACATATTTTCAAGACGGAAAAGCAAAGAATCCTCGCTATAGTATCGCAGAGAAAACAGGAACCGCGCAGATTCCTCTACCAAGTGGCAAAGGGTATTATGACGACCGCAACCTCCACTCATTTTTTGGCTACCTGCCAGCATACAATCCACGCTTTTTAGTATTTTTATACAATGTTGCACCTAACGGTGTACGGTATTCTTCAGAATCGCTCGGTCCTACATTCGTCGATATCACAAAATTCCTTATAAACTACTACGAACTTCCTCCGGATAGATAAAGTATGGTATAAAGGTAAATGGTATGAATACAAAATTTGGTAGTTCCTTGGAAGCTAGTTCTATTCTTTGCACTCGTGAGGGTTCTCTTTGGAAGAAAAACGAATCTGTGATTGTTGTTCTGAAGGGTGAAGATACGTTTGTTCTTATGTCCGGACACGTCACAAGTAGTCCGGAAAGTCATGTGGGTGTGGACAATATCAACCAAGTAGTTATTTGGGGAGATGAAGCTCATGAGAGGTCATTTGAAGGGAATAATCCATATCTTCTTCGCGAAGCGGAAGCTCGCCTCCTTCAACACCTAGGGTTTGCTCAACAGTGGTTCATCAAAGATGGACCGACGAAGGCAAATCAGATTTGTTTCCATCTCAGAGTTCATTTTGAGGAGAAAACCTTGAACAAGGTGGGTTTGTCTCAACCTGGTCTTTTTGGTAGTAATTTTTCTATAAGTGCACTGCAAGACTAGAAGTCTTGCAGTTTTTTGTATTTGACTCAATTAGTTAGCTCACCGCATTTCAAAACGCTTAAATTATTGACGAGTTTGGTAAAGGATATTAATAAGTGTAAAATTAGAAATTAGTTAAATAAATATAAAATTATGACAAACATCACCGCAAAAGATCTCACTAAGGTAGCCCCACGAAGCGCCTACGATAAAAGTTTTGGAGGATACGCTATCTTTGCCCGCATGATTGACAAAGGTCGCGCATACATAGCCGGTACTATAGGAGACTTCAGTTTCGACTGCCCGGTAGATAACATGCTTTTTAATTTTAAAGGAGTAGAAGGGAAGGACGCTGAAAACGCACTTCGTGATGGAAAGACTGATGAGGAAATGCTTACTTGGTTTCAAGTAGAAGGTCTTCCAAAAACAGATGAAGAAGTGAAGGTGTGGTCTGAAGCCTTTCATTTGGATTACTCATATGCCCACCACGAAGACGCGGGAAAGCAGGCATGGTTCCGTGGAGAGTGTGAGCGACTTGGTCTCGATGCTGATAAAACAACTTTGTTTGACATGCTTGATGCTGATGACAAGACTATTGGTGCGGGCCCTGCTGTGTGTGAGATTTAGTTGACTTTCTGATGTAAAAGTAGATACTTTTCTCAGATTATGAAAAGTTCATCTACACCTAAGCCCCCAATCGATATTATTCGCAGACCACTGGTTCCAAACAGAGCGACTGCAGAAGAAATTGTCTGTAGTTTGATAGCGGGAAACCTTATCTTTTCTTGTGTGTTTTGTCCCCCTTTGGATAGGGTCTACAAAGTCATCTTTGTTCCAGCAGGGTATTTACCAGTTGGTCCTGAAGGTCGACGAACAAGAACCTTTGTTCTTCAACAAGCTCGTGATCGAGGTTGGAAAGAGTCGTCGGTCGAAGCAGCAATTCTCGCTCAAAAAGTCTTCTCACCAGAGGAATTCCTCGCTACAGGTACTCGTGCCTTCATTGGTATGCACAAACCTGTGATGGTTGAAGAAACAGAGCGTCAGCTGGTGCTCTGGCCTAATCATTTTGAGACATTCCGTACGCATACTGATGGAGCATTCCCTCAAGAAGACGGATTTATTTTTGAAACAGCCTAATCGAACCCACAAGGGTTCGATTTTTTATTAGTTATCCACAGTTTTATTGTAATTAGTATCAAAAGCAGTTGACGGTGAACGCTCGTTCACCTATACTATAAACATATCAATTAACAATAAAAACATGAGCAAACACACTTACCTCAAAAAAGTTCAAAATCAAATCAAAAAAATTAACGAAATTATCGACTTCAAGATTCTTCACGGTCTTAACTACATGGAAGAGCGTCGCATTCACCGAGACCTCATCCGTCAACTAGCACAAGCTCGCAAGACTCAGCCAAGCTTCAGTTTCATGAGCTTCTTCTTCTAGTCTGATTCATTTATAATCTATATATGTT
>CAYQLE010000014.1:0-10249 GCA_964418265.1 uncultured Candidatus Saccharibacteria bacterium
ATTTCTTAGATCGTCTTCGATCTGTAGAAATCGCAGTCCTCGAAGAGGGGTCACAAAAAAATTAAAAATGCTATAATCCCCACATGGAATACATTACAACAATACTTATAGCAGCTCTGGTTATAGTTATTATCAGCATTCGTCAGATCAATCAGTACGAAAGAGGGGTCAAGTTTACCTTTGGAAAGTTCAGCTCTGTTATGGAGCCTGGGTGGAGACTTGTGTGGCCAATTATTCAAGGCTATCAAAAGGTAGATGTCCGAACCAAAGCGGTTGATGTTCCCGATCAGAACGCCATTACTCGAGACAACGTGTCTGTTCGCGTCAACGCCGTTATCTACTACAAGGTAGGAGACGCCAACAAAGCCATTCTTGAAGTGGAGGATTTCAAGTATGCAATTTCACAGTACGCCCAGACGACCATGCGAAACATTGTGGGAGAAGTGACTCTTGATGAACTACTCTCAAGCAGAGATAAGATTGCCGATAGAATCCGAGAAATCGTCGACAAAGAAACCGATGAGTGGGGACTCATGGTACAAAACGTAGAACTAAAAGATGTAAGCCTTCCTCCAGAACTCGAACGAACTATTGGTAAACAAGCTGAAGCAGAGCGAGAGAAGCGAGCAGTTATCATCAATTCAGAAGGAGAACTCGCAGCCTCTGAAAACATCTCAAGAGCTGCTGCTATGCTTGCACAGACCCCAGGAGCACTTCATCTTCGAACTTTGCAGTCAATAAATGACATGTCTTCAGACCAAAGTAATACCGTAGTATTCATGCTCCCTGTGGAGGTGCTTCGAGCTCTGGACGGCTTTATGAAGAAGTAGTAGTAGATAAAAACCTTGATTTTTGAGTTTGGTTGATATATTATTGCAATATCACCTCGAAAAGCTCCTGTTGCGGTTCCGTCTGCAGTGGGGGCTTTTCATTTATCCTCACTTCTAAAATCCTTGAATTAAATGTTTTACTTCTGGTAAGAAAGTAATCTTAGGAGCCAGTCTCTTGATAAGACTTGAGCACTTGTCTTTATTTCGAGGACTGAGCACTAATTCGAGCTTATCTTTTTCTTGGAGAAACTGAACAAGACAACCAAAGTCTCCATCACTTGAAACTAATACCATCTTTTCAAAATCACTTTCATAGTAATCTCTAGCTGCCTTGAGCACGAGCTCTGCATCGCAGTTTCCTTTTATTTTTCCATTTCCATCAGGTAATGTAGGTTTGAAGATAAGTGTATATCCTTTCTCTTGAAACTTTCTATATCTTTCCTCATTTCCAGGAACATATCCAATAAAAATGTATGCTGTGGCTACACACCATCGTTCTTTCAAATAAGTACGGAACTTTGCATAATCGATACAAAAACCCTCAGCTTCACATCCTTTGTGAAGATTTGTATTATCTATATATGCAACATTTCTTGTTTCTTTTATCATTGTACTAAGCATCCTAACACGCAAAATGTACGTAGTAGACAAAAATCTTTATATAAACTTTATTTAAATTATTTCACTTCACCTTCCCCAAAAACGGTAGATCGATTGTCTTGTGCGGTACATTACGCGTGTTCAAGAGTGCATGCATACTGGAGCCAAGATACACGCTTTGCTCACCATACTTCCCTGCCAAACTATCAACTACTTCAAATATCTTTTTTTGCTTTTCAACTTCCACACTTTCTCCAAACAGATCTTCAACAATTTCATCTTCTTGGACAAACTTTCGTAAACTAACTCCTGTCGCGCGGTACGTAACACCTTTCTGATACACCTCATCAAAATATTCTTTCACTACACGAATGATATCAGTCGGTGATGAGGTCGCATTCACTAGAGGTAACTCAAACCCTTTGTAAGTAAAATTTGAAGTTTTCAAATAAAAATACACTTCCTTTGCACGAACATCATTCCTTCGTGCTTTGATACACGCAGCTTCGATGTTTTTTGATAGTTGAGAAAACACTACCGCACGATCATTGGAGTGTGGACTAAAAGTGCGTGATTTGATAATCGAATGAGGTATGTCAGAAACAAGATTTAACTCTTTTACATATTCTCCACGAAGTTCGTGCCACATTTCTTGAAACGGTTTGGTGAGCTTGTGACTTTCAATCCACGCAAAAGATTTGTTTGCAAAATCGAGAGCGTTAAAAATATTGAGCTTGGCGAGTGCAATACTCGACGAAGGGCCAATTCCCCACACTTTTCCCACAGGAAGCTCGCGAAGAAAGTCTTCACGATTCTTCTGAGAAATAACCGTAAACCCCGCAGGTTTGTGGTGTTTGGAAGCAACTTTTGCAAGAACTTTGTTTGGAGCCATACCCACACCGTACGTCACCCCAAGACTCGCCTCGAGCCTGCTCTTTATCTTCAGTGCCAGTTCTTCATAGCTCATGCCGTACGCCTTGTCCAAACCCGTCACATCCGCAAAGCATTCATCAATACTGTATTCATCAACAAGCGGAGTGAACTCACGAACAATATTGTACATACGAGAAGCAAATATAGAGTATGACAAATAGTCTCCACGAAGCACCACAAGCCCAGGAAAGAGCCTCTTTGCCTCCTGCATAGTGATCCCGCGGTTCACACCAAGCTTCTTGGCTTCGTAGCTTGCTGAAGTGATAGCTCCGCGTTCGCCTCCGGTCACCACAGGCTTTCCTTTGAGACGGTAGTTCATCACCTGTTCTACCGAAGCAAAGAATGAATCACCATCAAAATGAAGAATTACTTTATCTTTCATTTATATGTTCTGAATGTCGCGGTGACGACGCCAATAATCTGACCCTCTTTAGGGTATATGTTTGGATAGTTTTCGTTAGCGGGTTCGAGGTATGGCTTGCCGTTTTTCTTACGAAGGTATTTGAGTGTGTAGCCGTCTTCGGTGAGCGCCACCACAATGTCTCCCCCCTTCACATCTGCTCCACGTTCGAATATCACCATGTCACCTTCGTGAATACCCGCGTCGATCATAGAGTCCCCCTCAACTTGAAGTAGGTAGCTCGACTCCTTGTGACGGATGAGATGCTCACCAATACTAATAGTGTCTGCAAGTTCTTCTTCTGCAGGAGAAGCGAAGCCCGCACGTATACTTCCGAGTAGTTTGAGCTCGTGTATCTTGCCTGTTGGTACAATCTTTCCTTGTGAATCCTTATCAACAATTCCCTCTTCCACGAGCTTGTTCACCACATAGAATGCCGAACTCCGTGATGCGAGCTTGCACACCTTCATGATTTCCGAGATGGACGGCATACGTTTGTTGTCTCTATAGAATTTGAGAATGTTAGTTTTGTGGTCGCTTTTCATACCCACAGTATAGTAGAACATTTGTTCGATAGCAATTATATACTTTTTATTTGCTATACTTACGCTATGACCAAAAAGAAAAAAGCATTAGTGATAATGATAGTCAGTACTGTAATAGTAATCGGGGGGAGCTTGTATCTCTTACTTGCGAAGCAAGAACCATTTCAAACCGAAGAAAAAACAATAGAGCTTTCTGTTTTTACTCAGAACAAGAAAGCGGCTGAGACTGGAGATTGCTCAGTGACAAAAAAAGAGTTGGTGAAAGTTTCAGAAAATACTAACATCGCAGACGCGACGCTCGAGTTTCTTTTTGCAGACGAACTTGCTCAATACGGAGAGTATGACTCAGTAACTATTTCAGGAGGCCTCGCAAAAGTTTTTGTTAAAAATTCTACATTACCCGACGGTCGTCCATATTCTGCACTCAGCTCATGTGAAATTGGACATCTTACTTCCGTAACAAAAAACAACCTCACCCAATATGGCGAGGTTGAATTTGTTGAACTCTATTCTCCTGAAGGAAAAATTGAATTTTAACTTAAAGAGGTTTTTGACCATTGATGACCCTAACAAGAATCATAATGATTGCGATTACGAGGAGGACATGAATGAGCCCACCGACAGTAAACGAAGTAACAAGACCGAGAAGCCAAAGAATCAACAGAATCGTAACGATTGTGGTAATCATGTGTGTATAAATTAATCTGATAATCAACCTACTATATCTAAGTGTGGACCTTTTTTGGCAGATTGCAAGAGATGGTTTATATAAAAAAACCGCAAACACGAATGTCTGCGGTAGCTAATAGCTATTTCTTCAGGGCGTTCTGAATCATCTCTTCAGTTGGAACTCGAACTTTTTCAGCCCAACCGAGCTTCTCGAAGAGTCGAATCAACTCCCAAGAAAGATCAAACTGCCCTTTGAGCAAACCATGCTTCGCGGAAGTTTGGAACGCATGATGGTTGTGATGCCATCCTTCGCCATTTCCTAAAATACCAAAAATGATGTTGTTGGTACTTTTATCATCAACATCAAAAGGACGTTTGCCCCAAAGATGACACACGGAATTGATACTCCATGTAATATGATGAACAAAGAGCAGTCTCACAGGACCTGCCCACAAAAAATCGGCAAGCATTGTCAGAGGAGTCGAATGAGTCCCCCTCAAAACTAGACCGATGAGTGGTGGTAGTGCAAGTCCTGCTAAAATCCAGAACTTGAAAGTACGGCTTGCCCACACCATATCAGAATCCTTAAGAAGGTCTCTGACATATTTTCTTTTTACAGAAGGTGGATTGAACATCCAGCCAACATGAGCATGCCAAGCACCTCGACAACGATTCCAAAAACCATATCCTGAAAGATGTGGGGAATGTGGATCACCTTCTTTGTCTGTGTGCTTGTGGTGACACCTGTGCCACCCTACCCAGCCCAACACCGAACCTTCAGCTGCCATCGATCCTCCAATAAGGAGAATTTTCTTGAGCCAACAGTTCTTGATGACAAAAGACGTGTGTGTAAAGCACCGATGAAAACCAACAGTAATTCCAAACCCCGTAAAGAGCCAGAACATCACAAAGAGTGCGAATGTTATCCAATCTCCCCCTCCAACACTTATCTGAATAATGATTCCTGCAATCAGTGCAAGAAACGGAACTATTACGATAACAGCGACACCAAGTCGACTGTTCATTTCCAGAGTTTCCTCCGGACTTTCTAATTTTTCTGTTTTCATTTTAAAGAACAATTACGATGTAAGTGTAGCATGTAGCGTTTTTTATGATATATTCTCGATACATATGAACATCCTCGGAATTGAAACAAGTTGTGACGAAACAGCAGTATGTCTCGTCGAATGTGCGGGTAATCCTGTAGAAAATACCTTCGAAATGAAGGTTGTTGGCAATGAGGTGTATTCACAGATCAAGCTTCACGAGGAGTTTGGTGGTGTAGTGCCGATGATGGCGAAGCGTGAGCATGCGAAGAATCTCATTCCTTTATTTAAAAAAGTTTTATTAGCTTCTTCTCAAAGAACCTCATCTCAACTCAAGAGCACACACTTCACATCTGAACAAGTTCATTTTCTTGAAGAGCTGTTTGGGCGTGAGAAAGAATTCTTTGGAGAGTTCGTGCGCTTTGCCGAACAACAGAATGCAACTGAAATAAAAAGTAAGATTGATGCGATTGCGGTGACCGAAGGCCCAGGACTTGAGCCGGCACTGTGGATGGGAATTATTTTTGCTCGGGCTCTTGCTTTTGTTTTTGATATTCCGCTTGTTCCCGTCAACCACATGGAAGGCCATATTCTTTCCGTGCTTCCTCAGCAGATCACCTTCCCTGCTCTCGCTCTTCTTATTTCCGGTGGTCACACAGAGCTTGTGCACATTCCTGCATGGAATACATACAAAATAATCGGTCAGACACGCGACGACGCTATTGGCGAAGCCTTCGACAAAGTGGCTCGCATGCTTGGTTTGCCGTATCCGGGAGGACCACAAATCTCTCGACTTGCCGAAACCGAGCGATGTCAAAGGGCACCTTTGACACACAAAACATCAACACCAGAGTATATTCTTCCTCGTCCCATGATTCATTCGAAAGACTATGACTTTTCGTTTTCTGGAATCAAGACTGCTGTACTCTACAGTCTTCGCAAAAAACCCAGTAATGTAGAAGACGGTCTTCTACACAAACCAGCCCCACAAGTGGTGGCTAAAGAATTTGAAGATGCGGTGACTGATGTGCTTTTAACTAAAACTTTTAATGCGATTGATGAATTTAATATTAAGACCCTCATCATCGGTGGAGGAGTAGTTTCAAATTTATACATTCGTCAGAGATTTGAAGAAAAAACAAAACAATACATGAACCTAGCTCTTTTAGTTCCTTCCCCCGAAATGCGCACCGACAATGCGCTCATGATAGCGGTGGCTGGATATGTAAAAATTATCACATTAGATATTAAGGATAGAAGCCCTGATAGCATATTGGCGAAAGGAAACCTCTCCTTGACTTAATCAAATTTTTGTATTATTTTAATTATAGACCACAAGTGTTTCGTTGTTTCTTGCCGGTTTTCTTCTGATTTGGCGGTCAGAGATATTAATCAACGAACAAACAGGTGTAGTTAGGGGCTTACCGTAAGCATATTTGAAGCCCTCGTCGCCGAGCATCTGCGATTAAAAAGGGACCGCCCGACCCAAACCAAGTGCTTAGTCGGGAAAGACATTTCAGCACTTACCACCACGAACCCCGAAGCTTCCAAGCTTCGGGGTTTCATCATTTCTAAAAACCTTCAGAAATGCTATATTTTTAATATGAACGATAAATTCCTAAAGCCTTATGATGCACAAGCAACCGAGGGTGCAATCTATCAAAAATGGCTTGATTCCGGCTTTTTTAACCCCGATATCTGTATTAAAAAAGGTATCACTTCCCCCGATGCTCCAGCCTTTAGCATGATTCTTCCTCCTCCAAATGTGACAGGAGTACTTCATCTTGGTTCATCACTCATGTGTACTATTCAGGATATTTATATTCGCAAGAACCGCATGGCTGGCAAACGCACGCTTTGGATTCCAGGAACTGACCACGCGGCTATCGCCACCCAAAGCGTAGTCGAGAAGAAACTCGAGAAAGAAGAAGGTAAACGTCGCCACGATCTTGGCCGCGAAGAATTCCTTAAACGCGTAAATGAATTTGCCGAATCAAACAAAAAAATTATTCTCATCCAAACCAAAGCACTTGGATCTTCACTTGATTGGTCTCGTGAAGCATATACCCTCGACGAGAAACGTAGCCTTGCAGTACGCACTACTTTTAAGAAAATGTATGACGATGGTCTTATATATCGTAAAGACCGTGTGATCAATTGGGACCCCAAAGGACAAACAACTATTTCCGACGATGAGATTGTTCACGAAGAGCGTGATGCTGTGATGTATACCTTCAAATACTCTTCTGACTTCCCTATTTCAATATCAACCACTCGACCAGAAACAAAATTCGGAGATACTGCTGTTGCTGTGCATCCTGAAGACGGGCGATACAAGCAGTACATTGGACAGATTTTCAGTGTAAATTTTCTTGGGGAAGACTTGAAAATCAAAATTATCGCGGACCATGAAGTAGACAAGGACTTCGGAACAGGAGCACTCGGCGTGACCCCCGCTCACAGCATGATCGATTATGACATGTCGGTTCGTCACGACCTCCCCACCAAACAAATTATTGATGAATTCGGAAAGATGATAACAGGGCCTGAAGGAGTAAAAGGAAGTAAAGCAGCAGAAGCACGCAAGAAAGTTGCCGAACTTCTCAAGGATGCCGGACTTATCGAAAAAGAAGAGACCGTCAAACAAAACATTGCAACGGCCGAGCGAACAGGAGGAATAGTAGAACCTCTTCCTAAACTTCAGTGGTTCGTGAACGTAAACAAGCCCATCAAAGACCGTGAAGGTAAAACACTCAAAGAACTTATGCTCGAAGCAGATGTTTCTTTCATGCCAGAGCGATTCCAAAATATTTATTTCCAATGGATTAAGAACTTGCGCGACTGGTGTATCTCTCGACAAATATGGTTTGGTCATCGAATTCCTGTTTGGTACAAAGACGGCGAAACGTACGTAGGAGTGGATGCCCCAACCGAAGATGGATGGGAGCAAGACTCCGACACGCTCGACACTTGGTTCTCTTCGGGACTTTGGACTTTCTCTACTCTCGGTTGGCCTGAGAACACAAAGGATTTGGAAGACTATCACCCGACCACTCTTCTTGAGACAGGAAGTGACCTTATTTTCTTTTGGGTTGCTCGCATGATTCTCATGAGTCAATATTTACTTGGAACCATTCCTTTCAAGACTGTATATATTCATGGGCTTATTCGCGACGAGAAGGGACGCAAAATAAGCAAATCACTCGGCAACAACATCGACCCGCTTGATATGATTGCAAAATACGGAACTGATGCTCTTCGTATGTCACTCATCATCGGAACTCAACCTGGTGCCGACAGTAAATTCTCCGAAGACAAGATACGCGCGTACAAGAACTTTGCAAACAAGTTGTGGAATATTACTCGCTTTGTTTTAACTTCTGTTGAAGATAACAAAAAAGTTCTTGAGAACGATGTAGAAGACCGTCTTCTACATGCAGACAAAGTACTTATCACAGAGCTTGATGATCTAACAAAAGACATCACAAAAGACATTGATGAATTTAGACTTCATTTAGCAGGAGAAAAGCTGTATCATTATGTATGGCATCGTTTTGCTGATGTCATTATCGAAGAAAGCAAACCTTACTTCGCTAAAAACGTAGAGGATACCTCTCCACACTCTACAGAAGCAAAAGCCAGTCGCCAATTCACACTCATCACTATCCTTGAGCGGAGCCTCACCCTTCTTCACCCTTTCATGCCATTCATCACTGAAGAGATATGGAGCACCCTTGAGAAAGATAACTTACTGATGATAGAGAAGTGGCCACAGCTGTAAACAACAAAAGTAATTTTACATGTTTGATATATTTCAAATTATCACAATAGCTTTGCTCGGAGGGATTATTCCGTGTCTTTTTTGGCTTGTGTTCTGGCTTCGTGAGAACAAAGACCACCCCGAGCCTCCTTATATCATTCTCGCGTGTTTTGTTGGAGGAATGATTACCACCCTTGTGGTTTTTCCTTTTCAGTATCTTGTAACTCTATTTTTTGATCAAAACACAACCCTCTCTCTTACTTTGTGGGCATTTATAGAAGAATTTGCCAAGTTTGCTGCTTGTTGGCTTATTGCTCTTCGCACTCGATATGAACGAGTTCCTATTGATGCTGTTATTTACATGATGACAGTAGCTCTTGGTTTCTCTGCTTTTGAAAATGCAATTTATCTTATTAGTCCTCTTATGGAAGGAAACGCCTATCAGACTCTCATCACTGGAAACCTTCGTTTTGTTGGAGCAACACTTCTTCACACAATATCTTCAGCGATTATAGGAATTGCAATTGCATTCTCTTTCTACAAGAGTCCTCATCTCAAACACGAATACACCATTATTGGACTTATCCTTGCTGGCGTATTGCATACATTGTTTAATTTTTTTATAATACAAGAGAGCGGTACGAATACTTTTTTTGTGTTCGTCGCCATTTGGCTCTTAATAATGGCTCTCATCGTCACTTTAGAACGGGTAAAAACAATCAGACGTAAAAATATATGAAGAAAAAATCTTTTTTTGAACGACTAACAGGTGGTATCAACGTGGATGATGAATTCGAAGCGGATTTTGAAGAAGAAGATGAACAAGAAACTCGCAAACCCACTACATCCCTTAAAGTAAAGGATAACGAACCTTCGGTGTGGGCGAGCGAAGAAGTTGCTGATGGACAGCTCACCGTAGACGTCTACCAAACTCCTTCTCACATCATCATCAAAACCCTTGTTGCAGGTGTGAAGCGTGATGACCTTGATATTGCTATCTCTCGTGACGAAGTCACCGTCAAAGGTAAGCGCGAAGAAGACCGGACTATATCAGACGGAAACTATTTTCATAAAGAGCTCTACTGGGGTTCATTTTCTCGAACAGTAGTTCTTCCTCACGAAATTGACATAGATGGCGCTGAAGCAACCGAAAACTTAGGAATGCTTACCATAAAACTTCCAAAGATCGACAAAAATAAACAGACTAAACTGAAAGTGATGAAATCTCTTGGTACGAACTAAAACAAAACACCCCACATGGGGTGTTTTTTTATGGTGCCGAGGACCAGATTTGAACTGGTGACCCCACGCTCTTCAGGCGTATGCTCTACCAACTGAGCTACCTCGGCATTTACTCTACATTCTAATTTTCAATTTATCCTACCTGGTATCATGATATTTACCAAAACACCTACCTCGGCATTTACTCTACATTCTAATTTTCAATTTATCCTACCTGGTATCAT
>CAYQLE010000014.1:10349-14769 GCA_964418265.1 uncultured Candidatus Saccharibacteria bacterium
GATATTTACCAAAACACCTACCTCGGCATTTACTCACTACTTCCACCGAAGAAACCTTTCACTGTATCAAACCCTCCGTTAACTTTTGCATTTGTTTCAAGTACTGATTCGTATGCGCCTTGCACAGATTGAATGTATGGAGCAAAAAAATTGAAGGCAACCACCAACCCTCCAATAATAAATGCGAGATAGAAAACAGTCCACACCAGGTGTAGTCGATTAGTAAATCGGATACCACGAAGCATGCGATTGTTTTCTTGAGAAAGTGCTAGATTTTTCTCAAGTAATTCTTTAATTTCTTGGTCCATACAACTAAGAATATAGCAGAAATTAAGCGTTTTGCCAACGAGCGTATATGCCGGCAGGAAGTCGTCTTCCCCCCTCCTTTTCTTCAATATAGAGCTCTCCACTTGAGGTTTCCCCACCCTTCTTCTTGAGTGAAAGGAGGTTGTTTTCGTAGGCTACGGGAGAGTACCCAGCAGAGTATCCATTTAGTAAGAAAAAAAGCCCTTCTTGAGAAATGAGTTGCTTTGCTTGTTCAACGAGGGGCAGAAAATCTTTTTTGATGTCCCAAACCTCTTTTTTTGGACCGTGTCCGTATGATGGCGGATCCATGATGATTGCTTCATATGTGTTTCCTCGGCTTATCTCTCGAGCTACAAACTTCTTCACATCATCCACTATCCAACGAACAGGATTATTGTTTAAATTAGAAAGTTCGGCATTTTTGTTTGCAACTTTCACAATTCCATTCGAAGCATCCACATGCACCACCTCAGCTCCCGCAGAAGCACAAGCCAATGTTGCTCCTCCCGTATAAGCAAACAAGTTAAGTACTCGAACTTTTTTCCCTTCCGCTACGCGTTTTGTGATAAGTTCCTGCATCCATTTCCAGTTTGTCTCCTGTTCTGGAAACACGCCTACATGTTTGAATGATCCAAGAGTCGCTGAGAAAGTAAGACCACCAACCTGAATAGGCCAGGTCTCAGGAATCTCTACATTTTTCTTCCACCTTCCTTTTCCTAGGAATGAAACGAAGCTTGCATGTGCCTTGTCCCACTCAACAATAGAAAGAGATTTGGGATACAGAGCCTGCGGGTCTGGGCGACGTAAAACAAAATCCCCGAACTGCTCAAGTTTCTCTTCATTTCCACTATCTATAAGACGATAATCTGTCATTTTTTTATCATAGCATAATCAATCTATTTTTGGGGTACTCAATTAATCCAGCGTCTTTTTAAGCACTTTTAAGTTAAACATTATCAACTTAGCTTTTCCCTCTTTCTCTATGAAAGGAAAATCGATCGTTGATCCCACAACTTTCTTGTCATGAACTATGGTTTTCCAATTAGCCTTCATTTTAGTATCCAAACTGATTCCAAGCTTTTCGAGTAAATTTTCAAGAGTGATTCTAACAGAAGGATGGGTGAGTTTTAGTGATTCTGTGATTATGAGTTCTTGAAGCATTCCTACGATAACTGCTCGACCGTGACTAATTTTATATTTCAACTCGATTGCGTGACCTATGGTGTGTCCAACATTAAGAATCTGTCTCAATCCATTATCTTTAAAATCGTTGCTAGTAAAATAATCCTTTACAGCAATAGATTTTTTAATAATCTTAATTAAATCTGGACTTTGACCTAGAGTGTTGATCTTTTGGTTTTTTAGCAAAGTAAGAATGGATGTATCTTTTATCAATCCGGCCTTGATTACTTCACCTAAGCCATCGACGATTTGTTCTAAAGAAAGGGAATAAATAAATCGTGTATCAATAATGATAGCCAGAGGTAATTGAAAACTGCCGATCTGATTTTTATATCCTAGAAAATTAATTCCTGTCTTTCCACCATGGGCACTGTCGACTTGAGCCAATAATGTTGTTGGAATTTGAATATATTTGACTCCACGAAGATAAATCGATGCTGCAAAGCCTGTGACATCACCTATCGTTCCACCCCCTAATGCAATAACCACACTATTACGATCTAAATTAAGTTTGCTGAACTCCCTAAGTAACTTTTCCAATTCATTCCATTCTTTCGTCTTTTCGCCATCAGGAATGAGAATAATATTTTTCTTTTCAACGCCAATTTTCTTAATAGCCCAATTTAATTTTTTTGCTAGTACTTTTGACGTCACGACACAAACCTTCGAAGTTTTTCCTTTCTTTAAAATTTTATCGAGAGATTTAATTGAGTAGTGGATATTAGACATACATTTGTAGGCTTCGCATCAGCTTGGTTGTGCCCCCGGCAGGAATCGAACCTGCATCTAGAAATTAGGAGTATCTCGTTCTATCCATTGAACTACGGTGGCAAAGGGTTACGCAATCCCCAAAAGAGACGAAATCATGTCTTTGTCAAAACCAATAACAACAGAATTATCAATTACCGTTACAGGAACACCCATCTGCTCACTAATCTCAATCATCTCTTCGCGCTTCGCTGCATCCGCAGCAACGTCAAATTCTGTAAAAGCCACTCCGTGTTCAGTAAGATACTCTTTTGTCATTTTGCAATACGTACAATTTGGGGTGCTGTATATTGTTACATTTTTCATGGATTAATTATATCACGGTTTTGGTTTCAACCAACCCGTCATTTTTGACCAGAAAGCAGAGAATCCTTCCTTTTTAATTATCTCAACCTCTTTATTTTTTTCATCTACAATAACAATAACCTTCTCATTCTGTTTTGATACGGGGAACTTCTGACGAAGAACCTTCTCTATTCCTTGTTCTGTCTTTAATTCATTTGTTTGATTAAGTAAAACTTCGTGCCGTTCTTCTAGTGCCTGTAGCTCGAGTTTTACTTGAGCCGCATTATATTTACTCTCCCGCTCCTTCATATAAATTCCCCATGTACCACGAACTAAAAATACAGTAATGACAAAAAGAAAGAACAAGAAGAACCGGGAATATACAAGAGGCTTTCTTGGTTTTTTTTTTGCTTGAGTTTCTTTCATTTGGGTGTATTATACCCATTATGACTATGTTATTCCACCCAAAAAATAAAAAGTACGTTCAGATCGTTTGGTCTATCCTTAGTATTCTCGTAATCCTATCAATGATTGCTTTCTTTATTCCCGCTCTGCACTACTAAATAATAGCTCCTGACCCCTATTTTCCCTTCATCATCTTCAGAAATGTCTCGTGTGGGATATTTACCTTACCTTTTCCCCGTTCTGCCATTTTCTTCTTTCCTTTTTTCTGCTTTTCACGAAGCTTCATCTTTCGAGTAATATCTCCTCCGTACATGTGTTGCGTTACATCTTTTCGGAACGCTGAAAGAGTTTCTGATGAGAGAATGCGTCCCAGTGCCTTACCTTGAATCTTGGCAACAAACATTTGACGAGGAAGGACGCTGTGGAGACGAGTGACTGCCTTCTCAGCCTCTTCCTGGGCCCTACGAACGGCTACAACCCTTGAGAAGGCCTCTACAATCTCGTCTGCTACAATAATATCCAAACGGGTAACATCAGCAGCTCTCCAAGCTTCAAACTCATAGGAAAGAGAGGCAAACCCAGAAGAAATGCTCTTGAGTTCATCAAAGAAGTTACGCATGAGCTCACGAAGTGGCATGTGTATTGAAAGTACAGTACGACCATCGGCAAAGGTTTCAGAATCACCAATTTCTCCTTCGTGATCATACAATGCCTGAAGAATAGAACTCACATACTCTGCAGGACTCATTATTTTCATCTTAACCCAAGGCTCTGATACACTTTCATAGTTACCATGATCAGGAAACAAGGCGGGAGAATACACCATTTCTTTCTTTCCATTTTTCATAATAACCTCATAAGTAATAGAAGGTGTTGCGATTACTAACTCAAGTCGAAACTCCCGCTTTAGACGTTCAGTAATAATTTCAAGATGGAGAAGACCAAGGAAACCACAACGAAAACCACGACCTAGTGATCCTGAAGATTCTTCTTCGTATGAAAAGGATGAGTCAGAAAGACGAAGCTTGCCGAGTGCTTGCTTTAGCAATTCAAAATCTCCCGCATCTTCCGGATATACCGAAGCCCAAACAACAGGCGAAGGCGTCATGTATCCTTCAAGTGCAGGAAGAGGATTCCGCAAATTAGTTACTGTGTCTCCAACAGATGCAACTCCTGGCTTTTTGATTCCGGTCACAATATATCCAATCTCCCCAGCCTCAAGAAACTCTCGAGGTTCCTCGTCAGGAGAAAATATTCCCACCTCAAGTGCAGTAAACTTCTCATTTGCAACAGAGAAAAGAAGTAGTGAGTTCTTTGTTACACGACCATCGAGCACGCGAATATATACAATTACTCCTTTATGGTTTGAATATTGAAAATCAAAAATAAGTCCGCGAAAACTTGTTGTGTCGTGATATTCTTCTTCAGGAGCAGGTACACGTTTAATTATCTCGTTAAGAAGGTCTTTTACACC
>CAYQLE010000015.1:0-14457 GCA_964418265.1 uncultured Candidatus Saccharibacteria bacterium
TTGAAAGACCTTCTTGAGAACACGTATTCTGGGGCCAGATGTGATTTCGTGGAGGAAGTGCACTCGGTCTAACGGTCTTTCGATCACGTACACAAGGTAGATACGTCAAAACTTTACCCAACCCCGCAAGATTCGTTCTGCGGGGTTTAACTTTGTATGGTAAACAGACTAATAATCAATAAACACACTCTTAATCCCCATATTAGTATTTGATCTCTCGAGTAGCTCTTCAGGAATATCGGCAATAAATTCAGATTCGAGATTGTATTTCTTCTGACCGAAAACGGTTCGGACAAGCGCGTACGAAAGGTTGAGCTTTGTGCGAGCGCGGGTGAGTGCCACATAGAACAGGCGCCGTTCCTCTTCTCCTTCTTCTTGAGTGATGCGCTGACTATTCATGCGCTTGTGTGGAAACAGTTCTCCTTCAAGACCAACGATAAATACATGGTCAAACTCGAGACCTTTCGACGCATGCACTGTGAGGAGCTTCACCCCCTTTTTATTCTTCTCCATTTCGTCTTGATCACTCATGAGTGAAACTTCCTCCATAAATATTTCGATAGCTTGTTCTGGTGGAAGGTGGTCATACTTCTTTCCAAGCGTCACAAGCTCCTGCAGGTTGGCAACCTTTTCTTCGTCTTCATGTTTTCCTTCTGCGTAAAATTTGAGAAGCCCTGAAACATTAATAATGAAATTGAGCGTGTCTGACATTTTTTTTGAGAATGCTTGCTCGCGGATTTCAAGAAGTGATTCCAGAAATCGATCATAAGTCTTGCGGGTAGATGCGGTGAGCAAGTCTACTTTTCCTGAAAGAATTTTGTCTTCGCTCGCACTTCCAATACCACGCGCGGGCACATTGAGCACTCGCTTGAAATCGGACTCAGATGCAGGGTTGAGCGCAAGACGAAGGTAGGATAACACATCCTTCACTTCCTTTCGTTCAAAGAAACGCACACCAAGAACCTGATGAGGAACAGCTCGTGCCAGGAAAGATTCCTCGAGAATACGTGACTGAAAGTTGGCACGATACAACACCGCTATCTCATCTGCTGGTACTCCTTGTTCGATAAGTTCCTGTGAGGTGCGCGACACGAAGTCAGCTTCGTCTTGCTCGTCGTATGCATTGTACACAGTGATCTTGTCTCCACCCTCCTTTCGAGTAAATAAATTCTTGTCACGTCGGTGTACATTCTTTTTTATTACTTCATTTGCTGCGGTCAAAATAACATTTGTTGAACGATAATTTTCTTCCAACAAAATAATGCGAGAGTTGGGATAATCTTTTTCGAAATTTAAAATGTTTTTAATGTCTGCTCCACGCCAACTGTAGATGTTTTGATCAATGTCACCTACTGCGCAAATGTTTTGACTTTTCTCTGCAAGAATCTTCGCGGTTTCATACTGTACTCTGTTGGTGTCTTGGTACTCGTCAATGTGTATGTATTTCCATTGGTTCTGATACTTCTCACGCACTTCTGGGTATTTCTTAAGAAGAAGTAGTGATTTCAAAAGAAGATCATCGAAGTCGAGCGCCTTCTCTTTTTTCAAAATGTTTTCATAATGTTCCCACACAGACCCTGCAACCTTCTTCATGTAATCGTTTCCCGAATTGCCATCAAAGTCCTTGAGTGAAACAGCATTGCCCTTTTCACGACTAATAGCAGAGAGCACTTGGTTCGGGTCGAATTGCTTGATATCAAATCCCGCACGAGTCATAGCCTCCTTGATGGCACGCTTACTGTCAGACCGGTCGAAGATAGTAAAGTGACGAGTGAGACCAAGAAGCTCGGCATTTTCCTTGATAATATGCACACCGAGAGAGTGAAACGTTGATACAAAAGGAGTACCATTCATGATACCAAAGGGGGTACGCGTAAAAATGGGGTCAGGAGCTATTTTCCCAAACTGCAGTGGGGGGGAAAATAGCTCCTGACCCCATTTTTCTCTCACCCGCTCTCGCATCTCCTTTGCAGCTTTATTGGTGAAGGTAATAGCAAGAATAGATTCTGCAGGAACTCCTTTCTCCACCAGGTGGAGAATTCGAGAAACCAAAGTCTTAGTCTTGCCCGCTCCCGCTCCCGCCAATATTAAAACCGGTCCTTCTGTTTGAAGGACCGCTTCTTTCTGTTGATCATTTAGTGATTGCATGCGTACCAATATAACACAAAACCACTTTTGGTTTGCAGTTTATTTTCGCGCCTTACGGAGCTCTTCAACAATCAAAGTTGAATTCATATCTGCACTAACATATCCCTTCAAAGATTCAGATACTTTTCCAAAGTTTGCGCGAAAGCCCTGCACGTTCACGGTCACCGCACCATCTTTAACACGCTGTATAGAATCCCCAAGAACATCTTTGCTTTCATCACCTAGCTTCAAGGTACCACTTTGAATGTCAAAAATATCACCGGAGCTAATACCAACACTCTTCATATAACCAGGGATAGTGTGTTCCTTCTCGAGAAAATGATTTACAAGAACATCATACACAACCTGATCTTTCTGAAGATCTGTCATGGTTTCCATTCTTCCGTCAATCTTAAGAAGATCATTAATAACCTGAGGAAGGCTGGTAGGAGCTTTCACTTCATATGGTGCAATTTCTTGAACTGCTTGTATTACTTCTGGTGTTGGTGAAGGAGTGGGTGAAGGTGTAACTTCTGATGTCAGAATTGGAGCAGAGCTCTTTGGTTGAGGAATAACAGTCTTCTCAGAATTTAAGTTTGGATCAAGGTTTGGTTGTGGGGGGTTCTCTGTAGCAGAAGTAGGAAGGATTTCAATTTCGGGTTCTACTACTTTAGGAGTTTCGACCACATTACTTAGAATGGGAGCCTTTTCTAACACGGGAGTATTTTCTGGATTCACTTCAAGATGAAGCTTCCCATCTTTTTCAAAAATATTAATATTGTCACCTTTGTGTACCCAATCAAGACCCCTTTCTCCTTTTGGACCAAAGATTTCTTTCATGAGAAGATGTGCCTTGCGACCCGCTTCCTTCTCACCCATCCCCTGTTCCCGCAAATATTGAATCATTGCGTACTCACGGCTCTGATTTTCGGTCGCTAGTTTGTAAATAAAAGGTTTTTCAACAACATTTTCCGGAATAATAACATCTTCTGGAGTAACTCCTCGTGGTACCGCGTATTCAAACTCTTTTAGTTGTTCACTATAAGAACTTCGAGGTAAGTCGGCAGTAATATCTTCTGATTGTGTGTTGATATCTAAACTAATATTTTGCTTCTTTGCTTTAATAATACTTTCAACAAGCTCTTTTTCTTGTTGTTCTACTGAAACTTTCTCATCTTGAAGCTCACGAAGTGCGTCACGGTTTATTTTTGCTCCTACAGGAGGGCGATCTGATACTACAGGTTCACCCTTCGGAAACATGTTTGTATCTGTATTAACTTCATATGTTTTCCCTTGCCACACAAAACTTTTTACTTTTCCAAATTGCTTCGTATATTGAACTTCTGCATCTTTTGGAATATCAATGCCACGATGGATAGCAAGTTCTCTTATCTCAAGCACCTCCATTTTCTTTTGGAAAAGCTTTTCATCTAACTCAAGTGATAGTTTCTCAAACTTGTCATGCACTACCACATTCTTAACTCCGTCTTCTGTCATTTTTTCCAACTGTGCTGCCCCTTTCATGTCACCATTTACACGAAGCAACTGTGCCTGTTTGTGAATCTCATCAGCACCATGCGCTCCAAAATAATCGTGAATTACTCCTCCAATCTCATAACCAAGGCCTGCGGTTGCAACACCCACCAAACCAGAAATAGCAGCGCGGTCACGAACATACTGGCTACGATTTTTTTCTATTTTACTTTCTGCATGCTCAAGTAAGTTTGCAAGCCGACTTCGGCGAGTCTTGCCTTTTGCATTTGCAAACTGCCTACCGTCATCAATTCCCACCATGTCACTCACGAGAGATATTTCACCAGAAGCACGAGACATTGATTGGATCAATTCATACTGTTTTATAATTGCATCGGCATTCTTACCAAATACTACTTTCCCTTCTTCGACTTTCTGCTTGGTGTACTCAAGTCGAACTTGAAGACGCTCGGCAGCAACTGCTTTGTCTTTATTAAATGCATCAAGCGACATTGGTTTGTCTTTGGTTGTATTAAGGTATGTTTTGTAATCCATCACTAATTTATCTTCAAGAAAACTAATTTGTTTAGTGAGATGCTCCACTTTTACGAAATTACCTTTGGTTCCCTTACCCGCACTCTTGTCCTGTTCCATACCAATACGCATTAGTTCATCTTGTTTTACAAGACTTTCCTGTGCTTTCTCTTTACCTCGCATATACCCAAAGGCTCCTGCGAGACCAAGAGCAGTAAGTGGTAATGCTACTGCGCCAAGTGTCGAAGCGACGATAGATTTAGTAGCAAAACGTGCACCAAGACCCGTAGCAAACCCCACAGCACCAGGGCCAATCTGTGCACGAAGCAAGCTAATTTGTTTGTCCCACCCTTTTGCTTCAGCAAGGCGAGTAAGTTCTGCTGCTCCGTTAGGATATGCATTCATGGTTTGTGCCATGCGAACTTGAAATTCAGCATCGTTTACTTCTCTCATTCCTTTTTCACCTTTCATTCTAAGAAGATTATTCTTTTCCTTTTCATATTCATCTGAAGTTTCCTTAAAACTTTTTTGTTCCTTAGTAGAATATTTTTCCCAGGTGTACTTGGGAGGTAGTTGTGCGAACTTGCTGGCAAAATCATTGAAGCGATATGCTTTAGTATATTCAGGAGAACCTTTTACTTCGTTGATATATTCAGTAGAAAGTCCTATAAACTTCCCGTCCGCATCTTTTCTTATGGTAACCTCTGGACCAGCGCTTACAATATCAACAAGACCTTTTATCTCATCACTGTGTGCTGATACATCAAAAGGTTTCTTTCCTTCTTCGATTTTTCTATCCTCTATTTCACGGCGCCTATTAAAACCAAGACCTCTCCATATCCGTCCTGTAAGGCTTCCCGAGGTGCGTACGTGTTGTTCTGAACCTTCTCGTGCTTTTTCATCAATCTCTTTAAGTCGGATTTGCTCGATGTTATTTATTACAGCAAGTACTCGTCCTTCTGAACCAGCTATGTTTTCAAAACCTTTAATTCCTACAAGTTGTTCGCGTGTAACACCAAGAGTTGAGAGCTTAGCTTCAATAAGGTCGCTTTTTAGTGTAAGAATTTCTGGGAGTGGGGGTGGGGTCGTACTCCCAGCTTTATGTTCGGGAACATGTTCCAATTTAGATGCTTCGATTTTTGTTTCTACTTTTTCTTTATCGAAGCTCTCTTCTTGCGCTTTTATAAGAGAGGCTTCAGTCCTATTCACTATGCTTTCTTGGATACCCTCCAGATCTGCTTCGGAAAGGACCAGTTTTTTATTTTCAAAAGAATTTGTCATGCCAGAATTTTATCACAATTTGATATCATATTCCTATATATTGTTATCCACAGGCATCCTTTTTGGGGTTTGACATTAGTTTACAGGACGCTATTATTGTACCTGTACCCGATTTTCTGACCGAAAGACCTGACCAAACCTGCATTCTTAAACACCAAAGAAAAACTTATTTTAAGAACCCCACCAAAGAGAGCCTTCTGCGCGTTATCGAACAAAAGAGCTCTCAACATAGCCATTTTAGGAGGACTGTGTACAACCGGTGCTATTGCTTTTACCGTTTCAGCAACAACTTTTGACAATGCTAACTCTACTTCTAAACAGTCTATTCAGACACTTGCCCTCCTTGAGGCACCTACCAACAAAGACATTCGCATTCCAGCAGGCAACGCAACGATAGTTGAGGGTCAAGCTTTGATGAACAACAAGCGACCTTCAAACCTTGAAGAAGAGGCTTCTCATGGAAGCGACAGAATTAGCGTATATGTAGTTCGTCCAGGTGACACACTTTCTCAAATCGCTCAAATGTTCAATGTTTCCGAGAATACCATCCGTTGGGCAAACAATATTCCAGCAAAAACCAACATCCAGCCAGATCAAGAACTTATCATTCTTCCAATTTCAGGCATAAAATACACCGTTAAAAAAGGTGACACTCTCAAGAGTATTGCTTCTTTGTTTAAATCAGATACTGACGAAATCCTTTCATACAACAACATTAACAGTTCTGATATTAAGGTTGGAATGGAAATAATTATCCCTAATGGAGTAATTGTAACGACAGCATCCTCAAAACCATCATCTTCGGCATCATCTGGAAATGGTACAAAGTCTACAGGACTTATTCGTCCTGTTAAGGGAGGTATCAAGACACAGGGACTGCACGGACGAAACGGTATTGATATTGCAGCACCTCTCAACACTTCAGTTATTGCAGCAGCAAGCGGAAAGGTAATCATCGCGAAGCAAGGAGGATGGAATGGAGGATACGGAAGTTATGTGGTAATCAGCCACCCTAACGGTACCCAGACTCTCTATGCTCACCTTAATTCAGTCTCTGTATCTGCAGGACAAAACATCTCTCAAGGAGAGAAAGTGGGAGGAATGGGAACAACCGGACAGTCAACAGGAATACATGTTCACTTCGAAGTTCGAGGAGGAACCAATCCTTTTTAATAGGGGTCAGGAGCTATTTTTATATTTATATTTTTGGACGGTACTGTAGCGCTTCAAATATGTGATGCTTCTCAATGCCTGTTTTGTTTTCCATAAAAGCTATTGTGTACGCTACTTTTATTATTCGATGATATGCACGTGGCGACAGCTTAAGATGCTCTGCAGACACACGTAGTAACTCCGCGCACTCTACGTTAAGAAAATGATTAGTTTTTTTATTAAAATTTGCATGTTGTATTAAATTTCTTGTTTGTTCTATCCTTTTTTTGACCACCTCAGATGACTCAACTGGTATTTTTGACTGAAATTTTTCATATTCAACTTCCGATACTGATACCCACATGTCAATACGGTCTATGATAGGGCCTGATATTTTTTTTCTGTATGTTTCGATGGTCGTATCTCTGCACACACACTCTTTTTTTAGTGATCCTGAATACCCACAAGGACATAAGTTCATTGAAGCTATAAGAATGAAGTCGGAAGGGTAAGAGGTATGCCCTCGAGAGCGAGAGATGTGAATCACTTTATCTTCAAGAGGTTGCCTGAGAGAATCAATTGTCTGACGACTAAATTCAGAAAACTCATCAAGATAAAGGACCCCACGGTGAGCAAGACTTATCTCTCCTGCACGAGGAACCGCACCTCCTCCAAGAATAGAAATGTGCGTTGCGCTATGGTGGGGTGAACGAAAAGGAGGAAAAGAAACCATTCCATTTATTCCCAAAGAATTATGAAGGTTGGTCACCTCAATACTTTCTTCGAGTGTAAGCGGGGGAAGTAAGTAAGCAAAAGCATGCGCGAGCATTGTCTTCCCTGTTCCTGGAGGACCATACAGCATTACGTTATGTCTTCCGCTCGCAGATATTTCAAGTGCTCGTTTAGCGTTCTCTTGACCCTTTATTTCAGAGAAGTCTACAGTCTTTGAAGGAATTTTTGTTATATACGGAACTACAAACATTTGTTTTATATTGGCTTGTGTTTGCTCTTTTATTTTTGTTTCTATGTTTTTTTTCTTGATTGTATTCAAATGATTTATAACTTCTTGCAGTGACTTCATAGGAAAAATAGCTATACCAGAAATAAATTCTACTTCTTCAATATTCTGATGTGGAATATAGATTTCTTTTATACCTTTATCCCTTGCCCCAATTACATAAGAAAGAATCATTTTCACAGGACGTACCGACCCATCAAGAGCAAGTTCGCCAACGAATACGCGATTTGCAGTATCAAAACTAATTTCACCAACAGAGAGGAGATATGCAAGAGCAAGCGCTACATCAAAATGTGTCCCTTCTTTCTTGAGATTTGCTGGGGCCAAAGAAATAATTGTCTTATTGTTTTTACTTAAAGGAGAAACAAAACCACAATTTTTAATTGCTACTGAAATACGTTCTTTCGCTTCCCCAATTGATTTGCCCGCCAATCCGACAATTGAGAAATGATTTAGGCCTCGAGAAATATCTACTTCAATATAGACAAGTTCAGCATCTAAAATATGTATTTGTAGACTTAACACGACAGAAAAAACCATGGATACAGTATCCATGGTTTTTATAAAGTTTTCATAAAGAAAACCTAAACTCTTTATAAATTAGTCGTTCATATGCTCCTTGCAAGTACGAGCTGCTGGGTTGGCTTCAAGACGATCAAGTTCGATTGACTCCCCAGAAATCTCACAAACTCCATAAGTGCCTGCTTCAATCCTATCAAGAGCAGCCTGTACATCATTAAGAGAAAGCTTCAAATCATCTGCAATAGCAAAGTTATTATCAAATTCTTCGATTTTGTCAGCAACTTCGTTTGGATCCGCGTCAGTACTCTCGTCAATTACGTTGCTTGGACCACTCACCGAAGCAATCTCGGTTTCAAGTCGTGTCTTTTCTACTAAAAGCTTTTCTTTATATTGTTCGATATTTTCAATCATATGATCATTATACTATAAGTTCTGTCGTAGCAAACCATCAAATGTGTTCTTGAACACTTCTTCGTTCTTGGCAAAGATTACAATGTTTTGATTATAGAAACCGTACAAAAATATAAGCTGACCTGATGAATCATACACACTTCTTACATCCTTATTTTCTACTACCTTATCTTTAAAGATAGTCGAGGATGTTGCAACTACTCCAAACAAAGGAGCTAGGTTAGTACCCATCATTAAAGGCTCCCACTCAAGGAGACCCGCATAACTTCTTTCGTATGAATCAACATTGATTACTAAAAAATTTCCATTTACTCTTCCTCCATAAAAAACTTCTTTAATTGTTCTGAGAAAAATATCTGGAGTAGAAGGAGAGAGTGTCAAAATAATATCTCTCATTGAAGGATCTGTCGCATAGTAAGTAACACCATTACCTATACTTACCGCCTCAGTCAAAAGCTTTGCTTTTATCTTTTCGAGGTCACGAATATCCGCAAGTGAAAAAATAATTTCCTTTTTTGTTTCAAAAAGAAAGAGTGTTTTTTCGGTTTGGACTATCGGTGCCGGCACAGTCTCGATTTTCTTATTTATAAAACTCAAAAGAATAATAGATGCACCGATTAGAGCCACCACTCCAGCAAGCATAATTAAAATATTGCGGAATTTGTAAGAACGTATTGTCTTTGCTTGCTGTTGCCGATACTCGCGTTCTTGTTTAATACGAACTTCTTCCTGTTCTCTCTTTGCAATTAATTTTTCTTGGGCAATTTTTTGTTCTTCTATTGCATGAAAAGTGTCACTACTCAGAGTGTGAATATTATCGAGCGTAACATCATCAGGTAAAAGTTTTTTATCCATGTAACTATTTTACATGAACAGGATAATAATTACAGCGCTTCGTCTTGGGATGGAGTGTTTGGTTTCTTATTTATACGTCGTCTATTACCTGTGACACGAGGACCTGCTCCACGATTTACTCCTGTGGGATTGTAGTTAATCAAAAATTTCTTGGGGTCGTCACACATGTCAATGAAGTCATCTACTGCTTCACGTAGTTTTCCTGATGATGATTTACCAAATGAAATAACTTCTACCTGACACCCTTCATTCATCTGTAAATATTGCACAAGAGGGATAAAGTCGCCATCACCTGAAGCGATAATCACTGTGTCGAGCTTAGGGGCGAGTTTGATAGCATCTACCGCGAGACCCACATCCCAGTCAGCTTTCTTACTTCCTCCCGCAAAAATCTGTAGATCCTTGGTCTTGGTTTCGATACCCATCTTTCCAAGAGCTTCAAAAAAACTTTTTTCATCCCCTGCTTCAGTGGTAATAACATACGCAACAGAACGAATAAGAGAACGACCCGCGAGCGCTTCCTTCATAATAGCGTCGAAGTTTACACGCGCATGATAGAGATTTTTGGCGCTGTGATAGAGATTCTGAGCATCAATGAAGATTCCAACTCGCTGATCTTTATGTTTAATTACGGTCATTGTTTAAGACTTCTTCTTAAGGTCGAGTTTCTTCATGAGAGAAGCGTATCGCTTAGGATCCTTCTTCATAAGATACTTCATATGGGTCTGACGGTCAGCCACAAGCTGAAGAAGACCGCGTCGAGAGTGGTTGTCTTTCTGATTTTTCTTCAAATGTTTAGCCAAGTCGTCAATTCTCTTGCTAATAATAGAGATCTGAACTTCAGGAGAACCGGTGTCGGTGTCATGAATCTTGGCTGTTTTGATGATGTTCTGTTTTTTGGTTTTGGTTAACATTGCCCCATGAATGTACCACATAAGCGTATATTTTGCAACATGCTATAATTTGGATATGTCGCGCAACCAGCTTTACGAACTTAAGCAACAGTTCCTCGAATACATCGAAATTGAGAAGGGTCGGGCTATTCGAACCGCTCAAAACTACGACCATTATCTCTCCGTTTTTCTTGAACACACCAAAATCAGTAGCCCGGACCAAATTACCGGAGAGGTGGTTCGTGAGTTCCGACTCTGGCTTAATCGCCAATCCGCAGGAAACAACCGTGCAACCGGACAAACAATAAAAAAGAAGACGCAGAACTACTATTTGATTGCTTTGAGATCGTTTCTTAAGTTTCTAAACAAAAAAGGTATTAGTTCCCTTCCTGCGGACCAGATTGAACTTGCGAAGGTGGGAGAACGTATTATTGATATTATTTCTAATGAAGAACTGCGAAGACTGTTTAAAGCACCTGATTCTGAAAAGGAGCCCGAGCGACGCGCGCGTGGACATGCGATTCTTCAGCTTCTTTTCTCTACAGGGCTTCGAGTGTCTGAACTTTGCTCACTTACTCGTGATTTGGATCTTAATATTGACGAGTTTTCAATTCGAGGAAAAGGAGACAAGGTGCGTGTGGTGTTTCTTTCTGACGAAGCAAAAAATAGGGTCAGGAGCTATTTATCAGTGCGCAAAGACATGGATGATGCCCTTTTTGTGAAAGTGGGCACCGAGAAATTAAAAAAGGAGGCCTTAACAAGGCGCTCGATTGAAAGAATCGTGAAGAGGTATGCGACAATCGCTGGCATATCAAAAAAGGTTACTCCTCATGTTATTCGACACTGTTTTGCTACCGACCTTCTCTCAAACGGCGCTGATATTCGTAGCGTGCAGATGCTTTTGGGTCATGCAAATATTAATACCACCCAGATCTACACGCACGTTACCGACAAACATCTTCGTGAAGTGCACAAGAAGTTTCATAATAAAAAATAAAAGGGACAGACCCCTTTTTTAATATTTATAGTAACCATATAAAAAACCGCATCAGCTTTAAGCTGTGCGGGTGTTTTGTTTTTCGTATTGAAATGCCTAACTACTAAACCGCGAGAGTGATCTGACCAGCACGATTGCCGATGAAATCAAACTCAAACTGCGTGAGACCGAAGGCTTCGCGAATCTTTTCAATCCACTTTTTTCCAGCTACGAAGAGCTTATTGAAGGCCTCGGCGAGACCATCGCTAAGTCGGTGAAATGATGGAAACTCGAGGTCCTGTGCATGCAGGCCCTTGAGATAGTCAATCACCAGACCACATCCCTTTTTGGTCAATTCGCGACGGAGTTGACGCTCCGTCTTCTGATCGATTTGTTTCACCCGAGGCAATTGCACAAGGGTGACTCTTGGTTCTGCCTCTCCCATGTGAGGAAAAGCTCTGTTTTTAATGTTCATACTAACTAATATCTCCAATGTTGCTGATTTTATTTGTTTTCCCTGAAAGCGGGTTTAGCCATAAGACTAAACTTGCTTCCCCTGACAAAAGATACTACAACATAATGTATACTATGGCAATGAAAATCATGTCTTGGAACGTAAACGGTATTCGTGCATGGGAGAAGAAAGGCAAACTTGAGTGGTTACTCAAAGAATCTCCTGATATGTTCTGTATTCAGGAAACAAAAGCGGAGTTTGAACAGCTTTCTGATGAACTCAAAAACATTCCAGGATATTTCCCTTACTTTGATCATTCAAAGGGGCGTAAAGGCTATAGTGGAGTAGCAATTTATACAAAAACAAAGCCTAACAAGGTGGAATACAGTATTGGGGGTGTACCCGAACTCGATGCGGAGGGGCGTTTTATCGCCCTCTTTTTCAAAAAAATTGTTGTAATTACTACATACTTCCCCAACGGAGGAAGTGGGCCAGATCGTCTCGAGTTCAAGCTTCGATACTACGAACAATTCCTCAAATACATCAACAAACTAGTAAAACAAGGTTATTCTGTTGTTTTCTGTGGAGATGTAAATACTGCACACACTGAAATTGACCTTGCTCGTCCAAAAGCCAATGAGAAAAATACAGGCTTCCTCCCAGTCGAACGTGCCTGGATTAATAAAGTAATAGCGAATGGGTTTATTGATACCTTCCGACTACTGAATGGAGATGTAAAAAATAAATACACTTATTGGGATATGAAGACTTTTGCTCGAGACCGAAACGTTGGATGGAGAATTGATTACTTCTTTGTAAGTTCTGATCTAAAAAACAAAGTTATTTCATCTATAATCCACGAAGAAATTCTTGGTTCTGATCATTGTCCTATAGAAATTCGCTTGGGGAAATAATAGTTATCCACAGTTTAATTTTATTTTGCTTTGTTTGTCCTTTACATGTCCTTTATCTTTACATACAATACATTCAGAACTTGAGATCAAATGTTAGTGATGAAATATGTTTAGCAGTAAGTAGGAATTTTTAATGGATCCAAGTTCGTTCGTTCACCAAAGAAAAGAGTGTTTTGTTATTACGAGATGGAAGTTTTATTTCCACTTTTGTATTAAAAAATTAAATAACAATCTTCCTGAGTTTAACTCGGCACTACTTTTAATAGGTTCGTAGAAAACACTTTCCTTTTTATTTATGTTGGAGGGTGTTTTCGTTTATGGGGATTACCAGCAGGTTTACGTAGTATTTACTTCACAAAATGCTTCTTGCGAATCTCATCTACTAGTTTTTCATCCTCTTCTTCTTTTTTTTTCTTACCACTGTCCCCCATTTTCCTAAGTTCCTCAACAGATAGCTCAAATAACTCAGTAGTCTTCTCTTCTAGATATTCTTTTGTATTTAAAGCAGGATTTTCAAGCACTTCTTCAAGCAAAGCATGTAAAATAAAGCCCACTTTAGGCCCTGGAATCGATTTTGTTACCTCCATGATTCCCTTCCCGTCAATCTTGAGCATGCCCACAGAAATTGGATCCACCATTGCCTCTTCCACCATTGCTTTATACTTTCGAAGGCGATATGGGTTTTCTTTAGGTCTACCAGTCCCCACACGGTCACACACGCGAAGATTCATCAAATCCCATATGTGTTTCTTACCCACATTTACAATCATCCTACGGACCGCAGAGAGCGTTACCTGCTCTGTATCAGAGAAGAACATATGCCAACGAACTAATTTAGTTACATCCTCGATTATCTGCTTAGAAAACTTTAATCCTGTAAGAATCTTTTCTGTCATACGCGCACCTACCACATCATGACCATAGAATGTTGGTTGTTTAGTTTCTTCAGACCATCGTTTTGATCGAGGCTTTCCAATATCATGAAGCAAGGCAGCGAGTCGAAGCTCTAATATGTATCCCTTATCAGCAGAGTGCTGGAGTGTCCTTAAAAGGTGTTCGAAGACGTCATATTTATGAGCCTGGTTTTGTCCTATATCAAAACATTCTTCAATTTCTGGGATTATATGAGACATGATTCCCATTTCACGCATATTTTCCAAGCCTTTTTTAGGATTTGGTGACATAAGAACCTTACAGAACTCATCTCGAATTCGTTCTTTGGAAATATTCTTGAGTAATTCCCTGTTTCGAATGATTGATTCCCTTGTTTCATGATTAACAGCAAAGTCGAGTTCTGTAGAAAGTCGTACTGCACGAAGAATACGAAGCCCGTCCTCACCAAATCGCTTATCCGCCTCCCCCACAGTTCTTATAATCCCCTGTTTTAGATCACCAATACCCTCATAGAGGTCTACAATGTTCTGTTCCTCAATATCATATGCAATAGCATTAATCGTGAAGTCTCTGCGTTTTAAATCATCTTTAATATTTTTGCTAAATTTCACATGATCAGGACGCCGATTATCGGAATACTCACTTTCTATTCGATATGGTGTAGCTTCTACGGTTTTAAGTGTTTCATCTGTAACATCCTTATTTACAATTCCTACCGTTCCATAGATGTTTTCATAGAAAGTATCTTTAAATAGAGCCATTATTTCCTCTGGAGTGGCGTTTGTGGTCACATCCCAATCTTTTGGTTTGCGCCCTAAAATTAAATCCCGAACGCATCCACCCACCAAAAAAGCCTCAAACCCTGCTTTTTTCATGGTTTGTGTTATTTGTGAAACTGATTCTGGGATGTGATTAGTGAGATCAATCTTCATTTGGATATTATATTATATATT
>CAYQLE010000016.1:0-13523 GCA_964418265.1 uncultured Candidatus Saccharibacteria bacterium
ATCCTTGCTGCAATTGGCGCAGGTATTTCTATTCATGAACCAGTAGGACATATGATTGTTGATATCGGAGGAGGTACAACTGATGTTGCAGTAATTTCTCTTGGAGGAATCGTGGCATCAACCTCAGTGAAATGTGCGGGAACACGAGTAGATGCATCCATCATTGATCATATAAAGAAAAACTACAATCTTTCAATCGGTGACAAGACAGCAGAAGACATAAAGACCAATATTGGGTCAGCAGTACCTGTAACAGATGAATTGTCGATGGTGGTGAAGGGGCGCGACATTATGACAGGGCTTCCTCGTTCTATTGAAGTGCGTACTAATGAAGTGGTGAAAGCCGTAAGCAAAGACCTACGTGAGATGATTCAGGCTATCAAGAATGTTCTTCAAGAAATCCCACCTGAACTTGCTTCTGATATTATTGACCACGGTATCATTATGACCGGAGGTTCTTCACAGCTCCGCAATTTTACTGAACTCGTTCTTCGTCGCACCGGAGTGAAGGCTGTGCTTGCAGAAGACGCTTTATACTGCGTGGTGAAGGGAACTGGTATTGCACTAGAACATCTTGAGGTCTACAAGAAAAGTGTTATTTCAAAGCGGTAATTAATTTTTAAATAATTTAATATGAAAACTATACTTGTAGACGCTGTTGACTGTTTTGTTTCACCAAAAGGTGAATTGTTTAGAGGTATGTATGAATTGCTTGAGACATATCCAAACAATAAAATTCTTTTGACGGGGGCTAGCGATGAGCAATTTAAAAAGTTTGGCTTAGACAAAATGCCTTACATGGTTTTTACATTAAAACATAACCCTGAAAAAACTGATCCTGAATATTATAAAATTTTACTTAGCAGTTTATCTTTAACAGAAAAGGATGTTATTTATTTTGAACATGGACAAGGAGCGGTCGAGTCAGCTCAATCTGTAGGAATCAATACCTATTTTTATGATCATGCTAAAGCTGACCTGAATAAACTTAAGAATTTTTTAGATACTAACTTGGTACTACACTGAGCATATTATGAACCTCACCGACAACCTCACCACACTCTCGCAAGCGTACCTTCTTCTTGGTCATAATAAAAGTATTGAGGATAATCTTGTGGATACACTATTAAATTTGCATGGAGTCATTTCTGTACAAAATCCTGACTTTTGGATGAAGCGGTTTGAGACATTTAGTATTGAGGATGCACGCGAGTTGCGTACCGAAGCGCTTCGGAGAAAAGTAGGTAAAGGAAAAAGAGTGTTCATGCTCAGTGCCAACAACTTCACAAGAGAAGCATCGAATGCACTTTTAAAAACTCTTGAAGAACCACAACAAGACACACATTTTTTTATCATCCTTCCAAATGCTTCTCGCGTGCTTCCGACCATCATGTCTCGGGTGCAAGTAATCCAGACGGATTTCATTAATGAATCACAGCTTTCTCCGAAAGAATTTTATGTACTTACTCAAGGTGAGCGAATTACCTTCATTAAAGACACGCTTGTAAAAGTGGAGAAGGAAAGTATCTCAAAGACCGAAATACAGACTTTCATCGAAAATCTTATTCGGTATCGAAGAGAAGTCGCGAAATCACCGAAGGAGATTTCGCGAATCGCACTCCCTGTAGATGTTGCGGGCTATCGTTTCGACCAAAGCGCGTCTCTCAAGATGATTCTAGAATACCTTGCCATATTTTAATATTTGTTGTACTTTGTTTATTGAAAGGAGGACTCATTAATTGTGTCCATTAACAGCACCAGTAAAATTTTACCTAAAGGCCGTAAGTTCGAAGTCGGATTTGCTGCAACATCAGCTCACAACGTAGTTAGGCCAAAGTTTGTACCGCTCTTGCCAGCAGTATGTCAAATCGTAGAAAGCTATGTAAAAAAAGGAGAAAAGCCTTTACCTAAGACCTTTATTGCAAATCTTGTTTTTGAAAAGGTTCGAGAATCGTTGCTACCTGTGCAGCGCAACGATCTTCGTTTGTACGATAGTCTTGGCACTTCATTGGACTTCTATCACGGAGTCGATGGTTTCTTTTTTTTGTGGGGAGCTATTGCAACTTTTGACCTGAGTATAGACAGGGGAAAGGTGAGAGATATGAAAACGCTAAAGGCAGATGTTCTTATTTCAGAAGACCGAATCACGTACAACAACTCTATGCGCGAAATGACTCGCCGAATTGTTTTTGTTCTGAAAGAACGTCTCAAGCACGGTCCGCTCGTCTACTAAGGTAGACGAGTTTTTTGTTTATGCTCTTTTCTGCTATTATTGCCCACATGGCATATAATTTTTCTGATTTCAACAAACGTTTAAAAGAGGCTGAAGAGTGGGTAGCAAAGGAGTTTACCTCTCTTCGAACAGGGCGAGCAACCATTACTTTGCTTGACGGTATTATGGTGGATTCGTATGGTTCTCGTATGGGGCTCAATGCGGTCGCCAACCTTTCAGTGGAAGATGCTCGCACTATCCGCATTTCGCCCTGGGATGCTACTCAGGTAAAGGAGATTGAGAAAGCTCTCATCAACTCTTCTCTTGGTATTTCTCCTGTTGTTGATGACAAGGGTCTTCGTGTGGTCTTCCCAGAGCTCACCTCAGATCGACGCACGGTTCTTATAAAGATGGCAAAGGAGAAACTGGAGGAGGGACGCGTGCGCATTCGTCAGGAACGTGAGAAGGTTATCAAAGATATTCAGTCTGTCGAATCAGAAGTAGGAAAGGACGAAGTTATGCGAAACAAAACTGAAGCCGATAAATTAGTAAAAGAGGCTAATTCTCGTCTTGATGAGCTCCTTAACCGAAAAGAAAAAGAAATTCAGTCTTAATATTCTGTTTAATACACACCACTATGTCCATCATTATTTTTATCATTATTCTCGCAGTTCTCATCTTCGTGCATGAGCTCGGTCACTTTCTTATTGCAAAACTTTTTGGAATTCGCGTAGATGAGTTTGCTCTTGGTTTCCCCCCCACTCTTATGAGTAAGAAAGTCGGAGAAACTAACTATAAGCTCAACATAATTCCTTTTGGAGGGTATGTAAGTATTTTTGGAGAGAATCCAAACGATGAGTCATTGAACGGTCCAGAAGCTAATTCTCGAAGCATGGCTCGCAAACCAAAGCTTGTACAAGTGGCAGTGCTTCTTGCTGGTGTTATTTTTAACATCATCTCTGCTTGGATTTTTATCTCTCTTGCTCTTGGTTTTGGTATTTCTCCTATCGCAAATCTCGCGAGCAATCCTGATTTTGAAAAGGAGGGAAAGATTATCGTTGTGGGAGTTACTGAAGGTTCTCCTGCAGAAGAAGTGGGAATCATGGCCGGTGATGTAGTGTACGAAATCAAGTCTGTAGAAAACAAGCAAACCGGAGTGTCTCCTACCACTCTTACTGAAGAAGGCCTGTCAGTGCAGTCCGCGCAACAACTCATCGCCTCCAAAGACAAGATTGTTTTCAATGTTTACCGCACAGATGGAAAAAAGACCTTTACTGTAATTCCTGAAGAGGGAATTGTAGAAGGTAAAAAGGCAGTGGGAATTAGCATGGAATCAACCGCTCTTGTCCAAGTACCGTGGCACCGTGCTCTTATTGAAGGAGCCAAAACTACCTACAACGTGACCGTTCTTACCGCCCAAGGTCTGTACGGCTTTGTTACAGACGCGTTTACCGGAAGAGCAGACTATCAGCAAGTGAGCGGTCCTGTGGGTATTGTGGGTCTTGTAGATGACGCCTCAGCCTCTGGCTTCTCATACCTTCTTTTCTTCACTGCTCTCATTTCAATCAACCTTGCTGTAATCAATATTCTTCCGTTTCCAGCACTCGACGGAGGACGTATTCTCTTTATTATTATCGAAACTATTACCCGCCGACCTATCCCGCCAAAAGTTGCCAATGCACTGAATCTTGGAGGGTTTGCTTTGCTTATTCTCTTGATGATTGTGGTAACATATCAGGATATACTTAAGCTTATTATTAGTTAATTAAAAAACATGGAAGATGAATCATTCATAGAAAATGGAATTGAAAAAAGAAATCTCTTGCAACTGGAGGTTATGAAGTATGCAATACGAACACGGGAATTACGAGAAGAAGAATGGGTAGAGAAGTTTAGCGCGCAGTTTTCGGAACTATATGAAAATACTAATATCTCGGAACGCTTTGACAGTGTAATGGATAAAAACCCTGATGAATTCTACGAGTGGATTCAATCTAGTTTAGATAGCCTTGTTTCTGAGACAAGCTAAAAACAAGTATTTTTTCTAAATACAACACTAAAACCCGGCAAGTCAATATCTATATATTGTCTGTACTTTTGATATAGTGTTCTCACATGAAGCAATCAAAACTGCCTTTCAAGACTCGCAAAGAAGACCCAAAAGATGAAGTTTCAAAGAACGCCAAGCTCCTTATTCGTGCGGGTTTCGTTCATAAAGAAATGGCAGGAGTGTATTCCTTCCTTCCTCTTGGTTTGCGCGTGCTCAAGAAAATTGAAAACATTATTCGTAAAGAGATGAATGCTCTTGGTGGACTAGAGTCTCATCTTACTTCTTTGCAGGATAAACAGGCTTGGGAGAAGACGGGGCGGTGGGACGACTCTGTGGTGAACAACTGGTTTAAAACAAAACTCAAGAACGATACAGAGCTCGGTCTCGCCTCTACACACGAAGAACCACTTTCAGCACTTCTTTGTGATCATGTGCGTTCATACAAAGATCTTCCTTTTTCTGTATATCAGTTTCAAACAAAGTTTCGTAACGAGACTCGTGCAAAAAGCGGTATCATGCGTGGACGAGAATTTTTGATGAAAGACTTATATTCTTTTTCTCGCAATGAAGAAGAACATAATGAATTCTATGAACGAGCTAAAAAGGCATATGTTTCTATTTTTAATAAAGTAGGGCTCGGTGACAAAACATTTGTTACTTTTGCATCAGGAGGAAGTTTCTCGAAATATTCTCACGAATTTCAAACTCTCACTGATGCAGGAGAAGATTTAATTTATATAAGTAAGAAGAAAGGTATTGCAATCAACAAAGAGGTTCTTAATGATGAGGTTCTTGCGGATCTTGGAATAGAGCGAAGCGAGCTTGTTGAAGAAAAGTCTGTTGAAGTTGGAAATATCTTTAGCTTAAAAACAAAATTCTCAGAACCTCTTGAGCTCGTATACAAAGATGAAACAGATAAGTCGGTTTCTGTAATCATGGGAAGTTATGGTATTGGAGTTCCTCGGCTTATGGGAGCAATTGTCGAAGTTCTTTCTGATGATAAGGGTCTTGTGTGGCCAAAAAGTGTCTCTCCATTTGATGTTCATCTTGTTGCACTGTTCGACAAAGAAGGAAGTGTAAAGGAGCAGTCTGACAAGCTCTACGAGGAGCTCTCAGATTCATTTGATGTGCTTTATGATGATCGTGAGGCGCAGGTGGGAGCAAAGCTTGCTGATGCTGATCTTATTGGTATTTCTACCCGCATTGTTATCGGATCAAAGACTCTCGCAGAAGGAAAAGTAGAAGTGGTTGATCGAAAGTCTGGTCAGTCAAAGATGGTTGATTTGGAAAACATAATTTCAGAACTTCGCTAACATGATTAATAAACTATCCTCACTGTTTTCAAACTATATTGGTATTGATTTGGGTACTGCAAATACGCTGCTTTATTTGCGTGGAAAGGGGATTGTCGTGAACGAGCCATCAGTTGTAGCACTCAATACTAAAACGGGTCAGGTAGTAGCGGTGGGGAAAGAAGCCCGTGACATGCTTGGTCGTACCCCGTCTCACATCAAAGCTGTGCGTCCTCTTGTTGATGGAGTAATTTCAGATTTTGAAGTGACAGAAGAAATGCTTTCATATCTTATTCGACGAGCTGAAGAGGAATCAAAAAAGATGCTTGGTCCTGTGGTAGTTATCGGAGTTCCTACAGGAACAACTAATGTAGAGCGTCGCGCTGTGCGCGACGCCACCAAGAGTGCAGGAGCACGAGAGGTGCATGTTATTGAAGAGCCAATGGCTGCCGCTATCGGTATTGGCCTTCCAATTGATGAGCCTGTCGGAAGCATGATTATTGATATTGGAGGAGGAACGACAGATATCGCCATCTTATCGCTTGGAGGAGTAGTGAAATCAAAAAATCTCAAGATTGCAGGTGACCGTCTTAATACTGACATTATGTCTTACATGCGTAGCGAATTCAAACTACTTATTGGAGAGAAGACGGCAGAATATATAAAGACAACCATTGGAGGAGTGTTACAAGCAGATACTATGCATATGTCGGTACGTGGACGAGATCTTGTTACCGGTCTTCCTCGAGAAGTGGTGATTAGTGATGCGGATATTCGTCATGCCCTTTCTTCTTCAATCGACTCTCTTTTGGAGGGAATTCGAGAAATCCTTGAAACAACTCCACCTGAAATTCTTTCAGATATTATGCATCGTGGAATCTACCTCACCGGAGGAGGAGCTCTCATCAAAGGTCTTCGTGAAGTGCTTCAAGATTACCTTGGAATCCCTGTAATGGTGGGTGATAATCCTCTCGAAGCTATGGTTCGTGGGTGTGGTATCATACTTGAGAACATCAAGGCTTATAAGGATGTTCTTCTCGATAATGAAGACGACTTACCTTTCAAAAACTAAATACCATCGCCACGCCACGCCATGGCTTCTTATTGGCGTGTCTTCTGTTGCTATACTTATTATTCTTACGGGTCTTTTCTCTCAGTCTTTTTATAATTTGATGACTTTTATGACGGGAGCAAGTACAAATACAGGACAAACAGCAAACACTTTTAGTTCTTTCTTCTCATCTCAATCCGAGCTGAAAAAAGAGTTGATCAGACTGGAAGAAGAAAACACGTTGCTAAAAGTTAATCTTTCAGATCGCGACATGTTGCTGAAAGAAAATGCAGACTTAAAAGCGGGATCATTTGTCAAAGAAGAGACTGGTCGCATTGTGGCTCGTCTTATTTCAAAGCCACCATTCACCCCGTTTGATGTTTTTGTTATCAATAAAGGTGAGTCACATGGAGTAAGCGAGGGAAACCGTGTGATGATTGGCGAAGTGTGGATTGGTACAATTACGAAAGTAGAAAGCTCAGTTTCCCGCATCACCCTTCTTTCAAATTCAAGCAACGAAACTCCAGTTTTGGTTGGTGAGAAAGCTGTACCTGCTCTGCTTAAAGGAAAGGGAGGGGGGAACTTTGGTATCACTCTTCCTCAAGGCTCTCCCGTCTCTCAAAATGATTTTGTATACTCAGCTTCTACGTCAGAATCCTACTATGTTGGTAAGGTCGGCCACATTGAGGATAATAATGACAATACCCTTATTTCAGCACTCGTAAGCTTTCCCTTTAGTATGTATGATGTTTCCTATGTTGAGATTATTTCGTCGTAACAAAAGCAAATCAAACGATATTCTCCCGGAGGATATTTTCTTGGACTCGAGCAATAGTTTTGATAGGCATCAGATGGAGGGGCGCATTGAGAAAGCTATTTCCCAAAAAAACATAGCTATTTTAGGTATTTTTTTTCTTCTTGTTGGTGTACTTTTTTTGGGAAAGGTATTTGCGTTACAGATAAAGGATGGGCAGATGTATGCGGAAAGAAGTTTGAAGAATGCTTTGCGTAATACATTTATTTTTGCAGATCGAGGACTCATTACTGACCGCGATGGTGATTTGATTGCTTGGAATTCACCAAACGAAAAAGCCGAGGATTATGCAATTCGCAAATATACCGAAGCAGGAGGTTTTGATAATTTGCTTGGATATGTGAAATATCCAGCGAAAGATAATAAAGGATTTTATTATAAATATGATGTATCAGGTGCTGATGGTATCGAGTCGTATTACAACACAATGCTTGCCGGAGTAAATGGGTTAAATATTGTTGAAACAGATGCTTTAGGAAATATTGTTTCTTCTTCGACGGTGCGGTTGGCAGAAGCAGGAAAAAGATTGGTCTTATCGGTTGATAAGGATATCCAATCTTCGTTGTATGAGAATATTAAGCAAACCGTTGAGAATGCTGGTTTCGTTGCGGGAAGTGGAATCATTGTGGATGTGCATACGGGAGAAGTGCTCGCTCTTACTAGTTTTCCTAGCTATAACAGCCAGATAATGTCTGACGGACAAGACAAAGAAAAAATCTCGTCTTATTTTCAGGATTCACGAAATCTTTTCTTGAAGCGGCCGATTGTTGGTCTCTATGCTCCAGGATCTATCGTGAAGCCCTTCATCGCACTTGGTGCGCTTGAAGAGAATATTATTTCGCCAAATAAGAAAATTGAAAGCAAGGGACTTATTACTATTCCCAACCCGTATTTCCCTGACAAGCCTTCTATTTTTCGTGACTGGAAGAAACACGGATGGACGGATATGCGAGAGGCTATTGCGGTGTCTTCTGACGTGTATTTTTATTCAATTGGAGGAGGGTATGAAGATCAAAAAGGTATGGGAATTAAAACCATAGATTACTACATGTCATTGTTTGGTTTTGGGGCACCTGTCGGGGAATCATTCTTCAGTATCAAGAATAACGGAACAATTCCTACTCCTGAATGGAAAAAACAGATGTTTAACGGTGACCCTTGGCGCTTGGGAGATACGTATACCTCGTCGATTGGACAGTTTGGCTTTCAGGTAACAGTGGTGCAGGCAGTGCGTGCAGTAGCCGCACTTGTTAATGGCGGAATTCTTATTGATCCGGTGATTATTAAAAAAGACGAACAAGGATACATTGCCCCACAAACACAAAAAATTGGTGAACTAGAAGAGAAGAATATTCAGGTTGCACGAGAGGGAATGCGTATGGCGGTGACAAACGGGACGCTCATTCTTCTTAATTTCCCCGACATAGAAATTGCTGCAAAGTCCGGAACTGCCGAAGTGGGGTTTGAAAAGAGGTTTATTAACTCTTGGTCAACAGGGTACTTTCCTTATCAAAATCCGCGATATGCTTTCGCTATTGTTCTTGAGAAAGGCCCATCAGAATATCTTGAAGGTGCCTCAGCCGCACTTCAACGTTTCTTTTATGATGTAAAAGATGCTACCTCAACCACACATTATATTAAATAGGGGTCAGGAGCTATTTTTTCGACTAAGTACACATACTTATTTTTAGTAGAAAATTATGCGTACCTGGATATAATAAGTACGTGTATAGTGAGGAAGAAAATAGCTCCTGACCCCTATTAATTGACTTAGGGGGTGGTTATTTGTAGAATGCTGACACATTATAAGTTTGGTTATAACCTTTTACCCTATGAGCGACGAAAAAGAGTACTTGACACAAGAAAAATATCAGGCCCTAGTAGAAGAGCTTGATAACCTCAAAAAAGTAAAGCGCAAAGAAGTTGCTGAACAATTAGAATTTGCTAAGCAGCTCGGAGACTTGTCTGAAAACGCTGAATATCATGAAGCACGAGATGAGCAGGGAAAGATTGAAGATAGAATCGCCAAGATTGAGTATATTCTTAAGAATACTGAAATAGTTTCTCTTCATCACAGCACTTCTGTTGATATAGGCTCTACGGTAACGGTTAAAAAAGAAAAGGAGAAGGACAATATTGTATACAAGATTGTTGGTTCTGAAGAAGCGAATATGGCTGAAGGAAAGATCTCTTTCAAGTCTCCTCTCGGTCAGTCAATGATCGGAAAGAAGAAAGGCGACTCATTTACCTTCATTGCACCTAAGGGAAGTTTCACTTACAAGGTGGTAGATATCGCTTAAATATTGCTATACTAGATTCATGGCAACACTCGAAGAACTGCGCGACGCACGTCTCAAAAAACTGGAGTTACTAAAAAGCAAAGGAGTTGATCCGTATCCTGCGGATACTCATCCCACCCACACACTTGCTGAAGTTGTGGTTGGTTTTGCTAATCTTGAAACATCTAAAACCCCCATCGCTCTCGTTGGGCGTCTCATGTCGCTCCGTTCCCAGGGAGGTCTTATCTTTTTTGATTTGTTTGATGGTACGGGAAAGTTTCAAGCACTTATAATGAAGAAAGAGGGAGCTTCTGAAGACATGGTTGCACTTTTTGATCAGACTGTTGATATTGGGGATTTTGTAGAAGTGAAGGGAACAGTGTTTGTAACTAAAAGAGGTCAGCAGACTATTGAGGTGACCAACTGGCGCATGCTTGTGAAGAGTCTTCGTCCACTTCCTGAGAAGTGGTCTGGACTTCAAGATGTTGAAGAGCGTTTCCGTCGTCGTTATCTCGACGCTCTTATGTCTGACGAGGTGCGCGCGCGTTTTGTGACTCGTTCTCGTGTTATTACTCTTATAAGAAAAATGCTTGATGAAAGAGGATATCTTGAAGTCGAGACCCCAGCTCTCCAGCCACTCTACGGAGGCGCATCCGCAGAGCCTTTTGTTACTCATCATAATGCTCTTGATATTGATTTGTATCTTCGCATTTCTGATGAGTTGTATCTCAAGCGTATGCTTGTTGCGGGTTTTCCAAAAGTATATGAAATTGCTCGCGACTTTCGAAATGAGGGAATCGATATGACTCATAACCCTGAATTTACTATGGTTGAATGGTACGAAGCTTTCAGTGACCACAAAAAACAAATGGTATTCGTTGAGACAATGATAAAGGGGATAGTAAAAGAAATTTTTGGTGCTGATACCTTTCCCGCATACGACAACGAGATTAATCTAGCCTCACCTTTTATTGTCTCTTCATATTTTGATTTGCTAAAAGGAGTGGGGGTTTCTGACTCTGCTTCTATGTCTGTCGAAGAGCTTGGTGCGTGGGCCAAAGAAAAGGGAATCGAGGTGACTACCGTAGATTCAAAAGCAAAAGTTCTCGATAATATTTATAAAAAACTTGTTCGTCCTTCTCTTATCCAGCCAACATTCATCGTAGACTATCCTGCCGAATATCTTCCTCTTGCGAAGAAGAATAAAGAAAATCCTGCATTTGTAGAGGCGTTCCAACTTGTCATTGCTGGTGTCGAGCTTGTAAAAGCCTTCTCAGAGCTAAACGACCCTATCGATCAGCGTGCTCGTTTCGAAGAACAAGAAAAGAATAAGAAAGGCGGTGAAAAGGACGCTCAAGTGATGGATGTTGATTTTATCGAGGCTCTTGAATACGGTATGCCACCAGCGGGAGGAGTGGGAATTGGTATCGACCGTCTCGTGATGGTGCTCACCAACACAAGTAATATCAAGGAAGTAATCTTCTTCCCAACTATGCGACCTCGGTAGTAAAGTAGTATCGTAGATAATATTTGACCACACTAGTTTAGTGTGTTATTGTTTATTTTGTAAGAACATTCAATGAAAAAAAATAAAGAAAACCTTCAGGTGACCGTCTTAAAGTCGGTCGCAAAAGTAACTGTGAATAACTGGTTTCCAGTGGTGGTGCTCGTGGGTTTTGTTCTCTGTGTTTTGATGGGAGAAGAAATCTACAACTTTACCAATCCCCAGAAATCTGCGGACATCGCGACTGTTGGGGGGAGCGGAAGACCAAATGTTGTTGGACCTATTTCCTTTGTGGATTGGGCCTCAAAGAAAATATCCGGATGGAAGTCTGTATCCGTAGAGGACACTTACGGTCTCCGAGGGACTATTCTGGTTCCACCAGAGAATCTTTCTGACTTTCAGAAAGGAGCCACCATCAGAGTCTCCTTTCTTGTTGGAAGGAACGGAGCTATCCTCTTTAAGAAAATCACTGCCGATCCTATGGAACGTCTTCCGTAGGCATCGGCTTTTTTGTTGCCTACTTAAACGCATCTTTGCCAGCAAACACAGCTTTCTTTCCAAGTGCTTCCTCGATACGAAGAAGTTCGTTGTACTTTGCTACTCGTTCAGAACGACAAAGTGATCCAGTCTTGATCTGTCCACATCCAAGCCCAACAACGAAATGTGAAATAGTAGTATCTTCTGTTTCTCCTGAACGGTGTGATACTACGGCTGTCATACCAGCCTTGTGTGCCATGTTGATAGCGTCGATTGTCTCAGACACAGTTCCAATCTGGTTGAGCTTGATAAGGATTGAGTTTCCTGCTTTTTCATCGATACCTCGCTGAAGGCGGGTGATGTTGGTCACAAATAAGTCATCTCCCACAATCTGTACTTTCTTTCCGATATTCTTGGTCATGAGCTTCCATCCTTCCCAGTCGTCTTCGCTAAAACCATCTTCGATTGAGACGATTGGATATTTTTTGAGCCAATTTGCATAGAACTCCACCATTTCTGTAGAACTCAAGGTTCTACTTTCGCTTGCGAGGTCATATGAGCCGTCTTTGTAGAGTTCAGTCGCTGCTCCGTCGATTGCAATTGCAATGTCTTTACCTGCTTTGTATCCAGCAGCAATGACTGCTTCAAGAATCACTTCGATAGCTGATTCATTAGAAGGAAGAGAGGGGGCGAAACCTCCTTCGTCTCCTACAGAAGTGTTGAGGCCCCGCTTGTGAAGAATCTTCTTGAGCGCATGGAACACCTCAGTCCCCATTTGAAGAGCATGTGAGAAGTTCTTGGCACCCACTGGCATCACCATGAATTCCTGAAGGTCTGTTGAGTTCTCGGCGTGCTTTCCTCCGTTTAAGATGTTCATCATTGGAAGAGGAAGTGACATTGGCTTGCTGGTCTTGGCAATCTTCGCGAAGTATTTATAGAGAGGAATTCCTTCTGCTTGTCCTGCAGCGTGTGCGAAGGCAAGTGACACTCCGAGGATGGCGTTGGCACCAAGCTTTCCTTTGTTTGTTGTTCCATCAAGCTTGATCATGGCATCATCAAGAGTCTTCTGGTTGAATTCTTTGTTTTTGAGAGCTTTGAGAATAAAGGTGTTTACGTTCATAACTGCCTTCTGGTCACCCTTGCCTCCGTAGCGCTTGCCACCGTCACGAAGCTCGATTGCTTCGTGGGACCCAGTAGATGCTCCTGAAGGAACCGCTGCTCGTCCGAATGAGCCGTCTTTGAGGATAACATCGACTTCTACTGTTGGGTTACCACGCGAATCCAGAATTTCTCGTCCTTTGATGTGTTTTATTTTATGCATAGGGTTCACATTATAGGCGGAAATGGTATTATGGCAAACATGACAGAACGAACAAAAAATAAGTGGATTGCGGTAGTGGCAGCATTAGCCGTAACAGGAGTATTTTTCGGAGGATTATCAATTTACATGAGTGCGACGGGCACTCCGGAAGCAGAGCAGGAAGTTACTTCTTTTGGAAGTGATCTTAATAAGGCAGAGGATACTAACACAACAGCCGTTAATAACACTAATCAACTTAATCAAAATACAAACATGCCAACAGAACTAGAAATCATCGACGTGGTAGTAGGAACGGGAGCAGAAGCAAAGGTTGGTGACACCGTAGAAGTGCACTACAGCGGAACATTTGTCGATGGAACAAAGTTTGACAGCTCATATGACCGCGGACAGACGTTCCCGTTCAAGCTTGGAGCAGGAATGGTTATTGCTGGATGGGATCAAGGGGTTGCGGGAATGAAAGTGGGAGGCAAGCGAAAGCTCGTGATTCCTTCAGACCTTGCATACGGACCCAACGACTACGGAC
>CAYQLE010000017.1:0-13354 GCA_964418265.1 uncultured Candidatus Saccharibacteria bacterium
TTACTCAACGGCTCGCAAGTACGTCTCAAGGATATTTCTGAACTTCTTTTCTCTGCGCACATTGGAACCTCAGGTCACCACATTATTTCTCAGGGAGAAGCTGATCGCATGCTCTCTGCGTCTCTGAAAGAACGCCGTGAGATGCTCGAGGAAGCGCTTGGTCTCAAGGTGTATCAAGTGAAGAAAGAAGAAAGTCAACGCAAGCTCGAGAAAACTGGCGAGAATATTGCGTCTGTCGAGAGTCTTCGTCGTGAGATTGCTCCGCATCTTCGGTATCTCAAGAAGCAGGTGGAGAAGTATGAGAAGTCTGTTGCACTTCGTGAAGAGCTCGCTGTTTTGTATCTCACGTATTTCAAAACTGAAGATGAATATATAAAGAAAGAAAAGGCTCGAATTGAACGAGCTCGAAGTACTCCTGAAGAAATGAAGAAAGGTATTTTGAGAGAGTTAGCTGATGCAAAGGAAGTGCTTTCAAAGAAAGATGAACACAAAAAAGAAAGCGAGGAAATTTTGTCGCTCCAGACAAAGATGTCAGAGGTGCGTTTCAAGAAAGAGTCTCTCATGCGTGAAGTGGGGAAGCTTGAGGCTGAACTTTCTTTTGTTGAGCGTGCTATTCGTGAGGAAGAATCAAAGAAGCATGCGAATGATCAGAAGACTATTCTTTTGTCTGAAGTTAATACTTTGCAGAAAACTATCGATGAGCATGTCGAGGAAGCAGAAAGAACAGAAGAAGTGAGCGCGCTTCGCGCGCTCATCAAACGTATTTCAGAAGCTTGTTCTTCTTTTATACATACTCGTGCTACTTCTTCAGAAGAGTCCAACAATCGCATCCAAGCGCTCGAACAAGAGAAGATTAAACATATCGAAGACAAAAGAGGAGTTGAAGAAAAGATAACCGCACTTGCCGGAGAAGAAAGTGTTCTTCATGCACGCGAACAAGCGCTCAAGTCTGAAATGGAAAAACAGAAGGACAATACCTTCGAAGCAGAGAAGAAAATGCTTGAGCTCATGTCGAAAGAACAGGAGATTGAGAATGAACTTCATCTTCTTCGTCTTGAGGGGGATAGAACTAAAATACTTGAGCAATCGATGGTGGAAGACTTACACGAAGCAAGTGTGCTCATCGGTCACCAGGTTCTCCAATACAAAAATGTGAATGTAGAAGACGGTCTTCTACATGAAGAGCGTACTGTACAAATTGAACGACGAAGGGAAGTCGAACGAAAGAAAATCCGCCTTGAAGAAAGTGGGGTAGGAACTGGTGGGGACACTATGAAAGAATATGAAGAAGTGTCTACGCGAGATTTATTTCTTGAAAAGGAATTACTCGACCTTGGTCACTCATCACAATCACTCACTGCACTTATTGCGGATTTGGATGCAAAAATAAATACGGAGTTCAGAGAAGGTGTTGAGAAAATCAACAAGGAGTTCGATACATTTTTCACACTCATGTTCGGAGGAGGACACGCACACCTCAAACTTATTAAAGAAGAAAAGCGTCGCTCAATAGATGACGAGGAGGGCGAAGAAATTGCTCTTACTGAGGAAGAAGAACGAACACGAGAGGGAATCGAGATTGATGTTGGTCTTCCACATAAGAAGACCAAAGGGCTTGTCATGCTTTCGGGAGGAGAGCGCGCACTCACTTCTATCGCACTACTTTTTGCTATTTCACAGGTGAACCCACCTCCTTTTATTATCCTCGACGAGACAGACGCCGCTCTCGACGAAGCAAACTCAAAGAAATACGGAGACATGATCGAGCGTCTATCTGCTCACTCAGGACTCATTCTCATCACACATAACCGTGAGACTATGTCGCGTGCGGGTGTCATCTACGGAGTAACTATGGGCTCTGAGGGTATCTCAAAGCTTCTTTCAATTCAGTTTGATGAGGCTGTTCAAGTGGCCAAATAATGTAGAAGACCGTCTTCTACATTCCACAGAGTTTAGAAATTGTTTAGATTTTCTTTGTTATAACTTTAGGTTCAATTATTTATTATGTAGAAGACCGTCTTCTACAATGAATAATAGAGATTACAAGAATTTTACACAAGGAGAGATTTACCATACTTATAACCGTGGTGTTGGAAAGATGGATATTTTCCGAGATACACAAGATTATTTATACTTCCTCTTACTAATAAAACATGATTTATTTCCTGCTGAATTTAAGGTAAAACGCTCAAAACTAAATCCTTATGTCAAAAAACAACTGCCCGCAGATAGCTTTGATTTGATAGGTTACTGTCTGATGCCGAATCATTTTCATTTGTTAATTAGGCAAAATCAAAATATCAAAATTGGAGTCTTGATTAAAAAAATTACAACAAGCTATGCGATTTATTTTAATAAAAAATATGAAAGAGTTGGAACCTTATTTCAAGGTCGATTTAAAGCCGTTCATGTTGGTGATAATAGACAACTAAAAGTGGTGTTTGATTATATCCATAATAATCCTGTTCGTTCTGAATTAGTTCAGCACCCAGCAGGCTATTTCTACAGTAGTTACAATGAGTATTATAATAAAAAGCAACAAGAGTTATGCAAGATAAGAAAGTATGATTTTTTAAAGTAACTGTGTAGAAGACCGTCTTCTACACTACACAAACTTATAATCAATCACCTTCTTCTCCATGTCAGCAGAAAGTACTTTGATCTTTACGCGGTCTCCGAGAGTGTAAGTCTTTCCTTTTGAACCTTTCACCATGTAGCGCTTTGCATCGAGTGTGTAGAAGTCGTCATTCATATCGCGAAGCTTCACCATTCCTTCACACTTAGTCTCTTCTTCTTCAACATAGATTCCCCACTCGGTCACGCCGGTGATAACCCCGTTAAACTCCTGACCGACATGGTCAACCATGTATTCAACCTGCTTGTACTTGATAGAGCTTCGCTCGGCGTCGGATGCATAGATTTCTTGTTCGGTAGATTGTTTGCAAGCACGCATGAGGAAATTAGTTTTCTGTGGGTCGTTGTTCTTATTATCAAGTGCATCTTGAAGAAGTCGGTGTACGAGAAGGTCAGGGTATCGGCGAATAGGTGAAGTGAAGTGAGTATAGAACTTGAATGCAAGTCCGAAGTGGCCAGTGTTGTGCACATCGTAAATTGCCTTCGCCATAGTGCGGATAGTGGTGGTCTTGATGAGGTTCTCGTTTACATCACCATTTGCTTCGGTGATAAGTTTTTGGAAATCTTTAGGTGTGACATCCTTCTTCACGTCGAATTCAAAACCAAGAGCCTTTAAGAAAATAGAAAGCTCACCAAGTTTCTCTTTGTCTGGTGATGGGTGAACACGAAATACTCCGATAGGATCTTCTTTCTTTTTCATCTTTTCATCCACTAAGTATTTTGCTACTTCGCGGTTGGCAAGAAGCATGAAGTCTTCCACGAGTCGGTGTGTGTCGAGACGTTCCTTTTTGTAGACCTCGAGAGGTTTGCCGTTATCGTCGAGTTTGAATTTTACCTCAGTTGTCTCGAAATCAATTGCTCCGTTTGCTACTTTTTCTTTTCGAAGTGCTTCGGCGAGACCCTTAAAGATCATGAGCTCCTTCAAATAGTTTCCCGCTTGAGCATCAATAACTTCCTGCGCCTCTTCGTATACGAAACGTTTGTCAGAGTTGATCACTGTACGCCCAAACCATCGAGTTACTACTTGTCCGTTTGGGGTAAGTTCAAATACCGCAGAGAAAGTGAGCTTGTCTTCATTAGGGTTGAGAGAACATACATCGGTTGAGAGAATATGAGGAAGCATGGGAATAGTACGGTCAACAAGATATATGGAACATCCACGCTTGAGAGCCTCTTTGTCGAGAGCGTTTCCTTCACGAACATAGTGAGACACGTCAGCAATATGAATACCAACTTCGTAGTTGCCGTTTGGAAGTTCTTTGAGGGAAAGGGCATCATCGAAGTCTTTGGCATCGTGCGGGTCGATAGTGGTGGTGAATGTGTCACGCATGTCTCGGCGATTCGCTACTTCTTCATGTGAAATAGCACGTTGATTCTTCTCAATTTCATTTGCTTCGGCGACAACTTCATCAGGGAAGTCAGTGTCGAAACCTTTTTCAAGAACAATAGAAAGCATTTCAACATTATTGTCTCCTTTCTTTCCGAGTACCTTGGTCACTTTTCCTTCAGGGTTCTTCTTGGGGTCAGACCAGTGGGTCATGATTGCATACACCTTCTCTCCGTCTTTTGCATCCAAAGTCATGTCTGCAGGGATCACAAGATCCATATACATTTTCTTGTCGTCAGGTACGAGGAATGACATTCCGTTAGCTTTCTCGAGTACACCAACAAAACCTGCTTTGGCGCGATGAATAATAGCTGTCACTTCGGCATTCTGACGCATACCTTCTACTTGAGCATGGAGCTTGGCTTCCACTTCATCTCCATGGAGAGCGGTATTAAGGAAGTTGTTTTGTACCTCAATATCTTGGTCAAAATCAGGGTTTTTGATGTATCCGATACCTTTGACGGTAATGGACATTTTGCCGGTAACTGTCGGGCTGTCTATGGTCATATATGAGGGCATATTAGCATGAGTTGACCTAGAACACTAGATTTGCTACAGTATCCCTCACATGCTTAAAGTAAGACTACAAAGAACAGGACGCAAACACGAACCAACTTTTCGTGTGGTTGTTACTGAATCTCAAAACAGCACCAAAAGTGGTAAATTTCTTGAGATTGTGGGGGCCTACGATGCTCGTACAGACAAGGGAACCATTCTCAATGCAGACCGTATCAACTACTGGATTTCAAAGGGAGCTCTCCTTACAGGAACTGTAAACAACCTCCTTATCTCAAAAGATGTTATCAAGGGGAAGAAGGTAAATGTTCTTCCTAAGAAGACCGTTGCTAAGAAAGAAGAGGAAGCAGTACCAGCACCAGCAGCACCAGCAGCACCAGCGGCACCAGCGGCACCTGCTCCTGAAGCCGAAGTAGCACCTGCTCCTGTCGAAGAAGTTCCAGCTGCTTAAGTAATAAACCAAGTCCAGATCTGCAACCACCTGTTGCATCTCACTTTTTTCTACTATAATAGTAGTGTCACCTTTTTATTAAAGACCGATAACGATTGAACTTATATTTATGGATACAGATACACAGTTTTTAGAATACGTAGTGAAAGCTCTTGTTGAGAAGCCTGAAGGAGTTAAGATTACTCGAACAGTAGATGAGATGGGTGTGCTTATGACTCTTGTGGTAGATGCCGATGACATGGGTAAGATTATTGGTCGACAGGGAAACACTGCCAAGGCTATCCGAACTCTTCTCCGAGTGGTTGGAATGAAGAACAATGCTCGTGTGAACCTCAAGATCAACGAGCCAGAAGGAGGGTTCAAGGAGGGAACAGAAGGACTTAAGAGTGTTGACGAAGCTCTCGACGATCTCCGTCTCTAATTGGTCCAAGGTAAGAACATGCGTTTTCACATCATTACATTATTCCCCCAAATGTTCGACTCGTATCTTAACGAGTCGATTTTGGCGAGAGGAAAAAAGAGCAGTCTTATTGATTTCTTTTTTTATAATCCCCGTGATTTTATAGAACCAACCGACTCACAAAAAAAGAATGAAAAGCCTTACGTACGTATCGATGACAAACCATACGGAGGAGGTCCTGGGATGGTGATGCAGGCTTTACCTATTCTTAAAGCAGTCGAAGCTGTTCAAAAAAAAATTGCTAAAGTGTCAAAGGTGCCCTTTGACACAAAAAAGGAGAGCAAAGCCAAGAAACCAAAGATTGTTTTTTTTGCACCAGCGGGGAAGAAGCTCGACACGGAATTTGCTAAAATCACGGTAAAGAAGTTCACCGACATTATTCTTATTTGTGGACGTTACGAAGGAATCGATTCTCGGGTAAAGAAGATCCTCAAAGCAGAAGAAATTTCTGTCGGGGATTATGTGCTTACGGGAGGAGAGCTTCCTGCGATGCTTGTCATCGACACAGTGTCACGTCAGATCAAAGGAGTGCTCGGTGACCACCTTTCTCTTGAAGAAGAACGCATTTCATCTGGTGAAATGTATACACGTCCCGAGGTACTCGAATATAACGGAAAGAAACACAAAGTACCAGAAGTGCTCCTTAGTGGAAATCATAAACTGATTGACGAATGGCGTGGTGGGGAAAGTAGTAAATAAAATGTTATTATAAAGTATGCAAAAAAATACAACAATTATTATCGCGGTCGCCACTTTAGTTTTAGGTCTTGGTGTTGGATACGTAACGGGAGCCAATAAAGCACCGGTTGCCACACAGCAATCAAACAACGGGCACACGATGAGTATGGAGGATTCAATGATGAATATGAATGCGGGACTTCACGGTAAGACAGGGGACGCCTTCGATCAAGCCTTTCTTTCCGAGATGATTGTACACCATCAGGGAGCAGTAGAGATGGCACAGTCGGCGCTCACTAATGCAAAACACCAGGAAATCAAGGATCTTGCAGTTGCAATTATCTCTGCTCAGAACGAAGAGATATCAGAAATGAAAGGATGGCAAGCGAGCTGGTATGGACAAAGGTAAAATAGTAGCATATACTTTTTATATGTTCTCACTACTATCTGGCTTACTACTCGGCGCTATCTCAGTAATATTTGTATTACAAAACGTATTCTCTGTAACCGTTACATTTTTTGCATGGACTATCACTGCACCTCTTGCTGTCATTATCTCAGCATCTATTCTCATGGGGATACTTGCGGCGCTCGTGGTTACACTTCCCGAATCTATTTCAAATTCTTTCACGATCTCAAGACTGCAAAAAGAAAATAAAAAACTAAAAGACGAGAAGCTGGTAAAGGTTGTTGAAGTGGTTGAAGTGGAAAGTCGGTCTGAAGACAAGGTTATTTAAGGGACGAAAATTTCTTATCTTTGATGATTAAACCATCACGCAATTCTACAATACGATGGGTAAGTTCTGCGTATTCCAATTCATGAGTAACCATTATAATGGTTTGTCCATTATGGTTGAGGCGAAGAAAGATATTCATAATTTCAGTAGAGTTTTCGGTATCAAGATTAGCGGTTGGTTCATCTGCAAAAATAATCTTTGGTTTATGAGCCACCGCTCTCGCAATACTTACTCTTTGTTGTTCACCACCAGAAAGCTGGCTTGGAAGATTGTGTAATTTAGTAGATAGTCCAACCTCACCCAATATTTTTGTAGAAATGTCGTATGCTGCTTGTTTCTTCTCTCCGCGCATTAAAAGAGGCAACACTACGTTTTCTATTGCTGTTAATTCCGGAAGGAGAGCATACTCTTGAAATATAAACCCAAAGTTATTGAGTCTAAAATCTACAGCCTCCTTGTCTGACAATTTTCCTACATCAACCCCATCAATTTCAACACTACCCTCTGTTGGCTGATCAAGAAGGCTCAAGATATACATCAGGGTACTTTTTCCTGCACCAGATCTACCCACCATAGCTACGAACTGTCCTGTTTTTACAGCAAAATCAATACCTTTCAAAATAGTTGTTTCCTCTCCACCATTATCAAATTTCTTTACAATATTTTTAGCAGTTAACATATTTATTATCTTCCTAAAATAGAATCAAGGGTATTTTTTCTAATAATAAGCTGTGCGGGAATAAAGCCTGCAATCAATGTGGTTATAACAAGTAAACCAACTCTCCAAATTGTACCTACGGCAGACACTGCCAAAATTCCATCACTAAAAGGAAAATTGATGGGATTTTGTGCAAAGTAGGGAACCAACAAGCCATACAAAATTAGTAAGCCAAGTGCAGTACCTATAGAAGCGTAAAAAAATGATTGAAAAATATATGAATATCTAATTGCGCCACCACTTATCCCTACACCTTTCATTATACCAATGAACTTCTTTCGGCTTATTGCGTTGATAAAAATTACAATAAAAATGGTAATTGAGGCAACTCCTAAACCAGTGACACCGATTACATTTCCTAAAATAGCAAAGGTGGATGCCAGATCTTTAAAAAAACTTCCCTGAGCTTCTTCCCAGTTTTGTACTAAAGCGCTTTTATCGACTTGGCTGTCTACTATAAAATTTTTAATATTATCGGCATCGGCAAGAGACTTAAGAGAAATAGCAATTTCATTTGACTGATCATAATTTCTGCTTGTTATGTTTCTCATCTGTTTTTGTTCCATAAACACTCGCCCGCTAATTTCGCCTGTTTTCGTCTTCACAATACCCTTAATAGTTACTTCTTGGCTTATATCCCCAATATTTAGTCTAATTTTACTCCCTACACCAATGTTCTCCAGTGTGCTTTCCTCGAAGGCATCAGAATATTGCTCTAATAAGCTACTTCCGATCAAAATCTGATTGGTATCATCACTGCTCAAATACTCACCCTCAACTATGAGGTTTGAGAGACCTGTTACTTTGTCTTCTAATACAGGGTCGATTCCTGTTAAGGTGGATCGAGAAGTGTCTTTCACCATGTTACTTGTAACGAGTCTTTTGTAGTTTGCCTCAAGCTCTACAGATTCTAAATACCGCATACTTACAGCACTTACCTCTGGTAGGTTTGATGCTATATCATAAATATATTTACTGTTATCTATGTATTTGTATTCTGCTTTTGGTTCAACGAAAACATCACCTGAATAGCGTGTTCTGAAATCGTCACTTGAAGCGGAAATTAATCCAACCAAGATTCCACTCACCACAACAAGGTTCAAAAAAGTTATCGACATTATAAAAACAATCAAAGTAGTAATCCAGTAGCTCGATCTCTTAATCTGTCTATATGCTAGAAAATAGCCCACTTTTATATCAACAGTGTTCATATTTTAAGTTTCCCATAAGAATGATTTTAGTATACTACAAAGTTTCTTTGTTTAACTGGCTTTCATTCTGTGGTTATCATGATAAAATATCCCCATGTCTAATTCAAAGAAAAACTGGAATGCTTCGAAAGCGCTTAAGCGATCTGCTGATGCAAATAAAAAAAGCCTCAAAATAAATGCATCAGAAGCACGACAGGCACAGAAGAGAATTCTAAAGGTAAAGAAGATTTAACTATTGTAGTGGCCAAGGCATAGGGAGACTTCCAACAAATGGATAATCTCCAAACAAAGTATCTGTTACGCCTCTTGCCTCGCTACCTGAAAGCCAAGAAGCCACTACTCCGTCCCACGAGTCAATGTTATCTTTGATGTTCAGAGGTCTTCCTGTGACCATAACAACCACAATCTTCTTGCTTCGTTCTTTCACTTTTTGAATCGTCGCTAAATCCTCCGCGCTTAGGCTGGGGTTAGGGTTGTCTCCCCAACCTTCGGCATAGGGCTTTTCACCCACGACAGCAATTCCTACATCAGCCAGTGTTTTGTTTTTAGGGAAATTTCCTTCCTTGTTGTATTCAACGTTGGTATTTTCGGAAACGCTTTCTTGTATAGCCTGCAGTATTGTCGTACCTACAACTCCATAATTACCATCAATACCTTGCCACTCGGTAGTCCATCCTCCTGCCTGACGTCCTAAATTATCTGCAGCTGATCCTGCAACAATAATACGCGATACATTTTTAGATATTGGCAGGGCAGTATTGGTGTTTTTGAGTAATACCTGAGAGGTGCGAACTGCTTCTCGTGCCAACGCTCGGTGTTCCGCACTTCCTACCACCGCTAATCCTTCCTCTGTGGGGTTCGGTCTATCAAATAAACCTGCTTTAAATTTCACTGTGAGGATTCTTCTTATTGCATCGTCTACACGTTCTTTGCTAATGTCACCACTTGCTACAGCTTTCTGCATGTTAATAATAAAATCTTTGTACTCAAATGGCGTCATCACCATGTCTATTCCTGCATTAATTGATTGAACTACTGCATCATATCGATTGGGGGTAACCAGATATACGGCATACCAATCTGAAACTATAAAACCAGAAAACCCGAGCTCATCTTTCAGTACATCAGTCAAAAGATATTTATTTGAAGTATTCATGGCTCCATTCCAGGTTGCAGTGCTTACCATGACCACCTGAACTCCACTCTCAACTGCTTTTTGGAAGGGAACTAGGTGAGTTTGTCGTAGGGTCTTTTCATCTAAAGTGATATTTCCTTCTTCAATTTTAAAATCTTTATTACGTGAGGTGCCGTATTCCATAGCTCCTCCTCCGATATAATGTTTAGCGGTAGCTACAACATTAAAGTATCCTTTTGAAGAATTTTGAGTTCCTTGAATAAAGGCCGATCCCAATTCTGCTACTGTTGCCGTATCAGATCCAAATGTTTCAAATGCTTTACCCCATCGAATATCTCCTGCTACGTCGAGGTTGGGAGAAAAAGTCCAGTAAATACCCGTAGCCTCCAATTCTTGAGCGGTTGCTTCGGCAATTCGTCTCACCAAATCAGGACTACGTGTTGCCGCCAATCCCAATTTGTGAGGAAACACGGTAGCTCCTAGTACATTGCCATGTCCATGAACCGCATCGATACCATAGAGAAGGGGGATTCTTAAGCAGGTTTTCTTTGTTGTTTCTTGGAATTCATTTGTCATTTGAAGCCATGCCTCCGGCGTATCCTTTTTTGGACCAGAGCCTCCGCCACTGAGAAGCGCTCCTAAGTTGTATCGAGAAATTTCTTCAACTTCATGAATGCTACTTTTTTCAATAATCATCATCTGACCAAATTTCTCATTGTCTGTCATTTTTCCTAATAGGTCGTCTACTCTTTCAGGAATTGGCAGTGATGAATTCAAATATGCAGAATTACTCTCTGTGCATCTTGGATCAGATAAATCAACAGCTTGTGGACGCGACTCATTTTTTAACTTAGTAACTAAAAACCCCGTTAGAACAACAGTGGTTAATAATAGAAAACTTACTAAAATCAATTTTGTATTTCTTTTTGAGTGTGAAAAAGCCACGATTGACTTAATGTTACCAAAAAATTAGCCTGTTGGCGAAGTTTGTTGAGTGGGTTCTAATTATAGACTTTATTTAGTTTCTTTTAGACTTTAGACAGATAGAATTGGGATTTAAAAATTAATAAAAAACGCTCACAAGGATCTCTCCAAGTGGGCGCACTAATTCAGATTAGTCAAACCATTCATACCATTCAAGCATTCTGTTTTTAAGAGTGTTCCAAAAATGCCAACTAGCACTCTTGATCGTATAAATCCCGTTTAGAATACTAATTGGCGAAAGTAGAAACACGACCCCGCCAAACAGTTTCATCCAGAGATTGTCTTGGAAAAATAACATTGGTGACGTTATTGAGCCAATAATCGCTAAGCTCCAAAATAGCTGTATTAACAACAAAGCAATTAAGCTGTTGTAAAAATCTGCGACACGGTCATCACACTTCTGGTCAATTGATCTCAATAATTCTTTCATTTAAGATTCCTTTCTTTTTTTACATTATCATAAAAACTAAAAAGAACAACTTACTTTGCTTTACTATAGCTCACTTGGCAGGACAGCTTTCGAACCTTTGAGTGGGGAAGAGCTGTGGGGGATTTGGAGACTACAACAAGGGAAATAAGACATCTTTTATCCTTGGTATGATTGAAATCTATTGTCTCTATCGTCGTATTGTATAATTGCCAGCAAAAGATTCGCACTTTAGACGATGTTTGGATGGCTATAATTAAGGAAGGTTTAAGATAGGTAGCCTCAGAGTAATTCAGGGTGAATGGCCTTGATATCTGTTCTATTTATAGGAGCGGTTCCTAATGACATCTTTAATTCAACATCACTATATTGCTTCATGAATTGGATAAAATTTCCAACACATCTTGTAATGTGATCCTCTCTAATTTCTAATCTAGTACCACCCACGAGTACCTTTTTTACTCCAATGCTGTTAAGGAACTCAATAAAGTTTTTGAATCCTTCTTCGACGTATGTAAAATCTTCGTCTCTCAAACATCCGCTGTCATCTTTAGAGGGTTCAGATTTTCCATCAATTAAAGGATATGGATAATCTCGAATAGTCGGTACTACATAGACGTCGTGTGCTACTGATGATTTATCTCCCCGAGATTCCTTCCACTCTTCTATTCTTGAAGAATTTTCAAGAACTATTATTGAAGGTGCGTTTTCTGAGGACAAGGTTCTTCCAAGTATTTTTAAAACTCTATCATGGTTTTCAATAGGCTTATCATCCGCTCTAACCGCAAGCGGATGCACAAATACTCTTATTAAGCCATCAAACTTCTTAATCCTATCCTTTAATTCTTCTTTTTGTTCGTCACTTAATTTATATAATTCATATGCAAATTGCACCTGTTCATTAAGAGTCTCAGATTTTGATTCCATGAAAAAAGTATATCATGTTCGAACTCGTTTTAAGTTAATAAAAATCACCTCGTGAATTAAGGTGATTTTGTCGTGCTCCGCGCATGGGAGGATGTTCGAACTCCTCTATATAATAATGTGTAGTTATGATCAATGAGGCGTGTCAAAAAAATACTTTAGACTTTCCAAAATTTCTGTTGCTATAAAACTCACAGACGGATCTTCCTCGAGTACTTTAAGTAAATCTTTTGTCTCTTGACTTGGAAATTTTCTGAGTGCTGTTATGGCTGTCGTTCTGGTTAAAGGGTTTGTTGAAAATTTATTTTCTCCTGACGCAGCAGTTTGCAGGCTTTGTTCAGCAAGAGGGTTATCTATTTTGTCCATTATCGCAGCACTGAGTATGAGTATCTTTTCGGTAGCACATTCTTCTGTAATAAAGTATAAGCAGTTTTTTGCTATAGCAAGAGTATTCAATTTTCTAGTCAAGGCATCAACAGATGGCGGTCTTCCATCCATTGCTAACGCAGAAGTAATTGATGTAAAAATTCCGTCAGATATTGAATCATCGTTCAGAAGATTAATATACACCTGATTTACCATTTCGGTCTGATATACATATGTGAGTGTTCTTTCAATTAAATCACGAAGTTCGCTCGATGTTTTTTTTGAGTTATAAATATCTAAAACTTTTTTTATTGATTCTTCATCTGCTTTTCTGGCAAATATTTCCTGTGCAACTCTTATAACATCTGGATTTTTTGATGTTTGAATTAATGAAATTACTTCTGGAAGTGAATCTGTGTTAGTTATTGTTGCTGTTCGTCTAATAACCTCTTGTAAATAATCTCCTGGAGGTAAGGTTTCAATAAATAAAGCTAGAGTTTTCAAATTTTCACTAGAACCAACTCTAACTAATTCATCAACTTCTAGTAAAGTTTTTTGTTGGCTACAAGGTACTACATTCTTGATGCATTCTGTGGTGGTTTTAGTGATTGATTTTGAAATCAATCCCGTGTCTGTAAGGGTAGTTTTTACCTCTTGTTCTATATCTTTAGTTATTTGATTGTCTGTGTTTTTTGTCTTTTTATTCTCAATATAATAATAAAAACC